>JAAXZI010000247.1 GCA_012719955.1 Phycisphaerae bacterium | reverse complement strand
GTCAAACGACATAACGACAACTCATCACGAAGGCACTCAAACATGAAAAGTGCCGTTGCTCGGCCACTTCTTGCCCGTTTCGTGTTTTCGTGATTCCATTTTGTTGGCGTCCTGGAACCCATGCGGCCCCGGCGGTTCGCCGGTGGGATTTCAGGGCTTGGGGACGCACACTTCGTCCAGCGCGGGACCGCGCGGGAGACCGTAACGCCGGCACGCTCGCTTGTCTCGATCTATCGGTTTTTCGGACTGACAATCTCGACCCTGGAATATACGATACATCCGGCGCAACAGTCGCTTTTCCCTACAGCAAACCCGCTGGATTCAGGTGAGACGCTCTCCAGCCGCTGAATACTGCGCCGGAACAACCGCACCACGGTGAACCAAATCTTAACCGCGGCAAAATGACCCTGCAAGAATTTTGCGGCGGGATTCCGTCTGTATTATCGGTCTTTCACGGGTGCTGGGGGAATCATTTCAGCTTCAACGGCAAGATCACCGAACAGGCGGTTCCGCCACCGGGGCGAGAGCTGACCGTTACCGAGCCGCCCATCTCTTTGACGATGCCGTGAACGATGGCCAGGCCCATCCCGGCATGAGAGGTCGAGCAGCCGCCAGACTGAATCGCCGCTCTGTCGGGTGGGGACGTGGAGTCCTGCGCGTCCTTGGTGGTGAAGAATGGCTCGAAGACGCGCGGCAGATGCTCGGGGGGAATGCCGCAGCCCGTGTCGATCACCCGTAGGATGCCCTTCGGTTCGCCGGGGAAAAGCTGCAGTTCGATTCGCAGCGTGCCGCCCCCCGGCATGGCTTCGCGCGCGTTGGCGGTCAGATTCTCCAAAATTGTCAGCATCTGCCGGGCGGGCAGGAGGGCCTCGATGGCCTCGATGTCCAGCTCCAGCCGGATGTTCTGAGCGGCCAGTCGTGGTTCAAGCTCGGAGGCAAACTGCCCGACCAGTTCCGCCACATCGCTCATCGCCGAGGCCCCGCGGTACCCCTCTGCAAACGCCAACAGCCCCTGCGTAATAGAGTTGGCCCGGGTCAGGGCCGAGATCGTGGTGTGCATGGCCCGGTGCAGCACATCCGGCTCATCGCTGCTCTGGGCGAAGTCCAGCGAGGTGATAATGCCGCCCAGGACGTTGTTGAAGTGATGGGCCACCTGCCCGGCCATGGAGCCCAGGGCGGACATCTTCCGATGTTCGGCCATCTCGCGCTCGAGGATCATTCGCCGGGTGACGTCGCGGACGTATACCGAAACCCCCGTTCGCCTGCCGTTGGGGTCAATCACCGGCGAGATGGTGACGGCCACGACCATCGGCTCACCGGCCGCATTGTGATATTGAAAATCGAGCGCGCTGGTCTCGGCGTGCGTCAGGGCCCTGCTGCACAGCCGTTCCGCCAGGGCGCGCCGTTCGGCCGGCACGATGGAACCGATGGGCTGCCCCAGCATGGCCTCGGCCGAGCCGCCCAGCATCCGAGCGGCCGCGGGATTCCAGAAGCGGATGCGCAGTTGCTCATCCGTTGCGATCAGCGCAACGCCCGCGTGAATGCACATGTCCTGGAAGAATTGGTGGCCCAGAGCGTCAAGCATGCTGTATTCTATCGACTGGCCGGCGGTGCGGCAGGAATCAGACCGGTATTTGCAGCCCCCGGAAGCTCTTTGCGGATGATTCGGGGAGTAATGAAGAACATGTATTCGTATCGGCGGCCCTCGATTTCCCGCCCCAGCATTAACGAACCGATGGTATGGGCCCGGTGGGCGGACGCGCTCGGTCCGACCGCCAGGAACTCGTCGGGACGGATCAGAACCTGTGCCGACAGCTCCCGGAAGATCCGGGAAGGGGGGACCATCGGCCGTTCCACCCAACCTTCGGTCGTCAGTTTAGGCGGCGGAGTCTGGAGCCGGATCTCCGGCATCACGCTCAGGAGCACCGAATCAGGATCCGTCACGGGGATGGCGTATTCGATCCGCAGCAGGTTCATGCTGGCCGGCAGCGTCGCTCCGCCCAGAGTCCCGTCCTGCCGGAAGAGAAACACGGTTTGATCCTGCTTCTTACTGTCCAGCTCAATGGTCAGCGGCAGCCCGTTGCCGATGGCCATGGCGTTCTGGGCCACATCAATGTCGTTTTCCGCATCCAGCAGGGCCTTGATCGGCGGCCAGGCGGTGACCTTGCCCCGGGCGATGCGCAGTCCGTTGCGCTGGAGGTTGGCGGCCAGGTCCGCCGGTATCACCTGATCGTCCACGTGGTTCCAGATCTTGCCGGACTCACTGAATGTCCCCCGCGGCACGCGGGCTCGTAACACGTCAAAGCTGAGGTGGAGAGCTGCGGCGGGCAGCAGCCGGTTGCCGGGGGCGGGAGTGTCCGCCTGCTCCTCCGACGGTGCCGTGCTGACCGCCAACGGCGCGGGGGGCTTGAAGAGGTCCTTGAGCGTGAAGCCGGTGGTGTTCTGGCCCGGTTGACATCCGGCCGGGGCCAGACATATGCCCGCCAGGGCCAGGAGCAATCCTGCCGCCCCGCAAGCCCGGAAGTGCGTTCCATCTATCTGGCATGCCCACTGCATCATGCGCGAGGTCCGCTCAAAGGTTTCATCGGCTTTTCACACTAAAAGACGGCGGGGGGGAAGTCAATTGGCGATGTGCCAGCCAGGCTTTAATGGATTGCCGGGCTCAATGAGCCCGATTCGCTGGCCATCGAGGCGATTTTCGGCCCCCCTGGGTGTGTCCACGCGTCGATGTGGCCTACACTTAGATATAGGGGTGGATCAGGAGTAGGAAATGTTCAAGAAGCGACGATTCCTGCTGGTTGAGGACAACGATGCTCACGCGAAACTTGTGATGCTGCAGTTCCGCGATAATACCAATGGTCTGACCATCGATCGCGTACCGGATGGCGAATCAGCGCTGGCCTACCTGCGTCGGCAGGGGCCCTATGCCGGAAAAGACCGCCCGGATGTGGTTTTACTTGATTTGAAGCTCCCGCGTGTCAATGGCCACGAGGTGCTCCGCCAGCTCAAGGCCGACGAGGATTTGCGGGGTATCCCGGTCATCGTCCTGACCACTTCCCAGGCGGAGAAGGATATGGTCGAGGCCTATCGCGAGTACGCCAACAGTTACCTGATCAAGCCGTTTGATTTCGGGAGCTTCCAGCGCATGATTGAAGACGTGGCCAATTACTGGGGCGAATGGAACCAGCATCCATAATGCCCGCCCCGGGCACAGTGGAATGGCACGGCTTTCAACCGTGCTTGTGTGAACAATATCTAACATGGCTGATCCGATTACGTGGATTGCCGGGCATCTGATTAATGCGCGTCAGGCGGTGGCGTTCACGGGCGCCGGCATCAGCACCGAGAGCGGCATTCCCGATTTCCGCAGCCCGGGGGGCGTCTGGACCCGTTATCAACCCGTCTACTACGATGAGTTCCTGGATGATCACGAGGCCCGTGTTCGCTACTGGCGGATGAAGCGTGCAGGCTATGCCGATTTCGCCCATGCCTTACCCAACGTCGGGCATCGCCTGCTGGCCCAATGG
Source organism: Phycisphaerae bacterium (assembly GCA_012719955.1). Taxonomy (GTDB): domain Bacteria; phylum Planctomycetota; class Phycisphaerae; order UBA1845; family PWPN01; genus JAAXZI01. Next base: position 27,831 of record JAAXZI010000247.1, on the reverse strand, counting down.
GAAGCGGCCGGACGGCTGAAAGGCGTTATCACCCAGAATATCGATGGGTTGCATCGGGACGCGGGCTCCCGCAACGTGCTTGAACTTCACGGCACGCAACGGCTGGTCGAGTGCATCTCCTGTGAACATCGTGAAGACGCGAGCCGGCACTTCGAGATCTCGCCTGAGTCCGACGAGGTGCCGCGATGCCCGAACTGCCGGGACTGGCTCAAGCCGGCCGTGGTCATGTTCGGTCAGCCCATGCCCGAGGACGTTCTTCAGGAGGCCTGGCGTCTGGCCGGCGAGGCGGACCTCTTCCTGGCCATCGGTTCGTCGCTCGTGGTGGAGCCGGCCGCCTCGTTGCCTGTGGAAGCGAAGCGTTGCGGCTCGGCCCTGGTGATCATCAATCGCGATCCAACGCCCCTGGACCGCATCGCCGATGTGGTTCTTCGCCGGCCCATCGGAGAAAGCCTTGTGACGATTGATGAAGAAATGTGCCGGATTCTGCAGAGGCCGGCGACGAGCCTATGATTGATTTCGCACGGACATGACTTTCAGACGGGGGAATCCGTATATGAGCCATAACCGCCCAGACAAACCATTGACCAACGCTGAGACACCCTCCGATCGGCCCGCCTGTTCCACCACCATGCACGATAACGTCGAAGTATGGGAGGACTGCTGCGTGTGCGAGCCGGAACCGCGCTGGCAGGCCCTCGGCGAGGAACTCGAATCCGCGGCCTGCCCTCCCGAGGAACGCTGCATCGATGATGAATAGCGGCCACGGGCTGACGGGGGAGAGACTGGAGCTCATCCGTCAGTTGTGTAACCACATGCGTGCCTGAGGGCGTCTGTGGACGCGCCTCCACGCAGTGTGTGTCACTGCTCTTGAGCAGTGCGGAACGGCAGAGCTGTGCTGCACGGCTCAATCGCCGTGGCACACAGGCCGTGCACCCGGCTGTCTCACAGCGAGCCTGTTCGCTGAAGCCCGTCAAGCCGCCTCATCGATCATCTTAATACCTGTAAATCTGCAGAAGCGCGTGAGGTCTTCGCGCACGTTACCATAACAGGTCACCCGATGCAGGCCGGGGGTCCAGTTCTGCCAGAGTTGCCGCGCATTGCCATCGACCTTGACGGTGATCTTGGTTCGGCAGCCGCGCTCCGTATCGGGCGTCTCGATAATTGTCCCGGTGAAGAACGGCATCTGGTCTGTGCCGACCAGGATGGCCTGGGTCACCGGCGTACCGACGCGCATGAACACCTGCGGCACGCAGCCCTCCTGACGCTCCATGATGCTGCGCAGCTTGAAGGGGGCTATCTCGCCGTCGGGACCGTCCATCTTCATGGAGCCCAGGCAGTGGGCCAGGATGATCGCATCCCTGGATTCGTCCATGGTCGGGTCGCTGATGAACCCCGGCCTGCCGGTGAGCCCCTGGAGGATGATGTGGGTCATGGCCGAGCGGAAATCGGATTCGCAAATGCCGCCCAACCCCATATTGTTCAGCCGCACATTGCCCACGCAGGGGAATGCCGGCAACTGGTGATACATGCTCCCGTAGCAGTCCGTGGTGATGACCGTCGCATTCTCTTCGTCCAGGATTTTCTCGAAGGCTAGCGCCAGCCGGCAGGACCGCACGACCTCGTCCGTGGAAGGTTCGACTACCGCCCTGGCATGGCTGAGCCACCAGCGGGCCTCGGTTTCGGCATCCGCCTCGGAGATGGATTCATAGGCCTTCAGCATCCGTTCGCGATCGACGGTGACGAACTGGGTTCCGAACTTCCGGCTGACCGCCTCGCGCCATTCGGCCGGCCAGGGTCTGGCCGTCACGTTCACGATCTTCGCTTCGCGCAGGTGGTGAATGGCCCGGAACGGGCGGACCGCCGCGGCCAGCTTCGTCTTGTCAGACGTGAGCATGCAATCGAAGAGCTCCTGCTTCTTGACAGTCGCCCCGAAGCCGGTCCACTCGTGCCCGGAGTAGGGGGCGGCGAACAGCACCGTGGGCTTGTTCGCCGCCAGCACTTCCCGCACGATGGGAGTGATGCCCATGGACAGGTGAATGATCAGGATGCCATCCACGTCAGCCATGGCTGCACGGGCCTGGGCCGCTTCCTCAACCGAGGTGACGAGGCTGTTCCCGACGAACTCGACGTCGGCGAGCTCCTTCATCGACGCGCAGTGGAGCTCGTACTGCTTGACCTCCTCGGCCAGGTCCAGCGTGGGGGTGGGCCAGTGCGCGCTGGGCTTTCCGGCGTAAATCCGTCCGACCCGCACTTTCGTGCCCCGGCAGCCCGGACTGATCAGGCCGGCCACCTTGGGGGTCGCACCTTCGGCAGTCGTCTGCGGCTGCATAAAAATGGGCTGCCGTTGACTGCAGCCCACGCAAAAAGCCGTGCAGGCGATTGCCGACTTCACGAGATCTCTTCGAGTCAGTTCCGCGCTCATAGAATGCTCCTCGCTGCAAAGAAGTGCTGAGACCGCGAGAAGTTTACCATGAATGGAACTGCGGCGAAAGGGGGGGCGCGGGGGCCCAAGCCCTTTTAGCTCGTGTTTCCGCTCGCCGGCTACAGGTTCACCGGCCCGCACTCGGGCCCGTGAGGAAGCGCGTTGCCGAAAGGCTATTGTGCACGCGCCGCGGCCATTTCCCGCACCCGCTCCGGCTGATCGGTAATAATCGGGTCCATCCCCAGGTCCAGCATGCGCTGAATGTCCGCCGGCTCGTTGACCGTCCACGCGCCCCGCGCTTTGCCCGCCGCCTTGGCCCGCTCGACCAACTGCTCGTCGATGCGTTTGAAATCGATGTTGATCGCCTTCCATTCGCCGGCCAGCGCGACCTCTATCTTCTCCGGCTTGCTGGCCAGGAAGGCTACGGGGAGGTTCCCCAGCCGCATGGCATACCGCACGTTGGCCTCGTCAAACGACTGGATTATGCAGCTTCGTCCCTTGGCCAGCCGCAGGGTCTCGCGGACCAGGGGCTCATTGTCGCTGGTTTTGATCTCGATGAGCATGCTGCACCCTTTGGGCATGACCGCCAGCACTTCCTCCAGCGAGGGGATGCGACATTCGCTCAGGGTGCCGTCCGGGTTCTTCAGGCGGATTTGTTTCAACTCGGCCCAGGTGCGCTCGGTGATCGGGCCTTTGGCCTCTGTCGTGCGGTCCAATTTCGCGTCGTGCATGAGCACTACCACCCCGTCCGCCGACAGGTACACGTCACACTCGCACCACTGGATGCCGGAGTTCCACGCCGCCAGCATGGCCTCCTTCGAGTTCTCCGGCAGGGTATGGTGCAGCCCGCGATGGGCGACGATGGCGGGGCCTTTAGCAGCCAGGCACGACACAGAACACCCTTCCTTGTGTCCGCCACCGGTGAATTGCGTGCAGCCCAGACCGGACAAAGCTACGATGGTCAGACAAATTCCGAATTCCCTCATTTCCAGCTTCCTGCTCCTGAAGGACAGTTTTTCACACGCAAGCACGCGCTTGCGCACCCGTGGTGGACAAATCCAACCGGGGCATAGCATAACCATGTCCTCGACCAGAATCACGCGCCGAGGCCTGGCCGTCCAGTTCTGTAGCGGTCGGGCTCCGTACCGGCCGTTTTGCCCGTAAACGGCCGGCACCCAGCTTTCGCCGGGTACCCGGCCCGGCCGCTACGACCTTGCGCTGTAGTGTTGAATCTTCGTGCCCCCACCTCTGAAAAGGCGGGGCGCCCAGCGCGAAGACGCGGGCACCCTGCGCATCAGATTCATTTGGAATCCGTACCACACGTGCCGCCGGGGTCGCGGCCGTGCTGGCTGGTTGGGTTCGAGACGGGTAACACGTTTACCACGCGGGCCCGCAGTTCACGTCCGCGCGGACCCCTTTGCCGCTGATGCAGGCCTGGAAGACACCGAAGTCGCTCTGATCCACGTCCTCGTCGAGATCCGCGTCGAACCAGGCGCAGGCGGGATCGAGCTGCGGGATGGCCGGGCCGCTCATACAGGCGACGAAGGCTGCAAGGTCCTTCTCATCCACGTCAAGGTCCTGATCAAAGTCGCCATAGGGCATGGCCATGGGATTGGACAATCGCAGGAAGCCCGACCCTGTGGTGGGCTCCACGTCGAAAATGACGTCGCGGTTCCAGAAGAAGTTCATCCCCAGAATGCCCTGCAGGGGGCCGCCGATCGCGGGAAGGTCATAGACGATGAAGGGCGCCTCCCCGAAATCGAGCGCTCCGCCAGAAGCGTTAATGCGCACCAGATCGACGTAGAAGCCGGGGACATCCGTCTGGAGGCCGCCGACACCGCACACTTCCGCAACGAAGTCCGGGTTTTGCAGATCCAGGCTGAGACTCGCGGCCGTGGTCGGGGTGATGATGGAGGCCTGGGCGCCGGTGTCCACGAGCACGCGGAAGAAGCGGAGCGGATTCAACGGGCCGGGTTCACCCTCCAACAAGCCTATCTCGCCGACGAACACGCCGGCAGACGGCAATATCGACGCCCAGGCCAGCACTGAGGGCATGGAAGGCGTATCGAAATCCGGGAAGCCTTCGTAGTCGATGGAATAGCTGAACGCGGCGGTCTGCGGAGGAAGGGGGAGGTCGGCCGCGTAGCTCATGGGGATGGCCCGCGGGAACTGGGCCAGGGGCAGAGTCGTACCCAGGGGCAGAAGCTGCACGTCGGGGCTCTGGTAGGTCTCCCCGCCAACCGTGACCTCGCGCGGTTCGCTGACGCGAATGACGCTCTTGTAGAAAGTCATCAGCGGAAGCCCGATCAGGGCCGTGACCACCTCGCCCTGGCCGCAGTTGACCTCCTCGGTGACGAAGACGGCCACGTTGTAGTGCCCGACGACGGTGCTCACATCCAGTTGACCGTTGCTTTGAACCGCCCCCAGACCGGCGGCAAACAGGCCGATCGGCTTTGACACCAGTCCCTCCAGGGAGCCGCCCACGCCGCCGGCCTCAAAGGGGTTGGAAGTCAGATAGAACCCGGTCAACCCGGCGATGACGGAATAGGGCTCGGCGACCAGGTGTGTGTTGGCCCCGCTGTCCAGAACTCCAATCACGAAATTCTCTTCCGCCGGCGGATTGAGCGGCGAGCCGACAAGGCCCGGCGTGCTGGATAGCACATGGGCCATGTCCTGGTCGAAGGTGTGCTTCTTCCTGTCCGTAAATGTCGTCGCCACCTTCGGGGAGAAACCAAACAGCGGGGGACGGACATAAGGGGTCTCAACAGCCTGGGCGCCGGCCACGAAGCCGGCCGCACGCCGCGAAGCCGCCATCCGCTGGAGACGAGGAAGGCCCCCGGCTCCAGGCTTGAGGCTGACGATCCGAAGGCCGCTGCCCAAACGGATATCGACCGGGGTTCTGTTGGCTTCTTCCTGGCCCGGGATGTTCGAGGCTAGAGCGATCTTGATCCCGGCGGCCAACAGGATGATTACGGCTTTCCTGCTTACAGCGAAGATCATTCCTCTCTCCTTCAAGGCCTTGGCGTCATGGCCGACACAGGAGGCCCAGGTGACTCATCCATAAGTTCTGATGCCGTTTCCATTTGGACAGCTCCGTGCTTCTGCGGGGCCGGGCTCCGTACCGACCGTTCGCACGAGCAGGTTCGCGGAACCGTGGAGCTGGAAAGAGCCTGAACCCTCCGAACACCGTTCCTTGCTCCGCGACACTTAATATACTGTATTCCGCACCAAGTGGCCTTCGCTCTTTTGCAGCCCTGATAGTCGTTATAATGGGCCGGACGGCCAGCCCTGGTGGCAAAGGGTTTGGTCACCGGGAAGTGACCACTTGGAGCTATTAATCAATGCAGCCCAATGCTTTACATGCGGATGATCCCCTCTTGGACCGTCTGAATCGCCTTCGCGAGAATATCGGGCGTGTGTTTCTGGGGAAGCCGGAGGCCGTCACCCAGGTCCTGGTCGGCCTGATCAGCCGTGGCCACCTGCTGATCGAAGACGTGCCCGGCGTCGGCAAAACCGTCCTGGCCCGATCCCTGGCCCGCAGCCTGGCCCTGTCCTTTTCCCGGATCCAGTTGACGCCGGATCTGCTGCCCTCGGACATCCTGGGGGTGAGTATTTACGATACCGCCACCAGCTCCTTCGAGTTCAAGAAGGGGCCGATCTTCGCGAATATTGTCCTGGCCGACGAAATTAACCGCACGACGCCGCGCACGCAATCAGCCCTGCTGGAAGCCATGAACGAGTCCCAGGTCAGCGTGGATGGCCGGACCTTTCGCCTGGACCTGCCGTTCCTGGTCATCGCCACGCAGAACCCCTTCGAGTTTGAGGGCACGTACTTCCTGCCCGAGAACCAGCTTGACCGCTTCGCCGTCCGCATCCGCATCGGCTACCCTGCGCGGGATGTGGAAATGCGCATCCTTCGCGAGCAACCCAGCCAGGTGGCCCTGGAAGCGCTCGAACCGGTCATGTGCAAGGATGATCTGCTGGAGATCCAGGATCGCGTTCCGAGCCTGCGGATCGACGACAAACTGGTTCATTACGCCCTGGACCTGGTGGAGGCCACCCGCGATCATGAGCACCTTGAGGTGGGCGTCTCACCCCGCGGAACGATCGCCCTGATCCGGTCGGCCCAGGCCGCCGCGCTGCTGGCTGGCCGGGATTATGTGGTTCCGGATGACATCAAAAGCCTCTTTATCCCTACCTGCGCCCACCGGGTGGTCAGCAAGAGCTACCTGCACGACGGGCATACGGTCAGTGCGGAACAGATCCTCGCGGATATTCTCAGGAATGTGCCCGTGCCGGGATGAGCAGGGGACCGGGGGCCGGGAGACCACTGAAGACAGGTTGGAATGGGGTCGCAGATGAGCGCGCTTGCCGACAAGCACGAGTCAGGGCCGTCCCGCCGTTCATCGGCCCTGGCCGGTCTGCGCATCACCTTCAGCGGTCTGCTGTGCCTGGCGATCGTGCTGCTGGTCGGTTTGGCCGCCCTGAATATCGAGGCCAACCTGCTGTTCCTGTTGTTTGGCATCAGCCTGGGCGTTGTCATTCTCAGCGCCATTTGCCCGGTGCTCATGGTTCGCAAAGTCGATGTGGAGCGAATCGCGCCCATGGCGGTCGTGGCCGGCCGTTCTTTTACGCTCGCTTACCTGGTCCGGAGCCGGCGGGCCTGGTGCCGTGCCTGGTCGCTGCTGGTTGGCGAGATTCCCACCGGCTCGCAGTCGGCGCGATTTTCCTCTGGTTTCATCACCGCGCTGGGCGCCGGCGATGAGCGCCGGCTGGAACTGCCCGCATTGTGTCCGAACCGCGGCCTGGTAGCGCTCAAGGGTGTGCGGGTATCGTCTCGATTCCCTTTCGGGCTCTTCTTCTGCTCGGTCGATTTTTATCTGCCTGGCGAGTTGATCGTGTACCCCGCCGTCGGGCGGTTCCGACGGGATCCCTGGCGCGACCGGCGAATGCCCGACTCGCCCGCGCCGCACCAACTCCGCCGGCAAAGCAACGATCATGAAGAGTTCTACGGCGTGCGGGAATATCGACCGGGCGACAACTTGCGCTGGATCCATTGGCGTCGCTCCGCACGACTGGGCGAGCTGATCGTGCGTGAAAACACGCCCGCCCGCACCCAGCAGTTGACCATCGTGCTGGATCCCTGGCCGGAGTTCGAGAGTCCCGAGGATTCCTCTTCCGGCCCGGGTCAGCCCCTCAGCGGCTCACCGTCGCCGCCGGGACGCCTGCTGAACCGGCTGTCCGCCTCCTGGCGTTCCCGCCAGCAGCGGTCGATCAACACCTGGCCGGATGACGCTGTCGAGGGCACGATCAGCCTGGCCGCCACCGCCGTCTGCGACGCCCTGGAACGCGGTCATCGCGTCGGGCTCATTGCCCGCGCCGGGGCGCCGGTGGTGATCGCGCCTTCCGGCGGGCGGTCGCATCGGCAGCGATTGCTTCACGAACTGGCCCTGCTCAAGCCCGGCGCGGCGCAGAGCCTCGACCAGCTCGTGTCGCGCATCCGCTGGTCCGGTGGTTGGCATGGACGTTGCCTGATCTGTGCAACCCATCACAACCGAACGCTTGAGCACGTGCTCCGCCTTCTGACAGTCCGGGCGGAATCGGCGATCGCCATCATTGGCGATTCGGAGAACTTCGAGAAGCTCTTCGAAGCGCCGTCCGGCCGTTTCACCGGCCCCGTGGCGGCAAGGAGGTCGCCATGAGTCGGATTCCGGTGATCTTCGTCGAAAAGGCGATTCTGCTCATCGCGGCCGTGGTGCCGCTGGCCCAGGCCGAGGCCCAGGCCGGGGGCGCGTGGTGGTATCTGGCCGGCTCGATCCTGGCCATCGTTGTCGGTGGGTGGACGCTGGCGCGCAACCGCGAACCATTGCTGGGGCCTGTGCTCAGTCGGGCGGTCGTCCTGGGGGCCTTCGGCCTGTTGGTGTACGAATTCGTCTGGCTCAGGTCCATCCACGTGGTGGCGCTGTCTCATTTCATGATCGTGGTCTGTGCTTCCAAGTTCCTTCAGCGGCAGACCCTCCGTGACGACGCTCTGTTCGCCATTCTCTGCCTGTTGCTGCTGGTGGTCGCCGCGATTGTGAGCGGAAACGCGATCTTTATGATCGTTGTGCTGGTGTACGTGACCATCGGACTCGATCTGCTGATCCGATTCAACCTGTCGCTGGAACGCACCCGCGCGGCTCAAACCCTCCCGGCCATTCAAGCGGCCCCGGCGGGGATTGCCGCCTATGAGAATTCCCCTGTACCCTCGGGCAGCGTCGTTGCGACCATGGCTCTGTGCGCCCTGCTGTTCGGCGTGGCCGTCTTCACCTTTTGTCCGCGTTTCGGCGCCGGGATGTTCGGACGCCCGGAACTTCGCCGGAGCGGACTGGCCGTTACCGGCTTGTCCGAGGATTTCCTGCTTGACAACATCGCCCCGGTGACCGAGTCGGAACGCCCCGTGATGCGGGTACAAGTGGACATTGACGGCACCCCTTACGCAGGCGAGGACAAGGCGCTCTATCTGCGGGGGCGGGTCTACGACGTGTACGCGGGCAAGGGGCTGGGCCGCCAGGGCTGGGAATGGCAGCGCTTCGCGCGAGGCCGGATACGCAGCTACGATCGCGAAGAGTTGGGCGAGGACGAGTTCAACCTTCTGCCGGAATATGATCGATCTGCCGGCGAGGGCATGCTCAACCAGCACTATACCATCGAGGCCGGCGCACTGAGCGACCCGGTACTGTGTGCCCTCTATCCGCCGGTCGCCGTCAGCAGCATCAGCTCCGAAGAACTGGACGTGATCGACAAGGGCGTGGATGACCAGTGCCTTCGCGCCCGTCATGCGATCCGCAGGCCGTTGCGCTTGACCATCCAGTCTCCGGCCGCCATGACGCCGGCCGTTGTGGAGGCCCTGCAGGCCGAGCGGGAACGCAGCGGACACCGGTCGATCCTGGCCCATCCGCCGGAGCCGCCGCTGCCTCGCGAGGATGAAATCCGCCAGCGCATCGCGCCTTTCATCGAGGCCGCCGGGCCGCTGGACGTGCCGGAAAACCGGATCAAATTTGCCCGCAGCCTCGTGGAGTGGCTGCAATCCCCCCGTTTCGCCTATACGCTGACCCCGCCCACCCTGGGCCCTCGCACCGAGCCCATCTGCGATTTCCTCCTGCGCCACCGCAGCGGGTCCTGCCAGCATTTCGCCTCGGCCATGGCGGTTATGTGCCAGCTCGCCGGTGTGCCCGCGCGCCTGGTCAGCGGATACCGGTGCGACAGTTACAATGAGACCGGCGGTTTCTGGTCGGTCCGCGGCAAACATGCCCACGCCTGGGTCGAAGTCTACATTCCCGGCCAGGACTGGGTGCGCTTCGATCCGACGCCCATCAGCGCAAACCGCCAGGCCGTCCTTGGTTCCTGGCTCTCCCGGCTGCGCAATTACGGCGAGTACATCCAGTTTACGTGGGGCAACTTTGTGCTGGCTTACGACGCCGACCTGCGCCAGGATCTCCTCAGCAGGTTCAGCGAATGGCTCATGCGCCCCGCCCATAACCAGTCAACCGTCCTCGGCATCGTGACCGCCTTCGTGTACGAACTGTTCGCCTGGCGAGTGCAAATGAGCTGGCGCGACCGGCTGCTTTACTGGATTTTTGCCCTGCTGATTGTGGCCCTCGTTGTGCTGATAGGTTACGTGGTGGTGGTCGTGACCTGGCGGAGCGTCAGATGGCTGAGACAGCTTATCCTCTCCCGGCGGGCGGGGTGGCAGCGCGCGGGCGACGCCGTGTTTTATTATCGTCTGTGCCGACGGCTTTCAGCCCTGGGCCTGCGCCGCCGCCCTGACCAGACACCGGCCGAATTCGCCGCCGACGTGGCTGCCCGCCACCCGGCGCTGCGGCCCGCGACTGAAGTGGTCAGCGCTTACTATGGTGTGATCTACGGGAATCACAGTCTCTCGCCCGATCGCCGGCAGGCCTTCGAGGAGTTTCTGCACAAGTTGAATGGCCTGGATCGCGCGGCGCTCGAAACCCCCTGAAGGCCCGGTCGTCCAGGAATGCGCCTGCCGGCGGTTGTGAATGCCCAATGTCTAATGAATGACATAATGACTAATGTCTAATGCTTGACGGGTCGGGATCACCTGTCAGTCATCAGGGCTTAGGCATTCTTTAGACATTAGAGCTTAGACATTAGTCATTGCCCGTAGCGTTGCCAGCGTATTACCGCAGCGGCCCCATGTTCTTGAACAGGTACACGCCATCTTTGCCGGGGGCCAGAATGTCCTTCCACCCGTTCCCATCGATATCGGCCACCCAGAGATAGATGCCCGCGCCGCTGGCCTTCGCCGCCGGACCGTAATCCAGCGTTACCCGCCGGAACCGACCACCCTCGATCTTGAAATAGTACAGCCCGCACGGGTCCAGCGAGCCCGGGTCGCTGAAGGCGTGGGCCCGGTAGCGTTTTCCCGTGATCAACTCCGGCCGCCCGTCGTTGTCGAGGTCCTCCAGTACCAGATCGTGGTATTGCGAGCGGTCGGGGTCGATGTCGTGCCGGGTCCATGTCCGCTTGCCGGTCGCGTCCACCTGCTGTTCGAGCCAGAACAGGCCGTAGTCGTGACCCACGCCCACGATCAGGTCCGCCTTCCCGTCTTCGTTCACGTCGTGGACCAGGATGGGTACGCTGGTCATGCCGAGGTGGAACTCCTCATGCCAGGTCCATTTTTCGTTCCAGGGATCCTTGGGTGCTTCCAGCCATCCGTCCGGGGTGACGAAATCGCCCCGTCCGTCGCCGTTCACGTCGCCAAACCCCAGTCCGTGGCCGACGCCGCCGGTCTTGAGCACGTGCCGGGTAAACTTGCCCGTGCCCTTACCGTTCGCATCCACCACCAGCCGATACGCGATCAGGTTCCCGCCCGCGTTGGGGATGGCTTCGACGCGCCCGTCGCCGTCTACGTCCCAGAAGCGCGTCGTCTCCACGTTGCCGCATTTGTCGATGTCGTGGACCTTCCATCGCTCCGGCCGGCCCTGCGGGTTTTCAAGCCAGCGCAGCGTGCTGTTCCACCATCCACCGGTGATGATGTCCTCATACCCGTCACCGTTCACGTCCATCGGGTAGTCGGAAAAACCATCGTAATAATCATCGACCCGCGCGTAGTCGCAGATCTTGTGCCGCTTCGTGAACGCTGGCCCCTCGAACCAGTATTCGCCGGTCACGATATCCAGGACCTTGTCCTTGTTCACATCAAAGATCGAACCCGCCTCGTAGATCACGTCGCCGATGCGAATACGCTCCCATACCAACGGGGCGTTGGGTACGTTGCCTTCGCCGCCGTACACCCCCATGGGGCAAAGGAACTGAACCGCCAGGACGCCAAGGACGCCAAGTTGACTACGTTTCATTCAGCTATCCTCTCGTGCGGTACTACCGCCTCGCTGACCCCAACCTCAAACCCTGAACCCCAACCTCTGAACCCTGAACCCTGAACCCTTTATTACTTCTTCTGCGTGAACTCCACCGGCCGGCCGTCCGGCAATGTCAGCCGGGCGCAGAACTCCCACCCCAGCGTGTTCTGCCAGATCTTCAGCAGGATGGTGTTCCTGCCCGCCTTGAGCTTGACCGGGATCTTGTCCTGGTCGGGCGTCATCCCGCGTGGTACGAACAGCTCGAAGACCTTCTCCCCGTTCACCCACACGCGCTCGCTGTCGTCCACGCCCAGCAGCAGCAGGGCGTCCGTATCCTGGGCCACTTCCACCTCCGTGTACGCATACCCGATCCGGTTATCGCCCGGCCCCAGGGGCTTGTGCAGGTTGATCACGCCGCGATCATCGCTGGCTTTGACCGGTTGCCACTCCACGCGCCGTTTGCCGGTCATGTAGCGCGCGGTGAGGCTCACGTCCGGCTCGCCCACGTAGGCCTTGTCCCAGCCGGCGTTGTTCTCGCCCAGCTCAAACGGGCCGACTACCCACCAGTTGGTAAGCAGCCCCAGCATGGCGGCCGCGTCCGCCGCTGCCCCCGCCTTGCGCAGGCCCGCCGCGATCCGCTTCGTCATCTCCGACGAGTTATCCAGTTCCCGTGCCGCCTCGAACGCGGCGATCGCCTCCTTGCTGCGCTTTGCTGCCGTCAGGGCCTCGCCCACGGCTACCAGGGCCTGTGCTGTCGGGGCCTTCAGTTCCTGGATCTGCGCTGCTCGCTGGACGACCGGCAGGGCCTCCGGCACCGGGCACGCCGTAATGCCCTGCAATACCGACCGCCACTCATCGTTGGTGCGAATTGCTTCCGCCGCCGCCAGATATGCCTGCCCGGCCTCCTTCTTCTTGCCCTGTGCCCTCAGGGCATCGGCGATCCTCAGGATGCCGGCCCATGCCGGACGCGCTGCCCCGGCTGATTCATCCCGCCCGGTGGCCTCTATCAACACAGGTACGGCCGCAAGCAATTCCGTCTCGCCCAGGGCATTCAACGCCGCCGCCCGTAAAGCCGGATCTGACGACTTGGCCGCGTCCGTGAGGATCGGCAGTACCATCGGGTGTTTTTTCGAGCCCAATGCCTCCAGCAGGGCCACCCGCAGCGCGGCCGGCTGGTCCGGATAGGCCGTTACCAGGGCCCGGGTCACATCCACTCCCTGCATCCGGCGAAGCGCATCCAGGCCCACCTGCAGGACGGGGGCTTCCGCCTCGTGGAGGGTGGCCAGCATTTTCCCCACGCAGGAGCTGTCGCCGATTCGCCCCAGTCCCGCAAATCCGGCCTGCTTCAAGACCGGATCGGGCGACCCGAGCAGGTCCAGGTAGATCGCCACGGCGATTTCCCAATTGCCACCTCGCTCTTCGATCGCGTTGACCAGCCGCACGAATGCATCCTGGACCTCGCTTCGGGTGGCCTCATCCGCGGTTTTCATGACGCGCTTCACGGCCGCCAGCCGGAACGGGTCCCCCGTCCAGGCCAGGGCGCGTGCCGCCGCCGCCCGCACTTTGGCGTCGGGGCTTTTCGTGAGCTCCTCGATGGCCGGGAGGCTGTCCGCGTCCTTCAGTATGCCCAGTGAATTCAGAATCGCGCACTGGAACTCCGGCCGGGCCTTGGGCAGGAATGCCCGCAGCGCCCCGGCTGCCTCCGGCGTGCCCGTTTCTTCCAGCGCGGCCCGGGCCTTCTCCCGCAGGATCGGATTGTCTTCTGCCAGCAGGGCGGCCATCGGCCCCACGCCGAACCCCGCCGGTACGACCAAGGGCAGCAGTCTCAATCCGCGCTCCCGGACCGGCTGCGGCTGTTCCGAGGCGATCAGCGTCATGATCTGCCTGGCGACTTCCGCGCGCTCGGCTTCACGCCCCGGCACCGATACCTCGGCCGAAAAATCCATGAGCACATTGAACGCCGCCCGCCATATGGCCTGGTTCTCGTGCCCGACCAGCGCGACAACCTTCGGCGTGGCCGCCACGATGTCCCCGCGTGGAAGCAACTGCCGCGCCCGGGCCCGGGCCACCTCGTCCTGCCCGGCCAGGTCCGCAATCAGCGCGTCCGTCGTGGAACCCCAGGCCGCCACCGCCCCCAGCGACAGGGCCACGATCGCAACCGCCATCCAGCATGTATATCTCATTGGGAACACTCCCGATCCTGCATTTGAACCTGAACGCTGAACCCTGAACCCTCTGCACGGCAGCGGCGCTGTTCGCGCTGCATCAAAGATGCCACGGCGCGCGATACGGCCGCGAGAGATACCGGTTGGCCTGTTCGTCGCCGATGAAGCGCTCCGCTTCCGCGTCCCAGTTCAGCTTTCGCCGGACTTTCAGCGCGATCCCAGCCAGCAGCACGGCGACCGTTGAGCGCACGCCCTGTTCGATCTCCGCCGCCGGCCGCTTGCGCGTCTTGATGCACTCGAAGAAGTTGTCATGGTGGGGCGGGTGGGCCCAGCTCCGCTCCGGCTCACCGACGTACCGCTTGATGCCCAGGCTCTCGGGGAACACGTCAAAGGTGTTGCGGTCTACTATCAGCTCGCCTTTGGTGCCGTTGAACTTGATGCCATAGGCGTGGCCGGCATAGACGCTGTTGTGCCGCTGCTCCCAGGTGACGGTGCAGCCCTCATACTCGAAGAGCACTTCGATATTGTCGTAATTGTCGGCGCCCGCGCCGCCCAGATAGTTCCCGCCGACGGCCTGGACGGACAGTGGCTTCTCGCGTCCGATCCCCCAATGAACAATGTCGATCAGGTGTACCCCCCAGTTGGTCAACTGTCCGCCGCGGGCGTAGTCGTGGCAGCCCATGAAGCCGTAATGCCGTTGCGGCGAGTAGGGGGCCCACGGCGCCGGTCCCAGCCACATGTCCCAGTCGAGCCCCTCGGGCACTGGTCCCGGCGATTCGCCTGCGCCCCAGCCGTTGGTCCCGATCCAGGCCGTCGCCGAGGTGATCGGGCCCAGCCGGCCGGAGTGGATGACGTTCATGGCCTCCTGGAAGATGGTCATGGACCGCTGCTGCGTGCCGAGCTGGACGATCCGTCCGTATCGTCGGGCGGCGTTGATCATGGCCCGCCCCTCGGCCACGGTGGGGCAGGCGGGCTTCTCGACGTACACATCCTTGCCCGCCTCGCAGCCCATGATGGTGATCAGCGGGTGCCAATGGTCCGGCGTGGGCACGAAGATGGCGTCGATGTCCTTGCGATCCAGTACCTTGCGGAAGTCCTGGTAACCTTTCGGAGCCTTGCCCGAGAGCTTGCCCACGACGTCGATGGCGTTCTCGTAGCGCGGCCGGAACACGTCGCAGACGGCCGCCACCGTGCAATTCGGATTGACGGACAGGGCCTCGAGATGCCGTGTGCCCATGCCCCCCGTGCCGATCACGCCCAGGATGATCTTCTCATTGGCCCCCAGTCGCGCGTAGGCCCGCGCTGGCCGGAGAACCGCCGGACCGACTGCGGCCACGGCCGCTCCCCCTCCAAGTCGCCGTAGAAAATCCCGTCGCCTCATCTTCGGGTTATTTCGCACGTGCACCTCCGCAAGGGTGTCGTTGAGAGTGCTTGTTTCGAGAAGCTGTAAGTACGGAGACGTTTTTTATCCTGTCTGCCAGCTACCGTCAATGGAATGGTGGTTAGTTGTCAGTTGTTAGTTGTCAGTTGTTGGGTCAGTGGTCCTTTGGTCAGTTGTTGGTGGGTGGGTTCTTGGTCCTTGGTTCTTGGTCCTTAGTCATTAGGCATTGGACATTAGACATTCTCTGCGCCGTCCCTCTCTCCCCTATCCCCTTGTCCCCTTGTCTCCGTGTCCCCTTGTCACCCCGTTTCCTCTCTCCCTCTCTCCATCTCTCATACGCTCATACTCTCACACTCTCCCACTCACCATCGCTCCACCTCTCCGCCGCACTTTGCCCTCCAGGCCGCGCCGCATTAAAATGCCTCCCGTCAGAAGCTTACACGAGGTGAGACATGGGCAAAGGCTATTGCGTCGGTGTGGATTTAGGCGGAACCAACATCAAGGCCGGTCTGCTTGATGACCAGGCCCGCATTTTGTGCAGCTTCAGCGTCCCCACCGAGGTGGATAAGGGGAACGAGGTCGTAGTCAACAACATCGTCGGCGCCGCCGAGCGGGCCATCCGGGAGGCCGGCGTGCCGCGTGACGAGGTGGTCGGCATCGGCATCGGTTCTCCCGGCCCGCTGAGCCACCGGCAGGGCATGATCATTAACCCCGGCAATCTGCCCAGTCTCAAGAACACCCCCATCCGCCGGATCATGACCGAACGCACCGGCATCCGCTGCACGCTGGAGAACGACGCCAACGCCGCCGCCTGGGGTGAGTACTGGGCCGGCGCCGGAAAGGGCGTCACCGACCTGGTCATGTTCACCCTGGGTACCGGGGTCGGTGGGGGCGCCATCGTCAATGGCCGGCTGATCCGCGGTTATTTCGAAAACGGAGCCGAGCTCGGCCACATCATCGTGAACCCCGGCGGCCGGCGGTGTTCCTGTGGTCAGCTTGGCTGCGTGGAGGCCTATTCCTCCGCCTATTTCCTCGCCCGTCACGCTGAAGATCTCATCAAGGCCGGCCAGCCCAGCGTCCTCAAGCAGCGCATGGACGCCGGCCAGATGCTCATGGCCGAACACATCGTCGAGGCCGCCAAGGCCGGTGACGAGGTCGCCAATAAGGTCTGGCACGATGCCTGTTACTACCTCGCGGTAGCCACCGTCACCATGCAGCACGTCACCAACCCCGAGCGCGTGGTCATGGCCGGAGGTCTGATCGCGGCCGGCGATTTCCTGCTGGAACCCATCCGCCGCCACTTCCGCGAGCTGACCTGGGAGTTGCTCGACGACTTCCCCGACATCCGCTTCGCCACCCTGGGTAACGACGCCGGCTTCATCGGCGCCGCCGGCTGCGCCTGGGCCGCCCACGAGACCGGCGACTGGTAAGCTGATGAGACTTAAACGGCGAGCCGGCAGATAAAAGTATGACCGCTGATTGCTGACTGCCGGCCGCCGACTACCATTCCATAGGGGACAACCCCAAAACCGGGGACTGGAGACTGATAGCTGTCGACCAACCGGAGCCCGGCTCCTCGTGATCCGTCTCGGCTATCCCTGCCAGAACCTCGTCATACCCGCATCGACCAGCCATACCCTCCGGCTGGCGGGCGTGTCTGACAAGGCCAGGGTCTACCCTATCGTCGAGAAGAACCTTGCCAATCTCGAAACCATCCTTCGCTGGAACGCCCAACGCGGCATCGAGGTCTTCCGTATCGGTTCGAGCCTGGTCCCCTTTGCCTCTCATCCGCTTTTCCCCTACGACTGGGCCGTCGAGCACGCACCGCGTTTCCAGAGGCTCCAGGCCCTCATCCGAGACCTTGGCCACCGTCTCTCCATGCACCCCGGCCAGTACGTCAACCCCGCCAGCCCCAATCCTCAAGTGGTCGAGGCCAGCCTGGCCGAGCTGCGCTACAGTGCCCGTGTGCTCTCTCTGCTGGACGCCAAAGAGGGCGTTCTGATCCTGCACCTCGGTGGCGCTTATGGCCACAAGGATGCGACTGTCCGCCGTTTCGTCGAAGTGCTCCGCGGCGAACAGGAGATCCTGCGCTTCCTGGCCCTCGAAAACGACGAGCGGACCTGGACCGTCGAGGAGGTCGTCGTCCCTGCCGGAGCGCTCGGCGTTCCCGTCCTCGTGGACGCCTTCCATCACCGCCTCAATCCTGGCCGACTGACTCTGCCGGCCGCACTGGCCCTGGCCTTACCCACCTGGTCGGGCCGCCCCAAGATCCACATCTCCAGCCAGGCCGCGGCTAAGTCAGCAGGGGCCCACGCCGACTACATCGCCCCGGAGGACTGGCGCACGCTGGCCGAAGCTCTCAACGGGCGCGATGCCGACGTGATGGTGGAAGCCAAAGAGAAAGACCGGGCCCTGTTCGGACTTCGCCGCCTCATACGGCACGAGGAGGCGCAGGGGAGTAACTGCCCGCCCCGCGCCTCCGAGCTTTCGAGCGGAGCCTTTCGATAGGACCTCGGTTTGGCCGGTGGAGCCTCTGGTCAACGCAGCTCGATTATCCGTTCAGTTCAATGCCGCTGAAACCTGTGGGGCAACAGACGGGGCCCCTGTGGGATATGCCGCTGTATGTTTGCCCTCGGGGCTTGCCGAACGTCACTGAAGAAGCCGCCGGGTCGAAATGGCGGGCGGCACATTGCTTGCTGGGACCTTTGTCGGTGGTGGAGAAATAACGGACAACAGACCACCCCTGGTCTGTACGGCGGGCCAATAACGATCAAGCCTTTCCGCTGTAGTATCCCCTCTCCGGCCCGAAACACGGAAGGGTGTTATTGGCCCGCTCCCTCTTTTTTACCGCCTCATCGACGAACATCGCACCAAGGAACTCCCTCAGGCGTCGTTTGAGCTCGGGGGCGTGCCGCTCCTGATCGTTACCGCGCCTCCTTCCGCCCAATACTCACAGCCTGCAGCGCTCCCCTGATGCGGTTTCTGTTGCAAACTTGGGCAGGTTTCTACCCGGTTGTTGGTTGCCCCGCTGCTGGTCGCTTGAATCTTCGCGTGTTCGGAGTAGCTCACCTTCTGAAGAGGCGGGGTACTCCGGCCGGATGGGACACCCGGGGGCGCAACAGCGGAGCCCGACCGGCTCGCGCCGATCGGGCTCCGCAAGAGATCAAAGGGGACAGACTGCTCTGCCCGGCTTACTGCCGAAGATCAAACGTCGGCGGTCGCGCGGTCAGAGGCACTGCCGATGTGGAATAGGTCTCAAAGTACCCGATGTAGAAGCTGCCCACCAGGCCGGGGGTGGTGGTACCGTTGAACGTCTGCGTATCGAACGTACCGGACACGGCCCCGGTCGTACCGTTGTAGCTGAGGCTCAGCCGATACCAGCCGGAGGGCACCGTGCTCATGTCGATGGTCGCAAGGACGCTCCAGTGCTGGCCGCCCGTGCCCGGGCTGCTGTCGCCGCCGTCCTTGGCGTCCACCAGGTAGAGCTTGCGGGTCTGGCCGCCGTGGTTCTTGTTATAGACCCACGCCAGACCGGTGCTGCTGTTGGCGGTGACCGAATCACCCAGCAGCAAGCCCTCGGGATCGGGCAGGTTGGGGTAGAACGTCGCCGAAGAGACCACGCCGTTCAACGTGGAGGTGGTCCCCATGATGCCGAAGTAGGTCGTCTCGGCGCCCGGGGTTTCATCGGGAATCGGGTTGGTGTCGAAATACACCCAGAGGTCATACCCGCCATCGCCGTTGAACAGGTTGATCGAATGGATGCTGTTCCCACCGCCGGCGGGATCCCAGGCCACGATCGCGTTGCCGCCCTGCGGTGAGGCCGGAATCACGTTCGGATTGTGCGGCGGGGCGGGTTCATCCACCGCCGTCGGGTTGATCACCCGGGCAT
This sequence comes from Phycisphaerae bacterium, assembly GCA_012719955.1. GTDB lineage: Bacteria > Planctomycetota > Phycisphaerae > UBA1845 > PWPN01 > JAAXZI01. Next base: position 8,609 of record JAAXZI010000247.1, on the reverse strand, counting down.
TGACGAACGTGCCCAGCCGGCCGGGTACGTCTGCGCCGACGCTCATGCTGTCCACATTCGGCGGAACGTAGACGCTCATGAACGACGCATCGCCCTTGTTGCTGGCGCCGGGCGTTTGCGGCCGAAGGCCGAAGTCCCGCCCGTTGTTGTTGGTATCCAGCCCATCCAGGTACCGGGAGACGCTCATGTTGCTGCCCAGGACCATCTCGAGCCGGCCCCAGATGCGACCCTCGGGGAACCCCACGGCGACCGCGCCGAGATAGCCGTTGTAGACCACCGCATCCTTGAGATCGCGGTTACGGTCGTACAGCTCCAGCGCTTCGTTCTCGTTTTCCCAGATATCCGTCTGCGGGGAAACGATCATATCCACGTTGGAGACCAGGCCCGAGCCGATCACGTAGTAATCGCCGGGATTCAGGATGGTCCCGTGCGGAATGATGAAGTCGCGGTTGTTGTCTCCAGGCGGGGCCACCGTATCGGACGCCCGCAACAACCACCCGGAAATGTCCACCGGCGTCGTGCCGCGGTTGTAGAGTTCGACAAACTCGCGATCATCGGTGGCGTTGCCGCCCAAAGCCGTGAGCATGTCGTAGGTGAACTCGTTAATGACCACGTCGCCGGTCGGGTAGTCGTCGCAATGGATGTCCGCGGGGATAGACGGTCCGCTGACACAGGCATCGAACAGCAGCAGATCTTCCACGTCCACATCGCCGTCGCCGGAGCGGTCGAAGCAATAGCAGGAGTCATCGATCAGACCGCCGCCTTCGCCCGTGAAGCACCTCTGGAATTCGCCAAAGTCGGCCTGGTCCACGTCGCCGTCGCCATCAGCATCGGCAAACGGCTGGTGCTGGCACTCGGGGATGCAGTTGGGGTCGTTGTTGCAGTCCGGATCTTCGCAGTCCGTCAGGCCGTCGCAGTCATCGTCGAGTTGATTGCCGCAGACTTCCAGGCCCGCGCCAACCGTCACCCGGGCCTCCGCGCCGTTGATGTCGGTGCTGCGCTCGGTGGTTCCGCAACTGTCGGTGACCGCGCAGGAATAGAGGCCGCTGTGCTCGTAGCAGGTGGCATTGGTGATCCGATAGCTGGCTTGCGTGGCCCCGGGGATGGGGACGCCATCCTTCTTCCACTGATACGAAAGGACTCCACTGCCCGATGCGTAGCAGGTCATGGTGTGGCTCGCGCCAACAGCCAGTGCGCCGTTGCCGTAGCCGACGTGCTGGATGGTCGGACCAGTGCTCACCGTGAGGGTGGCCGCATTACTGGTGACCGGATTGGCCGGGTCGGCGCTATCGGTAATGATCACGCGATACTGGCCGGCGTGAGCGGTGGTGGTTGGATTGAAAGTCAGGGTAGAGGTTGTGGTCCCGGAAATGCCCGATCCATCGCTCAGGTTTTCCCAGGCGGCCGTCGTGCTGTTGTACTTCTGCCATTGATAGCTCAACGTGCCGACTCCCTGGGCGACGACGCTGAGCGTGTTGGACGCGTTGGCGCACATCATCTTGCCGAGCGGATGCTGGAAGATAGTGACGCCCACGTACAGGATGGCCGGGTCGCTGACCACCACACCGTTGTCGTCGCAGACGCGGCAGGTGTAGATGGCGCCCGCATCGGCGGCGGTCGCGTTGAAGGAGAGGACGTTCGAGGTCGCCCCACTAATCACCGCACCGTTACGCAGCCACTGATAGGTGACATTGGACCCGGTGGCTGTCACGGTGAAGGTGGCGGTGGTGTTCAGGAGGACGACCACGTCGTCGGGCTGGTCCGTGATGGTCGGGCCGCCGCTGTTCTTGGTGATAGTGAACGTGGCAGTCGTGATGTCCTTCGAGTTGGGGCCGTCGGGCGGCGACCAGACCCGCAGCCGTTCGACGGTGTTGTCCACCGTGTACACGTTGCCCGCGGCGTCGAAAGCTATGTCGCGGATGCGGCTTCCAGACTTGAAGTTCTGAATGAAGCTGCCGTCGGCCATGCTGAAGAAGTAGACGTTGCCATCCGAGTAGTGACCGTAGGCTACCCATCCACGCTCTTCACAGATGTCGTGGCCTTCGGGGTAGGTATAGGTACGGGAGGCCTCCCAGACCGGGGTGGTGATGGGCAGAGTCGTGCTCGGAGCAAATTTCGCGAGGGGCGCAATGATATTGGGGTTGGCCCGGTAATGGCTCACGTAGCAGTTTCCGGCCGAATCGAAGGCGATGTCATAGGGATAGTAGCTGAAGTAAGCGCGCGCGACGTACTGTTCACCGAGGCCCGTTGCCGTGGCGGCCCCGCCCAGCGTATAGCGGATCACTCCCTTGCGCTCGACGTCATTGTAGTTTGAGTTGACCAGGTAGATGACCCGATCACCGGTGGCCTGAGTGCCTGTCACCCACACGCCGCGGACCCATTGATTGCTGGTGAAGTTGCCATTGCTGCGACCCACGACCACCCAAGCGGTGCTCATGTCCGCGCTGAATTCATAGACATCATCGTTTTTGTAATGGATGACGTACAGATGATCATCGGGGCCGACGACGCAACGGAGAGGCGTCCCGGCGGTGGCAGAGGCGGTATCTGACCAGTCCACACCGCCATCGGAAAAGCCGGCATCGGTGATATCCGCGTTGAGCATGTAGATGCCGTCCTGCATGGTCCGGCCGGAAGCTGTAGAGAGAGCGGTCGCCTGGCAGACGTAGATCTTGCCGTAGTTCGGGCTGGCCGGGTTTTTGTTGACGGCCACGCCCAGGGGACGCTCGAAGTGAGTCGCCTGGGTGGCAGGATTGCCGTCGATCTGAGTCCAGGTGGTGTAGCCGTTGTCGGTGGCGGTGATGCGGAATTTGAAGGTCCCTGACAGGGGATTGCCCGCGTCGTCACGGCCATCCCACTGGAAAGTGTGGGTACCGCGAAGGGCCCGGGCGATGTTGACGGTGCGCACGACCGCGTTTGATGCGTTCAAGACCTCAATTTTGAGGCCCGGGGACACACCATCTCCATCAGCGTTCTCGTTGAGAACGAAGGTGACCTTGGCCGTGCCACAAGTAGTTCCGGCCGAGCTCGTGTCGAGCACGACGGCCGATGGGTAAACATTGGCCAAGGCCGTGCTCGCACAAAGGCAGAGTCCGGCCGAAATGGCCAATCCGAACCTCCAGAACCCTTTCATACGCTTGCTCCTTTCTGAAAGTGAGTAGGCGAAATGTTGCGTTCAGATCCTCTCCGATCGAACGAGACTCGCTCAAAGATTAACCCTTCCTCGCCGCAGAAGGCGGGGAGCCGCGTTTTCTTCCCCCTCAACCGGAACGATGTGGCCTCTCGGAAGCTTCGGTTTGGAGGGTATGACCGGTTTCAAACATTTACCCAGCCATGCCACTTCTTTTCCCTCTAAATCAAAAAGTGCTGGATCGCGTACAGCTCAACTATACCGTCTTGCCCTGGCCATTGCAAGCCAAATGCCACCAACAGGAGTTCTGTTTTCAATTCATTTTGTAAAGGAATACGCCTGTCGGATTATTGGACACCTGGTGGTCGGTGCCGTAATACTCGCCCACGAATCGACCGTCCGTGGAGGGGAAACCGATCTTGTTGAAAAGCTGATAAGCGTCGGTGGTGATCGGCAGAAGCGGCGATTCCACGTGGGTGTCAAGATACCCGATATTGCTGCGGGCTTTGTCGCCAGGCATGACACTGTGCCGGGCGACAACCCGGTCAATCACGTTGAAGTTTCCTTCGAGGTTCGGAATCGTCGAGGGGTTTGAGGCGGTGCCGTGATAGGGGTGCTCTTCCACCAGGGTGAACATCACCGAGGGCGACCAGATGGCTCCGGTATAGATGGTTCGGATATCTCCGCTTGTCGCGCTTCTGCGTACCTTCCATCCGGAGGGATTAGCTGGGCGGCGCATGGATTCGGGCGTCTTGAAACCGATATAGGCATTCATCGAGTAGCTGGACCTGCCGTTGCCGCCGTCCCCGTACCGATTCTGTTCGGGGGGCATGGCTTTCCCCTTTTTCTGGTTTGGACAGAGGTACACTTCGGCGCTTTTAACGTTCTTGAAGAGGGTGCCGCGCGTGGGCACGTCCTCGATAAACCTCGGATCGTTCTCATCGGTATAACCTGACAAGGCGCCATCCCAGACCGGGTTGATCGGCCCGCGGGCGCCCAGGCCGTAGGTGTAGCCATTCACGTACAGGATGGATTGGGTGCACGGAAGCCTCTTCCACTCCGTGATGTACATGTTCATGCCGCTCAGGATCTGTTTCTGGTTGTATTTGCATACCTGGCCGCGGGCCTGTTCGCGTGCCCGAGCCAGTGAGGGTAACAGGATCGCCACCAGCAAGGCGATAATAGCTACGACGACCAGGACTTCGATCAATGTGAATCCGCGCCGGCGTTTTGAGCAGTTCATATGCATGCTCCCAACTACTGCATGGGCGATGCGCTTGATGCCGTACAAGCGCCTTATCTACGGCAACAATACAGCCCTTATGTGACCGCGATTCTGATGTGTCGATAACTAGTTTACCAGATGGCCCATATCAAAAGCAAGAGATTTGTAAATTGCACATCTTGCAGATTTTACAGGGCTTCACGGCCCTGCCCGGCCTGCCTAAGTATTTCCCCTAATCTGTTCATGGCCTCATCCCGGCTGCGAAGCTGGTTGTTCAATTGGGCGGTGTACAGCGTGTCCAGAATGGTCTTGAAGGCCGGCCCCGGGCTGAGACCCAGGCCGATCAGGTCGTCGCCGGTGACCAACGGCGGGGGGGCGATCTGGTCGGCGGGAATCCGGCGTATGAGCCGTTCCGCGGCCTCGTAGCCATCCAGTGGTCGCCCGTACGCCGTGCATACCGCCTTGTGCAGGATCATCAATTTCTTGAACTGTGGGTGGGCCGCCAGTCGCTTAAAGTCCGCCAGGGCAAGATCCTGCGTTCGGGCCAGGCATCCCTGGCGGCTCACCAGCCAGGCCATGTCGTCGATCTCCCGGTTGCTGCAGCGCAGGGCGCGCCCGACGGCTTCAACCTCCGCCGGCGATGCATCGTGCAGCAGGGCGGCCATGCCCAGAACGAAGTCCGCATCGGCAGGCAACTGGGCCAGTACCGCCCCGGCCATGCGCACCCGTTCCGCCGGCCAGGCGGCTCCCGCCCACAGAAAGGGCATGAGCCCAAGCTCCGCCATCTGCTCGACCGCCCGCGCCCGCGTGGGATGAGACAGCATTTTCTCGAGTTCTTCCCGGATTCGTTCCGGGCTGATGCGGGTCAGTTGGTGCGCGTGCTCACGAATCGCCTCCGCCGTTGAGGGATCCAGGCGGAAGCCGAACCGAGCGGCGAACCGGACCGCCCGCAGCATCCGCAGGTGATCCTCGGCAAATCGCTCGGCGGGATTGCCGATGGCCCGGACAACGCCGGCGGCCAGGTCCTCCCGGCCGCCCACGTAGTCAATAACCCGGTCCTCCAGGGGGTCATAGAACAGGCCGTTGATCGTGAAGTCCCGCCGTTTGGCGTCCTCTTCGGCAGTCGTAAAGAGCACCTGCTCGGGGCGGCGGCCGTCGGTGTAGTTGATGTCCTGGCGGAAAGTCGCCACTTCGATCCAATAGGGGCCTTGCCGGACCAGCACCACGCCGAACTGCATGCCCACTTTGCGCGTCTTGCGGAAAAGCGACACGATTCGTTCCGGCGTGGCATCAGTGGCAATGTCGATGTCCTGCGGCGGGCGGTTCAGCAGCATGTCGCGCACGCAACCGCCGGCCCAGAGCGCTTGGTGGCCGTGCTCCCGGAGCTGACGAACAATGGCCAGGGCGGCGTCCTGGAGGCTCATCTTGCCGGTCATGGGGCTCCACCTGCGGATGGATGAGAGGCCGCCGCCGATACGTTGACGGCCAGGAAACGCAACGTCATGGTACCGATGTCGCGACGGTCGATCTCCACCAGCGGACTGAGATCCGGCCCGCCGGAGGGTTGACGCTCATGGCGGGTCACAATCAGGGCCGAGGGCGCGATCAACGGGGAGGTGGCCAGCCGGCGGAGCAGGTTCCGGATCAGGGAGTCAGGCCTGGTGCCCATCAGCAGGCGGTAGGGCGGGTCCATGAAGACCAGCTCGTATTCGGGAGGGCGGTCATCCTCGCTGCGCTCTTTTCTCCCCTCGCCGGGGAGCGGCTTCGGCGGCGCGGGCCAGTCGCATGTTGAGGCGTTTGCCTGGATCACGTGGGCTTCACGAACGATCCGAAGGACGTCGAGATTCTTGCGGAGAACGTCCGCGCTTTCCCGATTCTGCTCGATAAACAGGCAGAAGCGGGCGCCGCGCGAGAGCGCTTCGAGCCCCAGCGCTCCGCTGCCGGAGAACAGGTCCAGCACGGCCAGCGGGGGCAGTCGGCCCGGCTCGGCCAGCCGGTTCCCGAGTATATCGAAGAGTACGGTCTTGGCCCGGTCCAGGATAGGCCGGGTGTTCCTGCCCGGCGGAGCCTGGATGGTTCGCCCGCGCCATGTGCCCGCAATAATTCGCATGACCTTCGCCAGACGCCAGCATCGAGCCGAACCCGCGGTCCTCGTTCCACCGCTTCCATGACCGGGCCGGTGAGGGTTACTGCCGCGTTGCCATTATATCGCCTCTCGATGATAATGTCCCGCCACGCGGACGACGGCCATGCCGTGGTTGCTGACCCCTGCGCAGGCGCGTAGAATCCGGCGTGCAGGGGACGTATTACGAGGGCTGAGTGTGAAGCTGCCTGTGATCTCCAACGGGGCCGGCCTGTGCGGCCAGTGTGTTGCGCTGTGCTGCCGGTATTTTGCCTTTTCCATCGATAAACCGAAGAAAAAGCGGGATTTTGAGGATCTGCGCTGGTACATACTCCACGAAGATACCATCATCTTCGTCGAGGACGGCCAGTGGTACGTGCAGGTCAACCGCAAGTGCAAGGCCCTGCTGCCGGACAACCGCTGCGGCATTTATCACAACCGCCCGACCATCTGCCGCGGGTACAAGACCGACGCCTGCGACTGGCACGCGGACGCCTACGATTACGATCATGTGTTCACCGAACCTGAGCAGATCGAACGCTTCGCGAAAGAGTATCTGGCCGCCAGGCGCAAGAAGGCCCGGCAGTCCGCCGCGCGCGGCAAGAGTCCCGGTCCGGCCCAGACCGGCAAGCGGCGGGGAACGGCCCGCAAGGCTGGGCTGCCCATCCATCTGCTCAAGACGGCGTGAGCAAATGGACAGATGAACCGACGACTGATAGACGCCTGACAACCGAGAACCACGAACCGACCACCGATCATAATGAAATTTCAAAACCCCAAAGGCACCCGTGACTTTTACCCCGAGGACATGGCCGTTCTGAACTGGATCATGGACGGCTGGCGGCGCGTCTCCATCCGCAACGGCTTTGAGGAGTATGAAGGGCCGATTTTCGAATACCTCGACCTGTACAAGGCCAAGAGCGGCGAGGGGATCGTCTCCGAGCTGTTTCATTTCGAGGATCGCGGCGGCCGGGAGATGGCCATTCGCCCCGAGATGACCCCGACGCTGGCCCGCATGATCAACGCCCGGGCCCAGTCCCTGCCCCGGCCGATCAAGTGGTTCAGCATGCCCCGGCTGTGCCGGGCCGAACGGCCGCAGCGCGGGCGGCTGCGCGAGTTCTTCCAGTGGAACATCGACATCGTCGGCAGCGACGACGTGCTGGCCGATGCCGAGTGCATTTTCGTGGCCGTCGATTTCTTCCGCGAGGTGGGTCTGACGCCGGCGGACATGGTCATGCGGATCAACTCACGCTCGCTGCTCTCGTCGCTGCTGGCGGCCCGGGGTTTTGAGCCCGAACGGCACGCGGACCTGTTCGTGGTGCTGGACAAACGTGACAAGCTCCCGCCGGAGGTCTACGCCGCGGAATTGGCCAAGGTCACCCGCAACGACGCCGAACGCGAATCGCTCAACATCATCAGCCAGGCCCGGGGCGAACGCGGCCTGGCCGACCTCGCCGCCATGGCCGAGGGCAACGAGGCGGCCGGCAACGAGCTGGCCCGACTCCGCGAGTTGTTCGAAACCCTGAACCTCATGGGGGTGGGTGAATACTGCGAATTCGACATGGGGGTGGTGCGCGGCCTGGCCTACTACACCGGCGTCGTGTTCGAAGGATTCGCCAAGGGCACCTTCCAGCGGGCCATCTGCGGAGGCGGTCGTTACGGACAGCTCCTTGAAGTGCTGGGCGGCCCGCCGATGTCCGGCATCGGCTTTGGAACCAGCGACGTGGTGATCCTGGAAGTCCTGACCGAACTGAAACGGCTACCCGCGGAGATCGGGGCCGGCCGGCGGACGGATCTTTTCCTCATCGACGCCGACGAGTCCCTTTTCAGAGAGGTCGTTCGCCTGGCGGCCGAGCTTCGCCGGCGGGGCTTTTGCGCGGAATACAGTTACCGCCGGCAGGGCATCGGCAAACAGTTCAAGCAGGCCGCGGCAGCCCATGCCCGGCGGGCGGTGATCGTCGGAGCCGAGTTCAAGGAGCGGGGCGTGCTGGCGGTGAAGGATCTGGGTACCGGGCAGCAGGTTGAGATCAGCGCCGAGGCGTTTCTGGCCGACCCGATGCAGGAGGTGAGCGTGTGAGCGGGGTGAGAGTATGAGAGATGGAGAGATGGAGAGATGGAGAGAGGGGACGGGG
>JAAXZI010000246.1 GCA_012719955.1 Phycisphaerae bacterium | reverse complement strand
GTCCCGGGGGGAGGGGGATGGAGAGACGGTGGGACAGGTCGAAGCTGGCACCGAGTACCGGCCGGGGATGAGTCTCGAAGGGGTGCTGGATGGCGGGGATGGGCATGCGCATCAGCACCACGAGCATGCGCATGGCCATGAGCACGTCCACGCTCACTATCACCCGCATGATCATTCGCACGGCCACCACGCTCATGACCACTCACATGCGCATGGCCATCCGCATGATCATCACCATGCTCACGAGCACCCCCACGACCACCATCACCCCCACACGCACGCCCACGATCATGGTCACGATCACAAACATGGCCCCGCCGGCCTTCCCTCCGCAACCAGCCCTGAGCCCCTGACCTTCCGCACACTCCTGCTGCTGGGCATCACCGGGGGCATCGTGCCCTGCCCGACGGCCACCATCATCATGCTGCTGGGCATCGGGGCAAACGTCGTGGCAGGCGCGCTCTACGCGGTAGGCATCTTCAGCCTGGGCCTGGCCCTCACGCTGATGCTGATCGGCTTCCTGGCCCTCTCCAGCCGGCGCATGGCCGCCCGCATCCTCTCCGATGCCCGCCATGAAGGCGAACTCTCCACCACCGGCCGGCGAATCCTGTTCCAGGCCATACCGGCCGTCAGCGGCACCCTGGTGGTCGCCCTCGGCCTGGCTATCGCCACTAATTACCTCTACTTCCTCTGCAACGGCCGGGCGCTGTTTCCCTGGCTGGGATGATACCCCTGCGATGAAGCAGTCTTCGGACTGCCAATCCAAGCACAGACGACTGAGCCCCCCACTGCCCATAAATCGCTACTCGAATATCTAAATTCCCCACATCCGTTCACCTCGTGCAGCTTTCAGCTTTCCTGGCAGGGCGGCGCGAAGTTGTGGGGGCGTGCATCGCGCACGCCTCAGAGGCAGGCGGGCAGCTTGCCCCTTTCGAAGAGCCGGCCGCTGCCAGGTGGGCTCTTGCACGCATATCTTGCACTCTTCAATGGCGGGCAGGATTCCCGCCCCCTTTCGAAGAGCCGGCCGTCGTTGCCGGATGCACATCTTGCATGTCGCATAGGCCGACGCGCGAACTTTGGGGGAACGGAAAGGACGCTAAATCCTGACTGGCAAAGGCACTTAATGACTGTGCGCAACGATGAGACTGCCCAACGCACGATTCGCACGCTTGGCGATTTGTGTGCCATGCTATGGCCATGGACCCCAAAAGCAGATCGCAATATCACCCCTAGTCACGAGCCCCTGGCGGTTTCCCGACAGGTCCGCTATTGACGCCTGAGCTGAAATAGAGCATAATTCATATAGAAGAGTCGTCGCTGGAGCCCCCCCATGGCGAAGTACCACCATGCCAGCATCGCGGAACTCACTCACCAGCTCAAGCTGTCACCAGCACGCCTTCGTCTCAAACAGCTCGACGCCACCGAACATTTGATCAACCTCCTCGAACCCGGCAAGAGCTATCCTTACGACTTCGTCTGCCATCACATCACCGGCTATCGCCCCAAGTTGGCCACCCCGCAGAAGGCCATGCCCGCCAAGACGTTGATGGAAGACCTCGTGCAGCTCGTCGAAGATCTCAGCGGCGCCTCTCCCATTCCGGTGCTGCTGATGCCGACCTCCTGCTGGACCACCGAGGAGCTCGCCGGCCGGCTCAAGGTCTCCACCAAGACCATCTGTCGCTGGCGCCGCCGGGGTCTGGTCGGCCGCAAGCTTCGTTACCCCGATGGCACGGTGCGCATGGCCTTTACCGAGCCGGCCATTCGCCGCTTCGTGGCCGTCCACCATGAGCTGGTCAAACGCGGCGCCGCTTTCAAGCAGCTCACCGCCGCGGAAAAACAGCAGATCGTCCAGCGCGCCCGCGAGCTGTTGGCCGAGCGCCGCATGCGCCTCCACGAATTGTCCCAGCTCATTGCGTCGCAGATGGGCCGGGCCGTTGAGACCGTCCGTTACACGCTTCGCCGGTACGATCAGGCCCACCCGGACGATGCCCTCTTCGGCCGCGACGACCAGCCGGCAATCAAGCCCGAGCTCCAGGCCATCTATGATGCCGTCCATGCCGGGCGGGACATCCAGGAAGTGGCCGCAGCTTTCGGCCGTACCCCCGCCGCGGTGCAGGCTATCGTGACCGAGGTCCGCGCCCGCCGGCTCAAGGCCCGGTCAATCCATTACATCTACAACCGCGAGTTCGAGCTGCCCTCCGCCGACGAAACCATCCTGGCCACCCCGGTCGAGGAGGAGGCCACCCCGCGGTACATCCGGCCGCCCAAGGATCTGCCCCCGTACCTGCGGGAGTTGTACCGCCAGCCGCTGCTCTCGCCCGAGCAGGAGCGGGCCATCTTCCGCCGGTACAATTATCTCAAATTCAAGGCCGACCGCCTGCGGGGCCAGATCGACCCGCTTAACGCCACGCCTGAACTTCTCGACCAGGTGGAGGCCCTGCTGGCCGCCGCCGAACGGGTCAAAAACGACATCCTCCGCGCCAACCTGCGGCTGGTGGTCAGCATCGCCCGCCGGCACGTCGGCCGGGCGCCGCAGTTCTTCGAGATCGTCAGCGACGGCAATCTCTCACTCATGCGCGCCGTCGAAAAGTTCGACTATTCGCGCGGCTTCAAGTTCAGCACCTACGCCTCCTGGGCGATTATGCGCAATTACGCCCGCACCATCCCCGAGCAGGCTTACCAGTCGGCGCGGATGATTACCGGAACCGACGAAATGCTGTCCAACGTCGCCTCCCGCGACGAAGCCGTCCACGAGGGCATCCTCGATTCCACCCGCCAGCTCATACAGAAGGGCCTGGCCATCCTCACCGAGCGCGAGCGTGACGTCGTCGTGCGTCACTACGGCCTGGAGGAAGGCAACAGCCCCCAAACGCTCGACCAGATCGGCCAGGTCTTCGGCGTCACCAAAGAGCGCGTCCGCCAGATCGAACGAAAAGCCATCGCCAAACTCCAAGCCGCCCTGGGTTCGACTGAGCCTCAACCATCCTGATCGTTTCGAGAAGGACATGTCAGTTGTCCGACCGCCCGCGCCATACCTGGGTCAGAGGTTTGTGTTTCGTCCAAATGACATGAGCGTGCGCGATCCAGCGGCACGCCGTGAGGGCGCACCGCCACACCGTGGATATCGCTGCGCTTGAACAGTACCCTATGTCTGGGGCCGTCCCCGCACGGCTCAAGAGCCGTGGCACACATATCCTCTTGTCCCCGGCCCCTCATCTTGCCGCCTGCCCCTTTGCCCGCGATAATGCCCGTTCGAACCCTTCCGTTCGCTGCGGAGTATTGAAAGATAGAGGCTTATGAAAGTAAGTTGCCCAAACTGCCAGAAAGTTTTCCAGGCTCCTGACGACTGGGCCGGCCGGAAGGTCAAATGCCCTGCTTGCAAAGGCATTATCGCACTTCCTGATCCGTCCCAGAAAAGCCAGGCCCCCGACCTGAACGTGGACTGGGATTCGCTCGAAAACCTCGAGGATGCCGGCGAGATCCTCTACCGCCAGAAGGGCAAGCGCCTGACCCTGGCCGAGGCCCAGGCCCAGGCCGGCAGTGCACAGAGCACGGCCGGCCCCTCAAAGGCCGATCCCACTATCCGCATCTGCCCCCATTGCGGGCAAAAAGTCAAAAGCGAAGATATCTACTCCGAGCTGATCTGCCGGCAATGTAATGGCTCCATTCCCGGCGCGGACATCGTCCCTGAAACCAAGGGCCGCTACACCGGCGGCATGGCCGATCGCATCAAGACCCAGGTCAGCTTCTACACCGGCTTCGGCAGTGCGTTCCTCTATCCCATTCCCGGCCTGGTCTGGATCCTTCTGGGCATGGGCATCGCGCTGGCCACCATCGCCGTCCCGCTGCTGGCCATTCTCGCCTTTACCGCCGGCTCCGGCCTCAACCCCATCGCCGAAAAACAGGATCTCGGTTGGGTCGGCACCTTCCTCAGCGTTATGTTCGCCGTACAGGGCATCTACTTCGGCGCTGTCGCCTACTACGCCATGATCGACACCATCCGCACCACCGCGTCCGGCGGAGAGCAACCCCCTTCGCTCACCTGGAACGTGGGCAACCTCGGCGTCGCCCTGGCCGGCTATCTCGCCTTGATCGGCTTCTACATCGGCATCGTCGCGGTCATGGTGGCCATCAAGACGGGCCATCTGCCCACCTCGATGGAGGACCTGAACGCCCTGGGTACCCCGGGCCCGCTGATTATCCTGGCCCTGCTGACCTTCTGCGTGCCCATGAACATGATCGGCCTGGCCAGCAGCCACGCCCTGGACGGCCTGAACATGGTGCGGGTGTTCCGCTCTATCGGCCAGCTCATCGGCCACTACATCTTCCTGTTCCTGATCGTGCTGATCTACCTGGGCATGTACGTCGGCGGAACCATCGCCGTCATGAAATGGGCCGGTCCGGCCATTATGAATTCAGCCCAGAAAGGCATGGAGGCTGGCCTGCTGCCCATGCTCGGCGGCCCGGCCGCCTGGTCGGTCCTGATCGGCCTGGGGTTCTATTTCGCCTATATGATCGGCCGCATTCTGGGGCTGTTCTGCCGAAGTTTTAAAGAGGGAATCGACTTCGACCTCTGATCAATCGTTTGCAGCCGCGGCCATGGGTATCCGCATCTGAGGAACGCTCGGCCTTATCCCCAATCGAAGGCTTCGAAATTCGATCTTTCTGGATGCCTGGCCGATAACTTCCTCAGCCGACCGGCACGACGTGGACAGACGGATCACCGTCATTACAATGCGTTACACATGAGCTGCCCGATGAAAAAACCGACCACCGCGGCCCTGCTCATCATTGCTGTCTGCCTGTTTTCCCTGGCCGGCTGCATCGTTCCCCAGAAGCCGGGCCGGGGCGCCTGCCTGTATCAGGTCGAGCCCGTTACCGGGCGCGGGTATTACCTGTACCTGCCTGATGACTACGTGAAACACCACGGCCAGCGCGCCGATGGGGGCCGGTGGCCCGTCATGGTCACCTTCCACGGCATGGACCCCTGGGACACCGCCGGCCGTCAGATCAAGGAATGTCAGCAGGAGGCGGACCGCTACGGCTTCCTGGTCATCGCCCCCAAGCTCGATACCAGCAACAGTCTCATGCAGTACCCGCTCAAGGATCCCAATCTTTCCTACGTGAAGCGCGACGAGCGGGCCGTCATCGCCATCATGGACGAGGTTTTCCGCCGGACGAATGCCGACCCGACCCGGGTGCTGTCCACAAGCTGGTCTTGCGGCGGGTACCTGGCCCACTTCATGGTCAACCGCTACCCCGAGCGATTCTGCTGCCTGGCCGTCCGCCAGTCCAACTTCAGCGAGCACCTGCTGGACCCGGCGCAGGTACCCAAGTACCGGCGCATGAAAATCGGTATCTTCTTTGGTGAAAATGACTTGCCTGCGTGCCGGAACGAAAGCCTGCGGGCCGTCGAGTGGTATCGCCAGCACGGATTCTACGTGGAGGCCAAGCTGGTCGAGGGCTTGGCCCACGAACGCACGCCGCAGACGGCTGCCGCCTTTTTCGCCGCCTCGATCGGGGTCAAGCCCAAATCCCCGCCGCCGCTCGGCGATCTGGTTATGAAAGACGTGGTGCCCGATGGTGACCGGTTCCGCACTGTGAATCCCGGCCAGAGCAGCAATGGCGCCGGCTCCCTGCCCGGCTACTCCATGAGCGGATCCTCTGACCGCAACATCGTGTTCGGCCCGGAACAGGATCGTCAGCCATCGCGGCCCGTCTCGGTCGTCCCGGCCCAACCCGTCCGCCGTAATCCCCCGACCCTGCACGATACCACCGGCAGCACCCCCACTCCCCGGCGGCCCATTGTCCCTTATCGCTTTTGACCGCACGGCCATGGCGCGGGCGAAAAGCATTTGCTTGCACCACCAAGCCGACTGCGTGGCATTCCTGCTGTCAGAAGCTCCCAAAATCGGCCCCATCCGCCGCCCAACAGAGGCGTTCACCCTAATCATGTTTCGGCCCGCAATTCCAGGCTTTCCATCGCCCCGCCTTCCGTTACACTAGAGCACGGCTGGCAAGAGCCCGGCGGCGCACGGACAACGGCCGCCGGACCGCCTCTCAGGTGAGCAGAGAACCGCGGGCGACCAGGGGCGCAACACCCCCGGCCTGAATGCACGGAAGCAAAAGATAATGGTGGGGACTCCCTCCCGATCTTCGATCCGCATCCTGCGACTGTTGATCGTCGCAACGACCTCTCTCTTTGCCATTACCCTTTGGGCAGACGAGGACAACATGAAACTGGTTACCACGACCGCGCCGGCGCGCGTCCTGGCGCCGGTCGAAGTGGAAGGTGTTGCCACCAGCTTCGCCAACCCCATCTACGAGGGGGCGGACCCGTGGGTAATCAGAAAAGACGGCCGTTATTACCTCTGCCGCAGCGAGGGGGATCAGGGCATCTCCGTGTGGGTGTCCGACCGGCTCACCGACCCGGGCGTCAAGCGGATCGTCTGGGAGGCCCCCGAACACGGCTGGAACTCCAGCCAGGTCTGGGCCCCCGAGCTGCACTATCTGGACGGCAAGTGGTACATCTACTATGCCGCCAGCGATGGCAAGAACGAAAACCACCGGGCCGGCGTTCTGGAGGCCAGGACCGACGACCCCCAGGGCGAATACATCGACCGCGGCATGCTCTATACCGGCGATCACTTTGCCGACCAGGCGCACAATCGCTGGGCCATCGACGCCACTCCCCTGCAGCTTCACGGCAAGCTCTATCTGCTCTGGTCCGGATGGGAGGACGACCGGGACATTCAGTATCTGTACATCGCCCCCATGTCCAATCCCTACACGGTCGCCGGCAACCGCGTCCGCCTTTGCGACAATTGCGACTACCTCTGGGAACGGGTGGATGAAAGGCCGACCGGTCGGGGACTGCACGAAGGCCCGCAGGTGATTCATCGCCACGGCAAGATCTTCGTCGTCTACTCCTGCAGCGGATCCTGGCAGCGCAGTTACAAGCTGGGCATGATCTGGATGGATGAACACGCCAACCCGCTGGATCCCCGCAGTTGGAAGAAACACGACCGGCCCGTCTTCCAGGGCAACGACCGCGTCCTGGGCGTCGGGCATGCCAGCTTCGTACGCTCTCCCGACGACACTGAAGACTGGATCGTCTATCACACCAAAATCGCCCGCCGCGACGGTTGGGAGCGGGTCGTGCACGTTCAGAAATTCGGCTGGACCGAGGAGGGCTTCCCCGACTTCGGCACGCCTTCGCCGACCGGTATGGCCCTTCAGCCGCCCCGGGGCGAGCCGGCCAACCAGCGCGGCAGCGCCTTTGCCGACTCCTTCGACGATCAGAACTGGGACAACTGGGTCTACTACGGCTACAACCGCTACATCTGGGTGCAGGACAGCCGGCTCAGCCTGGGTGGACATCCCCGCTGGGGACTGGTTAACCATTTCCGCTCCGGAGAGAAGGCCCTCGTCCGTGGCCTGGAGTGGTCCAACCTGGTGGCGTCCGTCCGGCTGATGGTGCAACAAGGTCATCGCGGCGCGGGGCTCATGTTCCGCGTTCGCCGTCCGGCCGTCGGGTATGACGCCTGGCAGGGCTACTTCGCCGGCGTGTCCCCGGGAACCAACAGGGTCATCCTGGGCAAGTGCGACGGCACGCGCTTCCAGGAACTGGCCTCCGTCGAGCACACCATCACGCCGGACTGGTGGCACACCTTAAGGGTCGAGGCCATCGCCGACCGGATCCGCGTGTACCTGAACAACGAAAAACAGATCGAGATTCAGGACGACACCTACTCCCGGGGCATGGCCGGCGTCCGGGTGGTAGATACCCACGCCCTCTTCGACGAATTCGCCATCGCAACGCCCTGACGATGCACCCCCTCGGGGTGCGCATCCTGCCCGCCTGTTTCCATGGAGGGCGGGCATCTTGCCCGCCGTTCGCAACTCTGAGTGCAAGTGAGTGCCGGAGGGGATGCGGCGACACGGACGCAGCGACACGGAGACAAGGGGACAAGGAGACAAGGGGACAGGGAGCGATGACCCGCCGCGTGAAGAGATTAAGGCCTTGAGTGCCGGCGAGGGGCCGTCGCGTCACTGATTCCTGACGTTCGAGGGGGAGTGTCTCGCCGCGAGAATGGCTGCGCCCAGTGCACCGGTCATTCGCGGGTCGGGCGCGATTTCCACTGGCCGCCCCAGCGCCTCGGTCAAGGCGGCGGCCATCCCCGGCACCAGCGCCACCCCGCCGGTAAACACGATCGGCTCCTCCAGCCCCCGCCCGGCCATCGCCGCCACTCGCGTCGCAAACGATTGCAGCACGCCCGCCGCAATGTCCTCCGGCGAAGTTCCCGAAGCCAGCAGGCCGACAATCTCCGTCTCCGCGAACACTACGCAGGTACTGCTGATGAAGGCCGGCGACCGGCTCCGGCCGGCCCTCTCGCCCAGCTCATCGAGCCGAACTCCCAACCGCTGGGCCACGACCTCCAGAAACCGCCCCGTGCCGGCCGCACACCGGTCGTTCATCGCGAAATCACGAACGCCGCCGGCGGCATCCAGCCGCATGACCTTGCTGTCCTGCCCGCCGATGTCGATCACCGAGCGGGCCTCGGGCTTGACCCTGCGCACGCCCGCCGCATGGCAGGTGATTTCGGTGATGGTGGTATCCGCGAGGCTCACCAGGTTGCGTCCGTAGCCCGTGGCCACAATCCGGCACACGTCGCCCCGGCCCAGGCCGTTCTCACTGAGCAGCCGGTCGAACAGCTCCGTCGCGAGGGCATCCTGCTGCACACCCTGGTCTACCGCCTCGGCCGCCAGCACCCGGTCCTGCCGGGCATCCAGCAGCACCACCTTGATGGCTCGCGAACCGGCGTCAATCCCCGCGGTAATCATGCGCGTCTCCGTTCCCTGGCCGTCTCCACCAGCGCCTCCAGCCGGGTACGCAGCGTCGGCAACATGGCATCGCTCAGCGGCGGCACCTCGATCT
>JAAXZI010000245.1 GCA_012719955.1 Phycisphaerae bacterium | reverse complement strand
GGGCAAAGGACTGTGGTGAAGTGGCCGGGCGCATCGGGGGGGCGGGCATCCTGCCCGCCTCAAAGGCGTTCAAAGGCATGCAAGATGCCCGCCCTCCGGACCCCCGGGTCCCCTCGCCACAGAGAATTGCCACCCCCGCAGCCGGGTAGGGGGTGGTCCACCCGGGACGCCAGCGTCTGGTGGGGCGGCCCCGGCCAGAGGGACGCAACAGCCTGTATGGGGGCGTCCTGGCTGGCCAGGGACCCGGGAGCCTGCGGGGGGCGGCCCATGCCGGCCGGGGACGGAAGAGCTTGCCGGGGGGCGTTCCGGCCGTCCCGGCGGGGCTTGGCAGAGCACAGATGGGGTGATATGATGATCGGCGCGCCGAAGTTGCGGAATTGGCATACGCGACGGATTCAAAATCCGTTCCCCGCAAGGGGGTGTGGGTTCGACTCCCACCTTCGGCAGTAAGGACTTACGTCATTTCCGGGGCAGTTCGAAACACAGCAGGCCGTCGCCGCTCAGTTCCCCCATCTTGACGATCCGTTCGTCCACGTTGATCTGGTAGCGCACCACGCCGCTGGGGGCGATTCGGTGCCTGACCGTAACCACGCGCCCATTCGGCAAGCGACGGCAGACACTCGGATAGTATGGCGGTCGGCGGGATTTCCGAAGTTGACCCCGCTGGAGGAGTATGTACAGGGTCGCCTCCAGTGCGAAGATATCGGACTCGTTGTATTTGATGATGTCATCCACCAGCGTGAACTTGTTCCAGTTGCGAACCACGGCGTCAATCAGGGTTCGGCAGACGGGAATGATCGGCCCTTGGGTCCAGTCGCAGGCTTGCCCGCCGCGTGTGTAATCCTGCGTCAGGGGTTCCACGTGAGGGTAAGCGCCGGTTGCCCATGCCCGCACGGTCTCGAGCACGCGCCGCTCGAGAGACGATCCGGCCGAAACCTTACTGGCCGGGCGACTGGGCGCCTTGCCGCGTCTGCCGAGCACGGTCCCGTCTGGTAATCGGGAAGCTCTCGAACTTGGGGGAGCATCCATAACCAACTTCATTGGCGTCCTATCCTTCCGCCAGGGAGGCCTTGGTGGAAATCCAGGGGAAGAACACTCAACTTCCCACTGCGGGCCAGGGGTGACGGCGAGCCGTCCCCTTCCCTGCCATGCATCATATCGGCCGGTTCGACGTTGGGGCTGCAATTAGTGTTGCCTGGGGTGTGCCCTCATGGTTGTCCGTGCCGGCGTGGGAGGCCGACGCCCATCTTCGGTGATGGTCCGTTACATAAGGGAGAATCTCCTTCGAAGCTCTGCCGGATCCATACTTGCTATCCGTCCTCGTAGCGCTGCAAGTGCCGGATGTGGCAGAC
Organism: Phycisphaerae bacterium; assembly: GCA_012719955.1. Lineage (GTDB taxonomy): Bacteria > Planctomycetota > Phycisphaerae > UBA1845 > PWPN01 > JAAXZI01. The sequence continues at coordinate 10,429 of JAAXZI010000245.1, read as the reverse complement.
CATCATCGCGGCTCTGGCGAGACGGGCAAGCTGTGCTGGCCGCGCCTGTTCACCTGCAAGACGACATTCCGGCCGGAGGCGACAGTTCGGCAAGGTTGTGCTATTCTTTAAGTTATGGACACTGCACGGATTGACTTCGATCGGCGTCTGCCGGCGCCTGACGGAATACCGTTTGACCGACTCCCGCCAGGGATGACCCTGCGGGCCTTCGGGGTGGATTATGCTCACATCCGTACCGACGAGGGCGGCGATCTATACGTGACCCGGCACGGCTGGCCGGTGTTGAGGCAGCTCTTGCCGGAAAACTGGTACACCGGCGGCTGGTACGTGGAAGCGGGCGAGAAGCTGCCCGGCTCAACCGGCCACGTGTACCGCGTGCCGACCCGCCCGGCGGACGGAAAGAGCATTGACATCGTGGTCAAATTCTCCCGTGTGGGCCAGGAGGTTCCGCTGGAGGTGGCCACTTCCTTCCCGGACGGCATTCTGCCGGTCGACCTGGCCGAAGCCCGCTTCAATAGCCCGATGGAGGAGTTCGGGCTGGTTATGGAGATGCGCCGCGGCCGGTTCGGCCCGCCGGAAGTGCGGATCCTGTCGCATCGCCCGCTGGCCATTTACACGCCGCCGGAGCATTTCGAACTGTGGCAACTCGGCCGCAGCCAAAGCCGGTTCTCGGCGCATAAGCGGCTGCTGGATGAGGACCAGGAAAAGGCCAATACGGCCATTGAGCTGGACATCCGCCGCGAGTACGTGATGGTCTACAGTTGGATCAAGGGTGAGACCGCGGAAGAAGCTGCGGCGGCCGGATTGCTCACCGAGGCGGACCTGGCCCAAATGACCGCCGAGGTGATCCAGGATCTGAAGCTCAAGGGCTTTCGGGTGCTGGATAATAAGCCCAAGCACTTCATCGTCCGCCGCAGCCGGCGCGAGCGGGGCCTTCTGCGCCGCCGGGACGGCCGCGTCCAGTACGCGCTGGTGGATTTCGAGCTGCTGCAGCGGACGGTGGAGTACCAGCACCAGTTCAAGTATGCCCAGCGTGTCCGTTACTGGCAGCTCCAGAACCCGGTTCCGGGCGCCAAGCCGGCCGAAATTCCCCCGCATCTGGCCCCCATGACCATCTTCGGGGTGAATTACATCTTCGGGCGCGTGCCCAACGGGGGCATGGTCTGGACGGTCGGCGATGACCCGAATCTGTTTGACTACTTTCTGCCCGACCGCTGGCGGCGCACGCCGCGGGTGAAGCTGGCCCTGACCAACGAAGTGTACCGCACGCGGACGCGCGACAATATCCACGTGGTGTACCGGCGCTCGCGGGTGGGGGAACGCCCGGCGGTGGATCCCTTCTATGAGCAGGGCAAGCGCATCCGCGAGCACGGGTATAACAGCCCCTTTGAGGAGGTGGCCATCGCCGAGCGGCTCCGGCGGGCTGGCATCGCCTGCGTGCATCCGCGGGCCATCTACCGGACGGGGCATCATTCGGTGAAGGCGGCCCATCTGCGCGACATGCGTCGCTACGCGATGCACGCGGACATGTTCACGCCCGGCCCCGAGCCCGAGCCGCTGCTGAATCCCAATTATGACTACTACACCATCACCGGCTACTTCCGGGGCATGGACCCGCACAAATACTATCGCCGACAGGGCCACTGGGGCTTCATCGACGCGGAGAAGGCCTTTGACGACGGACTGCTGAGCCAGGAGGAATATCATCATGTGGCCGACCTGGCCCGCCGGCGTCTGGCGAAGCTGGGATTTGCCTCCGAGACCATCGACGATTACGAGTTCCTGCTGCCGTTCAACGATGACCAGTCGTTGAAGCGCGACGCGCGGGGCGAGTTGGAGGTGGTCTGGTGTACTGATACCCTGGCCGCTTACGAGCACGGCGTGCTGGATGAGGCTACCTACCGTGAGCTCATTCACCGGGTGGAGGCCCGGCTCCAGGCCATCGGCTGCGAGGCCTTGAACATGGGGGGCAACCATCTGCTGCTGGCCATCAATCCGGATGGAGTGATCCGCCGGGATGCCAACGGCCAGATCGAGGTGACGCTGTGCAACTTCGAGCTGCTGCGGGTGAACTGGTGCTCGCTTCTCGATCGCCCCTGAATGACCATGCGCGCGGTTGAGACGGCGCTGCGTATGGCTTGTGTGCCACGGATCTTGAGCCGTGTTTTGTCACGCCAACGTCTCACCGGTGCATGAGGGGGCGTGTGTGCTCGCGCATTTCCACCGGGTTCCACGATTGGGGCCACTGGCTTTCAGCTTGCGGGAAAGCTCTCATCCTCGCCCGGCCGGGTGAAAAGATAGCGGTGCTTGTATTGCTCATTACCGGGGCGACGGGCGTTGGCTTGATCGAGATCCCAACGGGCCAGGAAGCCTTCCGGAAGCAGGTTGAGGCGCAGCGGGCCGAGGCGGTCGCTGGCGCGGCGCGAGGCGTACTCAATGTTGACGGCCTGCAGATGACGATCCAGTTCGTGGGCCAGGTCGGCGAGTCCGCGCGAAGTAGCTGGTGCAACCTCTCCGCTTGCCTTCGGGGTTCGTTCGGCCGACCCTTCACCGGTGCCTGAAAGGACTTTCCTCGCTTGCGCGTCGGGCTCGATATGAAGTGTGTAGTGTGGCGGCGAGCCCCAGCGGGGGGCCAGGATGAAGTTGGTGACGGTCACGCCTGTCGTCTCGACCGCCGTTTTCATGGCCAGGATGACCTGGTGCTCGGTCAGTTTCTCGCCGGCCAGGGAGCAGGTGTGGGCGCCTTTGTTGAGGAACTCAATAATCGGCGTCTCGCCCGCAAAACCGACCACCCGCACGAGATCGCCCAAATCATAGCGATATAACCCGGATGACGTCGTCAGCAGCACGAAGTATTCCTGGCCGACCTCGACCTGGTGGGAGCGCAGGGCGATGGGCTTCGACGTCTCCATCTCATCGCGGGGGACGAACTCAATGAAGTGGCTGGTAACGTCGAGGATGCCGGCCGGTGTGCCGTCCTCCACCGGGATCGAGACGCGTCCTTCGCTGGCCAGCAGGCCGATGTCGCGCACCGGCACATCGCCGAAGTACTCCGGGAAGTCGCGCAGGTACAGGCCCATGGTGCCGCCCGTCCAGTTGGCCAGGAATCCCAGATTCCAATAGTCGCGCGGCAACAGCCGGCCACGCCGGCGCACCAGCTCCTCCAGCCGCCGGGCCGCGGCGGGGTCGGCTTTCAGCCGCGGACGCAGGGCCTGGCGCACCGCAGCCGGCACATCCAGGTCTGGCCGCAGCGTGCCGTCGTGGATGTCGCGGATCAGCGACTCACGATGCTCGTCCGCGGTGCGGGCCAGCTTGAGCTGGGTGGCCGGGCTGGCCGTAATGAGGAACGCCACGTCCGACGGAACGGCCAGCCGCATGATGGTGTAGTACTTGGCGGCCGGGTCGTCGATGTGGGCGATGCACGCGGGCGTCACGTAGTACTTGCGGACCAGCCGTTTCTGCGTGGCGGCCATCAGGCCGGTGATCGCTCCGCAGGGGATGCCGCCCGCCGTCCGTGATTCGTCCATCCGCGAGCTGACCTGGGCGATGGGGCGGAGGATCGCGTGCGGGTGATCCAGCAGGGCCTTGATGCCGAAGGCGTTCCAGCCGCGGCGATATTCTTTCAGGAAGGCGTCGGTAACAGGAATGTACTTCGGGGTGGCGGTCGTGCCGCTGGTCAGGGCGAACATGTGGACGCGCTGGCCGGGCCCCAGCAGGGCGGAGAAGTCACCGGCCTTGAGCTTCTCGATGTAGGGCGCATGGTCCTCGTAACGCAGGATGGGCACTTGCCGGACGAAATCGGCCGGGCTGTGAATATGGGCAAAACCGTAATCCCGGCCGAACTGACTGTCCGCGTTCCGCCGGATTTTGGCGAGCAGGACGCGTTCCTGGATGGCGGTGGCCTGTCGGGTGGCGGCGCAGAACCGGCGGTAAACCTGCCGGGCATGGGCCTTGGCGGCCACGCACATGAGTCGGTCGATCAGGGTGGGACGGTGAGGCATGGTTTGTCTCTTGTCATTGGTCCTTTGTTCTTGGTTCTATCGTTCCTGGTGATTCGCATGGGCGTAAGGACAAATGACCAAGGACCAAGAACCCTGACGCCAAGGGAGTGAATCCTCCACAGCCTCGTCTGTTCCACTGCTCACACAGCAAGGGAACATATAGGAAAAGGGTGGCATGACCCAGTGTTCAGAGCCATGCCACCCTGTTATCGATCACCGCCCGCAATACGTCAAGCGGCAGAGTCAATCGGGACGCTCACTTTGCCCGGAGCGAAGCCCACAACTGACTGCTGACTACTTAACATTCTTGAAGTATTCCTGCGAGCCGACCGGATCGGCTTTCATGGTCTTGTCGCCGGGCTTCCAATTGGCCGGGCAGACCTCGCCGTGCTCCTCGACGAACTTGTAGCCCTGGATCAACCGCAGAACCTCGTCCACGTTACGGCCGACCGCCAGGTTGTTGACCGTGTAGCTCTGGAGGATGCCCTTGCCGTCGATAATGAAGATGCCGCGGGCAGCCACGCCGTTATCGAGCAGCACGTTATAGTCGCAGGCAATCTGCTTGGTGATGTCGGCCAGCAGCGGATAGCGGATATCTCCCAGGCCGCCCTTGTTGCGCGGCGTGTTCTTCCAGGCCAGGTGCGAGAACTCGCTGTCCACCGAAACGCCCAGCACCTTGGCCCCGATTTGCTCGAACTCGTCGAGGCGGTCACTGAAGGCGATGATCTCGGTCGGGCACACGAAGGTGAAGTCCAGCGGGTAGAAGAACAGGACGACGTACTTGCCGGTGAACTGCTGATCGCCCACCGTCAGCTTGCCGTTCTCATACTGGACTTCCGCAAACCCGGAACCGACCACGGCCGTGGCCTTGAAGGCCGGAGCCGGCTGACCTACCTGAAGGTGCTGACAACACTGGTCGATTATGTCGCTCATTCGTGGTCTCCTTCTTATGTCTATCGTAAGGTGTTAAATGACAACAACTCAGGATGGCTCTTGGCATCCTCTGCGCCCGCTTCGGCCCTGAAGCCGGCGTTAATTAAAGGGTATTCTATGGGTATATTTGGATGTGGCCAAAGAACTGCAAAAAATGATTGCGCGCCGCCGCCGATCCAACGAAAAGACTATGAGTTTGGGCTGAACGCCGGCCAGGGCCGGGCCGACGGAGGGGAGCAGGGGCTGACTGGCCGGGCCACGCGCGCGAGGGGGGCCAGCGGATTAATACGACAGGGCGTAGAGAACGATGTTCCCGGCCAGCTTCATGGCGTCTTCGTTTACCAGGCCCCGGCAGGCGTAGCACTGGTGGCCGTCCACGCCGCAGCCGATCGCAAAGGGGCTGTAGACGACGGCCGTCCGGCCTTCCCAGTGGATGCCTTCCAGGCGGACGGTGTGAAGGTTCGGCTGCTCGGCGACCACGGCGGGGCGATAAGCCACTTTCGGAACCGGCGTTCCGGGGGAGCCGGCGATAATGGGATGCTCCGGGGGCAAGGGTTTCAAGGGGGTATCGGGGAAGAGTTCTCCGATCATCTTGCGGAAGGAGAGGTCGAACGCCTCCCGTCCACAGCAGGCTTCCGCGAAGAGGAAGCCCCCCCGGCGGATGTGTTCGCCCAGGGCCGCTATTTCCTCAGGGGTGAGCTCGAAACTGAAATGGCCGGTCATGAAGATGACCGGGTGCTCTTTGAGCCTCGGGTCGGTTGCCTTGAGCGGTTCGACGCGTCCGAGGACGTCCACGCCCATTTTCTCGTGCAGATGCTTGGCCAGCTTGGGCACCACATGCGGGTCCGGGCGCCAATCGCCGTTGTGCATCAGTTGGGCGATGACCAGCGTGCCGCGTGGGACGGTCTGTTCCTCGGCTTCGGGCTGCGCCTGGACCAGCCGGACCGTATCCAACCGGTCGGGCAGCGGCTCCAGCCCGGTTGCGTAGGCCGCAAGGTTGGCCCCCAGTTCCAGGGCGGGGCGGCTCTGGTTGGGAATGTTGGGGAATTCCCAGAGGCAGGCCAGGTCGTGCGGACAGAAGAAAATGCTGGTCCGACAGCCGACGTCGATCCCGTGGAGATCATACGGGGCGGGGTTGACCTGAAAGAGCGAACGGAACACCGGATGGTCGGCCGGCAACTTGCGAAGTTCATATTCGGGGAAGGCGGTCTTGCCCCATCGCTGGAAGCCCTGCCGGAACTTGTCTCCGCCGCAACTGGCCACTACCAGCAGCGTGCCGCCCTGTTTGACGAACTCGCGGAGTTGATCGGTCTGCCGCTGGTTGAAGGGGGGGAAGTCGGCGCCGTTGAAATACATGATGGGCGCGGCCAGCCAGCGTTCCAGGCTCTCGTCCGGCTGGGCCACCTCCCAGGTGGGGGGATCGCCCAGGCGGTCGGCGATGAAGGCAGTGAGATGGTTCAAATCGTCGCGGGTGAGGTTCCATCGCCCGTCACGGCTCCATTGCAGCTTATGGAAGAGGACGGGGCGGTGGCCCTTGGCCAGGAAGAGCAGGGCGAAGGCGGTGTCCACGATCGTGTGGGTTTCGTGCCAGCTTCCGTCCGGTCGCTGACGGTGAAGCAGTTGGGCCGCGCCCTCACGATACCAGTCATGATTCCCGATGAAGCGCTTCCCGGAGAGGATGCCCACCCGTTCCACGGCATACATGTAGTAATAGTACCAGCTTCCACCGGGATTGTTCTTCACGCTGAAATGAGCGGCCATCCAGGCGAGGCCCCGGAGAATCGGCATGGAGTCAATGTGCGAGGCGCAGCAGATGATCCGGCCGTCGGCGCCGACCCCGGCCCGTCGGCGGGCGCTGAGTGAATGGCCGGTGATGTAGAGGCTGGCGATGCCGGCCGCGGTCATGCTGCCGCGGGCGGACGTATTCGGCACGTAGCCCCATCCGCCGTCGGCCAACTGAGACTGAATCCAGGCCCGCTCGGCGTTGCGCCACACGTTGTTGGGAATCTGGGCGCCTGCCCTGCCGGCCTCGTGCAGTCCCAGGAGGGCAAACTGCGTATTGGAGAAGTCTCCCGTGCCCATGCCGGGGGTCTGGTTGTAGGTCCACATGCCGTTGGGCAGTTGCGCGCTCCTCAGCCAGTCGGCGGCGGCGGCGATCTCACGCCGAAAACGGACCGGGTCCGCGGCGGCGAGCACCTGGATCTTCAATGCCGTGGTATAGACGTACTGGTTGTGCAGGGCCCGAACCATCTCAATGGCCCGGCGAAGCGCCGGATCATTGGCCGGCACCCCGGCGTTGAGCAGGGCCAGCGTCGCTATGGCAGTGATGCCGCCCTCCTGGTATGCCTCCGGCCATCGACCGTCGGCCCGTTGGGTTGCTTTGAGGTATTCGATGGCTCTGGCAATGGCCTGGCGGACCTGCTCACCGGTGATCTCCTGGGCCTGCAGGCTGGCGGATGATGAGAGGAGGGCGCTGAGAATCAGCACGGGGGCAATCAGGCGTCGAACGACCTCACATCGCCTCATGTGTGACATTATAGACAAAAATTATGAACGCTGTGTAAAACCCTTGCGAAAGCAGGAATGAGTTTCCCGTTGCCGGTTTCCATCGCTCATACGGATTCCCAACGAATCATGCGTGTCAGGGTGCCCCATCCTCTTTAGAGATGGGGGCGCGAAGATTCAAGCGACCAGCAACCCGGCGATTAACCAAGCAGGAACCGGCCCAACGGCGCTTCGGGCTCAGGAACCGCGGCCCTTTGCCGGGAGGGCGAGGCAATGGTATGCTGGCCGCAAGGTGTGAAACGACGCTTTAGATGCGGAGGAGGTAGCTCATGGACACGGTGCGAGTGGGACTGATCGGGACGGGGTTTGTCAGCGATCTGCATGCGGCGGCGTTCAAGATGGTGCCGGGTGCGGAAGTGGTGGGGGTGGCCGGTTCGTCTGTGGAGAAGGCCCAGCGGTTCGCGGGGGAACGCGGGATTGCAAAGGCCTTCGGCGATTACCGGGCCCTACTGGACCAGAAGGACGTCGACATGGTCACGGTGGCCTGCCCGAACTACCTGCACGCCGAGGTGACGGTGGCGGCGGCAGCGGCCGGCAAGCATGTGGTATGCGAGAAGCCGCTGTGTCGGACGCTGGAGCAGGCCGACCAGATGATCGAGGCCTGCCGGAAGGCCGGCGTGCTGCTGATGTACGCCGAGGAGCTCTGTTTTGCGCCCAAGTACGTGCGGGCCAAGCAGTTGGTGGACGAGGGGGCGCTGGGCAAGGCCTTCCTGGTCAAGCAGAGCGAGGAGCATTTCGGGCCGCACTCGGCGTGGTTCTGGGACGTGGACCGCTCCGGCGGCGGGGTGCTCCTTGACATGGGCTGCCATTCCATCGAGTACGCGCGGTGGGTGTTCGGCAAGCCGCAGGTCAAGAGCGTGTGGGCCCAGCTCGGAACGCACGTGCATGCCGACAAGACCCGCGGCGAAGACCATGCCATCTGCACGGTCGAGTACGAGGGCGGGCTGGTGGGCCTCGCGGAGAACAGTTGGGCCAAGACCGGCGGCGTGGACGACCGCTGCGAAATCTACGGCTCGGCGGGGTTCACGCGCGCGGACCTGTTGCGGGGCAGCTCGCTGCTGACCTACAGCGAAGTGGGCTACGGCTACGCGGTGGAGAAGGCGGCGACCACGAAGGGCTACACCTTCACCATGTTCGAGGAGATCTGGAACTACGGGTTCCCGCAGGAGATGGCCCATTTCTGCCGCTGCGTCCGCGGCGAGGAGCAGCCGATCGAGACCGGCGAGGACGGCCGCGAGGTGCTGAAGATCATCTACGCCGCCTACGAGTCGGCCGGAACGGGCAAGCGGATCGAATGGCCGTATGAGCCGAAGAAGGTCGAGAAGCCGATTGATCTGTGGAAGAAGTGAGAACTGAGAAGTTAAAGGTGAGAACTGAGAGGTGAGAAAGGGAGAAGGTGGGAAAGTGAGCAGGTGAGATAGGGGGAAAGGTGCGAAATTGAGCAGGTGAGGAAGGGGAAGGTGGGAAAGAGAGTGGCGAAAGACCGGCTTGGCGGTACCAGGCTATGTTCTTTGGCTCAGTGGATGCGCTGTGTTCTTTCTGCCCGCGCTTTCTGTTGCGGATCTGCATGGTCCGGGTATATCGGGATATCCTGCGGGCATGTCTTGACGCCGTGAAGGGGCTTCCCGTGGTAACATCACCGGCGGCTGGATAACTCGGCCCTTCATACGGATTCATTGAGACGATCCGGCGGGAGCAGCTTTGCAGCGAATCGACGGGAGAAACCTTGCAGCGAAGCGGCGGGAGGAACCTTACAGCAAACCGACGGGGGATGATGGGCCTTTCAAGCGGATTCATTGGCCTGGTCCCCCTTCTTGCTTTCGCACTTTGCCACCTTCGCACCTTCCGACTTTCTCACTTTCCCACCTTCTCACTTTCCCACCTCAATCATCACCGGCGGGCGGACGTTCTGAACGCGCAGGGTGAAGCCCGTGCCGGTTTCGAAAGGTTCGACGATGCCGGTGGCGGCCAGGATGGGATGGGCGGCGGTCAGGTGGCCGAAGTGTCGGTAGACGTCGGGGAAGAGAATGGCCTCGACGAAGCCCGTGCGGTCGGCCAGGGTGACGAATTTCATAAGCCCGCCGGCTGGCGCGTCGTTGCCGTCGGATGATGCGGGGGGTTGACTCCACTCGAACGGTCTTGGCACTCCCGCCGGGGGAGGCAGCGGTTCGGAAGAAGTCGACATGGTTCCTTTTCCCAGCGTGTCAGTTTTTCCCAGCGTGCCGGTGATCCGGTCGGCGACCATGAGGCCGCAGACGTGGACGCGCCGGCCGGGGTAGTGTGCGAGTTGACTGACCGGTGTGTAGCGGGACCAGTCGATGCGCCGGCCTTTGTCGTCGCCGCCGAGGTAATCCAGCGGATGCATGGTGACGGGGAAGCCGAGCAGTTCGGTTTCCCGGCGGGCTCGCTGCCGTGCGTCGGGGAGGGTCAGGTCGATCGGGGGCGTGGGGTCGCGGCCGTAGTCGCGTCCTTTCCAGAGCACGGGACCGCCGGGGGTGGCTTGGCGGAATAGTCGTCGTAACTGCCAGAAAAGTTCGGGCCGGGAAGGGCCCAGGCAGTCCAGCGCGCCGGCATCCAGCAGAGCCAGCGCTTCGGCCTCGCCGGGGCGGCAGCGATCCAGGAAGTTCTCCAGAGAGGTAAATGGTCCTCTCTCCCGCTCGACCAGGTAGCGTTCCAGAAAAGCTTCGGAAAGCCCGTGGATGTGGGTAACCGGGATGCGAATGGCCCATTCCGGATTTCGGATTCCGCCCTGAGCGTCACTCTGCTCTTCCCCTTGTCCCCTTGTCCCCTTGTCTCCTTGTCCCCCCGGACGGGTGGCCCAGGTTCTTTGAACCTGGGTTCGCGATTTATTGGTCACAGGAACGGCGGGCGTCACTGGCGGATGCGGCCCCGCATCCGCAGAAATCGTGAACCCACCTTCAGAGAAGGTG
>JAAXZI010000244.1 GCA_012719955.1 Phycisphaerae bacterium | reverse complement strand
GACCCGCAACGCCTCCTTGCGTGCTTCACCCATTGGATTCTCCAGGTTTCAGCGGCTTGAGCTTCGTTTGCGCCTGTATTCACGGGGGAAATCGTCACCTCAGTATACGCCGCCGCAAGTGTCATCTGGGAAATTCGGGTTTAGGTTCATTCGTGGTCTCATCCGGCAAGTGGAGAAAGAGTCTGGGACAGCGGAGCCGGGATGACCGCCACCGTGATCGCAACTCCTCTGTTTTCTTGATCCGGGAAAGTCGAAGTTGAATGAGAGATGTCCGATGAACCCAATGGACACGCAAGATCAAGGCCGGACATCCGTGCGATGGGCGACCGAGTGGCCCGTGAGATACCGTCGTTTCGCCGGATTCAGGAGGCGCGTTGCGGGGCTGCGCCAGTGGCTCTGGAAGCTGGGCAGCGTTCCCGGCCTTCCGGCTGCAGGTATCATGGCTGACCAATCCAGCGGTTCGGGCATGGTGCTCGTTGACAGCCTGCAACTGGCCTGCGATGCCTTTCAGGCGTGCCGTCACGGCGGAGCCCGCCCTGAAGTCGTGAGGATCGTAAGCCTGCTCACGAGCACACTGGCGCGAGTCAGAGAGAGCGGCGTCTTGATTGTCAGGATGCCCGATCAGGGCTTCCTGTCGGCCGGCTCGTGCATTCAAACGGCAATTGAATGGGAGCCACTGGCCGGACGCCGGCCATTGAACACCCTGTCCCCGCAGGGTCGAAAGTTGCTGGCGTACACGGAAGTGGCCGCTGATGAATTACTGAGATTGTGCCAGGCAGGTTCGGCCATCGCGGTTCGCTCCGTGGGATATGCCATGCAGTGCATCCCCGGCTTGATCCGGTCGGAACAACCGTTCAGACCAGAATCCTACGAGTTCTGCCTCCGAATCGCTGCTTACCGCTGGTTTGAGCTGTCGAGACAGTTTCAAGAGGCTATCTGCGATCTGATGGACGTTGACCGCGCCGAAATCGACAGGCTCGCAGGCGAAGAAGGCTTTGCGATCGACCTGTTCGGCTACTCCCCGCGAGGGCAGTGCGATGCTGATTGAGGGAGCCGTTCATCCCGTTGCCCCGTTCGACATCGTCAGCCCGAAGTGCGGCGGCAAGACCCGCTTCCAGTTCGATGCAGGAACAGCGACAAGCCTTCCGCCGAGCGGCAACATAGGAGTAAGATGGCACCATGCACTGGTTCTGGCGAGCGGCGATTGCGGTCTTGGCGGGCGTTCTCGGGGCGGGAGCGTGCTTCATCGTGGCCCTGTTCCTGGCCAGCGGAAGGAATCCAAACACCATCGCGTTCAGGGTGATCTGGCTTTTCGCGGTCGCCTCCGTTTTCATTCTTTCGTCCGTCGTGGCCGTTGCTGTTCATGGCCGGTTGATTCGCCGGTATGGCATGGAGGTTCGCGAAACCCGCTGCCGTAAATGCGACTACATCCTGCGGGGCATCAGTGAGCCGAGGTGCCCCGAATGCGGGGAGAGGATATGAGGCCGCGTATCCCGCTGACGTGCGGACTGCTTCTGCCGGCTGGTGTCCTTTTTGTCGCCTGGATGAGCTTCGGTTCCATCTCCATCAGGTAGGTGTCCCCTTCGCGGGAACACACGTTCACTGTCGCCGATGGTTGCCTGCGTTACGATCTCGGGATCGCGTACAATCGCTCGGGGTGGAAATTCGAGTCGTCCCTGATGCGTCCGATGCAACTGCTTCCCAAGTTCTCACGTTACGGGCGGCGCCCTTCAGTAGATAGACTCGACCCTCGTACTCGCCCCCCTGCTCGGCCTGATTGGGAATGACTCCAGATTCAGGGGTTATGTTCGGATATGCCATCTGAAGGGCATAGTACCGCGGGCTTTCGACAGAAGCAGGAAAAGGATACACTGTCCTGAGGTTGGCCCATCGCCTCCAAGCAGGTGATGCCATGAGCATCGAGCCACCACGTCCTTACCGGCCGTTACCGAAGCATCCCGAACAGGTTCCACCTTCCCATGGGAAGTGGCGCCCCTTCGGAAGTCTGCTGGGGCTCTGCATGATCTTTTCGTCCCTTGGCGCGCTCCTCCTGGCCTACGCGATCGTTGGGGTGCGAGCCCTGTCTTTCTGGGTTGCGTTGTTTGGTACCCCCTTCCTGACGAGTTTCATGTTTACGGAGGCCGCTGTTTGGCGCGGACGCTACGGCCTGGCCGTGCTCGGCACTTTGAGATTGATCTTTGTGTGTTCGTTCGCGATGGTCTGCGCGTATTACTGCGAGTATTACTGCGGGCTCCTTGATTCTCATCTAGAGGTTGATCTGCTGATCTGCTCGGCGATCTGTGGCGCGACGACTTATCTATTCTTGTCAAACCGCCCACTCCTCCCACTGATGGGACTTCTGGCCGGCGCCGGCGGAATGTGGCTGGTGATCGTGCTGACTGAGGCGGGAAATGCTTATTGGCCAGTCCGCTACCAGCGATGGGAGCCGCCTTACCTGATAGTGATGCTGCCCTTGTTCGGACCGGTCATGGGCTTGTGCATGGCCCTGCCGTTCACGATCTTTCCGGGGTTGCTCAGGCCGCCAAAAACGCAACATAGGGAGGGATTCTGCGATCAGTGCGGCTACGACCTCACCGGCAACGTATCCGGCATCTGCCCCGAGTGCGGCCAGCCCACGCCACAAAAAGACCCGGCCCCCCGCGAACCGGAGCTCCTCTCGAACGACGACCCTAAAGCCACATCCTGACTTCTCCTGCCAGATGCGGCATGGTGAAGTTAGTGCGCGCGAAGGAAGCACATTTCTGAAATTCTCATGCATTCTATCCTCTTGCGTACGGCGATGTTGTGTTCATCGAGCAGCGGTTGTCCATTCAAGACGATCTTCCCTGGAGCGGCTCCGCTGGTCTGTTTACGTGAGCTTCAGCTCAGCGACCATGCAAAAACGCAGCGTCCTTGTTATCTTTAGCCTGAGGAGGTGACCATGAACACGCTGCGCCGTCCGTGGACGCTGCTGGCCTGTGCCGTTCTCGTCGCGGGATGCCGCTCTCAGGCCCCGTCCTCTTCAGTTGCCGTTGACCCCCACCCCGATACCCAGGCGG
>JAAXZI010000243.1 GCA_012719955.1 Phycisphaerae bacterium | reverse complement strand
TGTCTCCTTGTCCCCTTGTCTTCCTGTCCCCTCACTCCCTCAATCCGACCAACCCGGCCAGTTCCCGCGCATTGTCCACCGCATGCCCGTTGAGGTCGTTGTTGTAGTACACATACACCGTCTTCCCCGTCGTCCGCCAGCCTTTGATCCGTTCGGCGTCGGCCGCGATCTGCTCGGGCAGGTATCTTCCCTCCGGGTGATGCCACCCTCCGTGCCGGCGGACGTAAACGAAATCGACGTCGTTGGGCTTGGTGATCGGGCACCGGCCCAAGTCGGCCAGGACCACCGCCGCCCGATGTTCGTTCAGCAGACGGTACACCCGCTCCACCAGCCAGCTTGGATGCCGGAACTCCACGGCCACGCGCCAGGGCGACGCGTTCGTTTGCCGCTCCAACTCGATGAGAAAGGCGTCCAGCCGTTGGAGATGGAGGCCCATGCTCGGCGGAAGCTGCACCAGCAGCGGCCCGCGCCGGGACGGGGGCATGATGTTGGCTGACGAGAGGAACTGAGCCAGGAATCCGGCCGGATCACTCAACTTGCGAAATTGTGTGATCCCGCGCCACAACTTCATGGCAAAGAGAAAACCCGGCGGCGTGGCGGCCTGCCATTTGGCCACGGATTCGCGGGTGGGGATGCGGTAAAAGGAGTAATTCACTTCTACGGTGTCAAAATGTCCGGCCAGAAATCGCAGCCAGTCGCCGGGCTTGAGCCCCTGCGGATAGAACCGCCCGTTGGCCCAGTGCCTGTAGTTCCATCCGCTGGTCCCAATGTGAATGCCTGGCACTGTTCCACCCGGCCGCCGGCGATTTACCCGGCATTGAACCTGAACAGCGGCCCGTGGTGCGAGTCGAAGAGCAGGAGAATGCCCAGCCATAACTGGGCGGCCACCGCCAGCAGCAGAAGGATTGCAAAGACAATCGTCGCCGCTTTGGCTCGGCGACTGAACCAGGTGATCAGCGCCAGCAGCAGCGTCAACAAGACGGTGCTGGTCCCGAAAATCACATGGAAGAACAGTCGCGGCATGTCCGCGCGTTTGTCGGCGTTACGCAGCGGCCCCAGGAGGCCTTCCTCCAGTCGCCAGTCGCTCGTGAACCATAATCCGGCCAGGGCGGTCCCCACGCCGAACAAGAGCGTTAACCACCAGAACCTGGCGGGGCGCACGGGGGATACGGCCAGGGGATGCGGGGCGGGAGCCGTCGTCGGCACCCCCGCTTCGGCCGGGGGCCGCGGAGCCACGCCCGCAGGTTCCGCCGGGCGGGGTGTTTCGACCAGCCGGCTTTCTGCGATCGTGGGAGGCCGCCAGTTCCAACGTCGGAAGGATACACCCAGCGCGGCGATGGCCGTGGCCACCGTCAGACCGGCCAGCAGCAGATGCAATTGCAAGGGGCGAACGTAATATTCCAAGCTCCCGGGCTTAACCGGCTCCCGGGCATGGTCAGGATCGGCCAGATGGCTGACCGCCGGAGGCTGCTGCGGAGACTCTTCCACCATGCCGGCCGGCGCCGTTCCCGCTTGTGCGGCCGTTTGCGTTGCCGGTTCGCGCGGCGGTTCAGCCCCCGCTGTGCTCCGCTCGACGGCGGTTCCATAGCGATAGATCGCTTCTCCGGAATGCCACGCCCCGGCGCTCATGAGGCCCACGCCCACCAGCATCGCCAACAGCACGGGCCAGCGGAGCGAGTGTCGAGCTTCATCCGACGCGCCCAGCCACACGACGACGCCCAGCAGGAACAATCCGGCAGCAATGGACATGAGCAGCAGATGCCATTTCATCATCGACCATTGCGCCGCGGACCAGGGGCTTTCCTGTACCACCTCGCGCCATGTTTGTGCAGCGTCAATGGGCCCTGGGGTGACCACGTCGCGCAGGGCGTACAAGCCCAGGGTGGACGCCGGCACGATCAACAGCGCCCCCAGCAGGATCATCCACCGTCCGGCTGTTTTCAGGCTGCTGGTCCGCCGGCTGAACAGTTCGATCAGCACCCCCAGGGTCAACAGCGCCAGCGGATAATGGATGATGACCACATGCCAATTGGGATTGATGAACTCGTTTGGCATTGCGCGCCCTCTCTGAAAGGCCCCATCTGTGAAAGCATAGGCGCTATACCCGCGTGGCTCTGCGTGACTTGGCCGGTTGTGGGATTTGAACGGCAGTTTTCGCGGCACCCCGGTCCTGACAAGCCGCGACCAACTTCGGTCAGGATTGCGATCAGGAGCGGCCCTTCCCTGACCGAATCCGGCCAGCCGGAGGGGCGGGTTCTTTCAAATGCCCGTTCGTTTCAAAATATTGCATCCGTTAATTCTTTTATGGTAATGGTTTATGTGTTTTCTATTAGTGAATAATATCCTTCATCAAACATTTTCAATGCGTAAATGTCTAATCTGCTGACTCCTCTGGCAAGCCAATGGACGCGGGTCCGGGCCGGCCGAGGTGGATACCAGGCTCTCCAGAGAGGAGAACGGCCATGAGACACAGATACCTGATGACTGGGGCGGGTGTGCTTCTGACTGGCGCTGCGGCTTTGGCCGCTTCGGCCAGCGCGGTTTCAGTAGCCAGCAACGGCGGGCAGGCCAATGCGACCGCCACGGCAACTGGTAATGCCAACGCGACGGCCTGGGCCGGCGCGACCAACGGCGGGACTGCCATTGCCAATTCTCAGGCCATTGGTCAGCGGCGTGGCCAGGCAACCAGCGATGCGATTGCGGTTGCGGATCATGGCCTGGCCCTCAGCAATTCCCGGGCGGATGCCCGTGGCACCCGTGGTGGCCGGGCGGTTGCGACCAGTGAGAGCGTGGCCGGTGCGATCGGTGGTGTCGCGATCAGCAACAGCGTGGCGAACGCCCGCGGCAGTCACGGCGGCACCGCCCGCAGCCAGTCCTACTCCACCGCGCTGAGCCGCTACGGCTATGCCAACAGCGACAGCAGGGCGGTCAGCCGGGGCCTGTACGGCGGGCGAGCCACCAGCATCAGTGATTCGCTGGCCGACACCCGCGGTGGAGTGGCCACCAGCCGTGTGCGGTCTGACAGCCGGGCCGGCTATCGAGCCACGGCCAACGCAGACGGGTACGGCGTGAGCGTGAGCGGGTGGCGACAGAACAGCAGCGTGCGGGCCTTGGCCCAGACCCGGGCCAATCGGTTCGGCACCGGCCAGTCCCGTGTGACGGCCATCGAGGTCCGACCGTAAAGGAGGGCGGGCATCTTGCGGATCGGAGGGCAGGCATCTTGCCCGCCGTGGGTCGGAGGGCGGGCATCCTGCCCGCCTTTCAGAGCCCTGAGCGCAAGTGAGATGGGAATTGAGGCGACAAGGCGACAAGGCGATAAGGCGACAAGGGGACAAGGGGAGAAGAGGGAACGAGAAAAGAACAGGAGACAGGCCATGAACAGGTCCAGAGAATATGCGATGGTGTTGGTGATGAGTGGAATGATGGCGATGAGCGCATTGGCCGGCGAGGCCTCTACCAGTGCTTCCGCCGGGAACAGGGGTGGCGGGAACGCGGCGGCGACCGCCAACTACGTGGGTGATGGCCTGGCCGGCCTGGCCCGGACGCGCACTCGAACCGGCGCCGTCAACGCCGCTACCGGTCTGGCGGTTGGTGTGGACTCCGACGGCTTGGACTTCTCTTTCAGCCATGCGATTGCCGGTCAGCGCGGCCCCGCCTACGCGGGCACCTTCAACCTGAGCATCGGCAATAACGGCCATGTGAGCGGCAGCTACGGCGGGGTGGTGGCCCAGGGCGGCGCGGTCCGCGATGTGGCGGCCGGCGGCGCGACCCGCAGCAGCCCCGGCGGAACTTCCACCGCGTTCGCTCGCGGCAACACCTTCCCCGGCGGCACCGTGCAGGCCACCACTCACACCTACAACCGTCCCGCGCAGCGGGTCGTCCGGCCGGTGGCCTACCGGCCCATCGTGATCCGCCAGCCGGCACGGTTGGGCAGGCGCTGACGGAAGCACGCACGAACAGATCCGTAAGGATGAGAGCGGCCGGGCTTGGTCCCGGCCGTTTGCTGCGCAAGAGCGGTTATTCGGTTGGGGAGCCGCCGTTGCGGCACAGGCCGAACTGCCGGCAGGGCTATTCCTTTTCCTTTTCTTCCTCGCTGGTCAGGTTGAACATCGCCCTGAGTGCATCGGCATAGAAGTGGGCGCCACCGTTGGCCGCGGCCTGGTTGAGATGGCTGATCGGGTCGTGGAGCAGCTTCTGGGTGATTCGGTGGAGCATCTGCTCAAGCAGCGCGCGGTCATTTTCTGAAATGTCGCCCAGTTTCGGCAGAATGCGCTGCAGCTCGCTGTCGGCCACGCCGCGAAAATGATTCTGCAATGCGGCAATCAGCGGCCCCAGGTCCTGCCGGGAGCATCGCTCCAGGTACTCGACCACGTGGGCTTCGATGATCTGGTGGCAGTGGCCGACGGCCTCACGGCGATGGGCCAGGCTCATTTCAACGACGGCCTGCAAGTCGTCGATGTTGTACAGAAACACGCCATCGGCTTCGGCGACGGCAGGCTCGATATTGCGCGGGACGGCGATGTCGATGAGCAGCAGCGGGCGGTATCCCCGACGCGCCGGGATGGGGGCGAACTGACGGGCGGTCAGGATCGGTTCAGATGCGCTCGTCGAAGCGATGACAATGTCCACCTCGGCGAGATGGTCGATCCACTGGGCGAAGGGCACCGCCTCCACCGCGACCAGGTGCTGCTGGGCGATCTTTTCGGCCAGTGCGACCGCCCGGGCGTCGGTGCGGTTGGTAACCCACAGCCGCTTGGGGCCCGTATCGAGCAGGTGCGTGAGGGTGAGCTCACCCATTTTGCCGGCGCCGACCATCATGATGATCTTGTCGTCAAAGTGCGAGAAGATCTGGTGGGCCAGGTCCACGGCGGTGCTGCCCACGCTGACCCGGCCGGCGGCGATGGCGGTCTTGGTGTGTGCCTCCTTGGCCACCGAGAAGGCCCGCTGGAAGAGTCCGTCCAGCGTCCCGCCGACCGTACCCGCCGAGCGGGCCAGCTCAAACCCGCGCTTGGTCTGGGCCAGGATCTGCGACTCGCCCAGCACCATCGAGTCCAGCGAGCAGACCACGTGGAACAAGTGTCGCACGGCTGCCGCGCCCTCATAGTGATAGAGACATTCCACGAACTCCGCGGCGGGCACGCCGTGGAACTCGGCAATAAAGTTGATGGCTTCGGTGACGCCCGGCGGCCCGCCGGGAGGAGAGGCCAGATACAGCTCCATCCGGTTGCAGGTCGAGAGCAGTACCGCCTCGCACGCTGGATAGCGAGTTCGCAACTCGCGCAGGGCCCGGGCGGCAACCTCGTCGTTGAACGAGATCCGTTCGCGCACCTCCACGGAGGCGGAGCGATGATTGCAGCCGATGACCAGGGTCCGAGTGTTCATTGGTGCAGAGGCGACAAAAACTCCCGGGCCAGAAAGATCACGATGACCAAACCGAGGCCGTACGTCGCGAGCGTAGCCGCCCGCCGGCCGCGGATGCGCGGACGATACATCAGGCTTGCGGTCATGTACGCGTAGATCAGCCACGCCGCGATCGCAAACAGGAATGTCGGGTCCCGGTACCACACGGTGGCGAAGTCCGGACGGTGGGCCACGCCGCACAGGCCGGTCAAAATCCCATACGTAAACACCGGAAATCCGATAATGGGCATCCAGCGGCCGAACCGTTCCAGCGATTCCAGCGGGGGGACTTTGCGAACCAGCGCGAGGCGCTTTCGCCGGAGCATCCAATTCACCAGCAGGTAAGCGATACCGGCCACGCCCCCGGCAATGAAGAAGACGCCGCTGACCGCAAAAGCCAGCGAGTG
Source organism: Phycisphaerae bacterium (assembly GCA_012719955.1). Classification (GTDB taxonomy): domain Bacteria; phylum Planctomycetota; class Phycisphaerae; order UBA1845; family PWPN01; genus JAAXZI01. The sequence goes on along the minus strand of JAAXZI010000243.1, from coordinate 45,700 downwards.
ACTGATGAACCATGGCCGGGCGCTCATGACGCCGCTCGGTTGACGCAGAACGAAAATCGCGCTGAACGCCACAACGCCGGCCGCCAGAAACAACAGGCCGTCCAGACCCCGCAGCCTGGGCGCCAGATGGGTGCCCAGTGCGACCAGGCCGATCAGCGTGGACAGCAGCACGATGGCATCGAAACTGTGCTCGAAGGTGCTGACCAGGCCTTCGAGAGCGATCGCGCGGCCGAGATAGGCCAGGTTCAGCCCGATCGCCGCCGCGGCCGCCACCCGCGACACCGGGTTGGCCCACCAGACCTGACCGCGGATGTGCAGGTAAACAGCAAAACCCGCCACCAGGTAGCTCACGCCGCAGACAACCGTAACCAGTAGCTCGTGGTTCATGAATCTCTGTACGTGCAGACGCACCGGCTCAGCTTGTCTCCGGAAGCTCCGTGCGGCCCTGGAGACGGTACTCCGTTACGCGCTCGAACCATCGCCGCCACGGCTCACGGCCACGGGTGGCCAGTAACCGGATGGAGCACTCCGTGCACAGGGTGTCCAGAATCTGTCGGCGAAGGCCCGGATCGGCCACGCGCGTCTTGATGAGGCCGCGAGCGCGGGCCAGTTCTTCAATCAGGATACCCCACTCGGGGCCTGAATGCGATGCCAACCGGTCACGCAGCAGGGCCGCCAGCCGGGGACTGGCCCCGCCGGTGCCGACTGAAATGCTCAGCTCTCCCTGCCGGTGGACGGCCGGCACGAAGAAGTCGCACTCCGACGGCTCGTCCGCAACATTGCACCAGATGCCTCGGGCGCGGGCGTCCGCCGCCACCGCGGCATTGACCTGCCGGTCATCCGTGCAGGCAAAAACCAGGCAGACGCCATCGAGGCACTCCGGGCTGTATGCACGAGCTTCTCTGGTGACTTCTCGCAAGTTCAGTAATGGCTGACAGAAATTCGGACTTACGATACGGACGGTGGCGCCGGCCTGAAGCAGCCCCGCCACCTTGCGGACCGCCACCTCTCCACCGCCGACGACCAGCACGGTTCGTCCGGTGAGCTTTAACTCAACAGGGTACGTGGGCATTGAATCTTCTACGTTTTCCCGAGGCCCTTGCTTCGCCGCAAGTGAAGAATCAGCGTATCCTCGCGGCACAGGCCGCCGTGGCACACATCCGGCAGGGAGGCCCTGGCACAAGCAAAGTCAGCATGACGGCTGTCTGGCCCGCCCGCCCGGCGTCCCTTATGGTAGCATGAAGAGAACGCGTTTATGAGGTGCCTGATGATTGGCCGGCTGTCCTTATCTGCCGTACTCCTGGTCTGGCTGGCAGGTTCGTCCGCTGAGCGGCCCGTATTCGCAGCGGTGGACACTGCCCCGGCCAGTCAGCCCGCGTCGCGCCCGGCTCGGCCGAGCCCGGAGCGGATCGCGACGGTCGTCCGGCAGCTCAGTCATCCGGCCTATGCCCGTCGGCGGGCGGCGATCCGCCAGTTGGCGGAGTGGGGGCCGGTGGCCTTCCCCGCGCTCCGGCAGGCGGCCCAATCGAAGGACCTGGAAACCGCGCTGTTGGCTCGCGACCTGCTGGCTGAGCTCCAGTCGGCGATCCTGATTGGCGCACAGGTTCGGCTGGAGGTGAATCCCCCGCGCGTGCCCTGGGATGAGCCCTTCACGGTGACCGTCCATGTGTTCAATCCTACGGGGGAACCCATCGAGGCGCCCTGGCCGGCGGACCAGGGGGAGGCCGACGATGATGTTCGGCAAGTGGCGGCCCTGATGGACGTGGGGGACTTCCTGGTGGTGACCGGGCCGGATGGACAATCGCTCGATTTGCGTGTGGACCCCATCGAGCGCAGCGCCGAGGTGTATGAGGCGGTCAATCTTCGGGCCCGGGACCTGTCGCCCTCGCATCCGGTGCCGGCCGGAGCGACCGACCGTCTGGTGATCAACGCGTTCAATCGCGGGTGGGCCCGGTATCCGATGCTGACGGCCGGAAAGTACACCATCCAGTTTTCATACCAGCCCCAGTGGAACGACCCCACGTGGATCGACGAGGGATTCGGGCTGGTGCGCTCGGAGCCGGCGACGGTTGAGATCATCCAATCCGCCCCGGAAGCCATCCGTACGGCCGAGGGGCCGCTGCGGTTGAAGATTGAGCCTGACGGCGAATCCCTGGCCGTCCGGGTGGAGAGCACGTGGGATCGCGACCAGTGGATCAATCTCAATCTGGGCGACGACCTGCAGACGCAGGCCCGCGTCGAGTGGCGGCTGCAGGGCAAAGAGGATGGGCAGGATGACGGCGGTGACGGGTCCGCGAGCTGGACTCCGGAATCGACGGGCGACGTGTTTCGCCCTGAGTTGGTTCGTCGGATCCGGCCGGGGGAGCGGATGATCATTGGCCGGGCGCCGCTGACCGCGCTGCGCGAGCGCATGAGCCGGCTCCCCAAGGCGCCCGGCGAGGCCAGGGTTTTCGTGCGCTATTCCACCATAGGGAACGCGCCGTGCATCCGGGAGGAGATCGGCAGAAAGGGCCGGACCGCGAACGTACCGACGCATCTGTATACGGGCACGATTCGCAGCGATTCGGTTGTGATTCGTAGATAAGCGGTCAGCATTCAGCGATCAGCGATCAGCGTTCAGCGTTCAGCGGTCAGCTTTCAGTTTTCGGCACTTGGGAGTGCTGATGGTTGATCGGTGGGGGTGGAGTGCTTTGACCGCGGGGCGGCGGCGGGGGGCCAGAGGCAATTCGCCAGCACTGCCAGCGGGAGAATCCGGCCTAGAAGCATGGCCAGTATGACCATGACCTGGCTTTCGGGTTGCAGCGAGCGGGTGATGCCGGTGGTGAACCCAACGTTGCAACAGGCGCTGAGTGCCTCGAAAACGCACGCCTCAAATGAGGCCGGCTCGCGGTAGATCAATACCAGTGCCGTGAAGGCGATCAGCAGGAGCATCGCGGTGGCAACCCCGGCAGCCACCTGCACGGCCATCGCCCGAGCATCCTGCCCGCCTATTGGAGGATGGACGTCTTGCCCGTGTATCGGAGAGTAGGCATCCTGCCCGACGTGAATTGGAGGGCGGGCATCTTGCCTGCCTTCAGAGATCAGACGAGCGTTCCTCCTGCCCCCCAACAGCGTCCCCAACAAAATGGCCACCATCACAATCCGCAGCCCGCCGGCCGTGCCGCCGATCCCGCCTCCGATCAGCATCAGGAGCATGGTGGCCGCCCGATCCGCCGGTGAAAGCGACTGTTCGTCCAGCCGGGCCACGCGGAAACCTGTGGATCGCGCGGAGACGCTTTGGAACAGTGCGGCTGCCGCCCGGCGACCGGCGTTCATGGTTCGCAGACGCTGTTGAGACGCCCGGGAGGAACCCTCAGAGGAAAACTCGATGACCTCGCCGGCGGGTTCCCTGGCGAGCTTGATGTGTTCGGAGTCTTCCCGTGGATTGCGAAGCTGCCAGCGGGGCGTGCTCTCGATAAAGAAGATCGTCGCGGCTCCGGCCAGGATGAGCATGGCCGTACCGATCAGCGTGACCTGCGTGTCCCGCGAAAGCGGCGACCTGGAACCCAGCAACCGGCGCCACAATTCGTAGAGCACCGGGCCGCCGATGCCGCCCAGCACCATCAACGGGAGGAGGACTGCATACACCGGCCACCAGACGCCGGCCGAGAGAAAGCTGTCCCGCGTGAGTGTCAGGCCGGTGTTGCAGAAGGCGCTGACACTGTGGAAGAGGGCGGTGAACAGGGGCCGTTCGGATGGGTCCGACCCTCGATCCGGGCTGTAGTACAGGGCTGCCGCCCCGGCCGCTTCCAGCAGAAGCGCCAGCACGCACACGAAGGCGATGAGCCGCCCGAGCCGGACCTGGGATGCCCCTTCCTGGTCGGTGCCCCATCCAAACCGCTGACGGAAACGCAGACCCACAATCGCCCCCAGGACCAGCACGCCCAGACCGCCGATCTGCATGTAGCCCAGGATCAGCGCCTGGCCGGCGGGGGTGAAGTCGTCGCCGATGTCGTGCGGCGAGAGGCCCGTGCCGGTCAGGGCCGACGAAGCGGTAAAGATGCAGTCAAGCCAGTGGCGGGCGATCTGGCTGGATTTCTGGCCGACCACCGGCCGGGCCCAGAAGACCGGCAGCGACAGCACCGTCCCGCAGAGCAGCGCGAGCAGAACCGCAATAGCAAACAGGCGACGTATCATGCCCGGCTACTGTAACCGGCCGGGCGGAAATGAGAAGGGGGCGCTTCACATCGGGTGGGCCGGCATTTAAGCTCGGTGCCGTGGCCGGGCACGTCCGGGCGGAGGGGGCAACGCCGCGGCCATGCGTTCCAATCCATGAGGCGGGCAGGATGCCCGCCCCCCGTACCGGCCGGCTCTTCGGGGGGCGGGCATCTTGCCCGCCGGATACGGTTTCCGCTGCAAACTTGGGTGGATTCCTGGCTGGTTGTTGGTTGCCCTGCTGCTGATCGGTTGAGTCTTCGCGCCCCCACCTCCGAAGAGGCGTGGCACCCAATGCACAAGATTGGTTTGGAATGCGTATTACGCGCTCAGTCGTTCCACCACCAGGCACGTCTGGTCGTCCGGCGGCTGCAGGCTGCCTTCGGATTCGTCCAGTTGTGCGGTCAGGGCGTCGATCATCGCCGCCGCGGGCAACCGGGCCGCTTTCTTGAACCCCTCCGTAAAGGTGACTTGCCTGGATGTGCGGTCCCGACCGGCCATGATCGCATCCTCCAGGCCATCGCTGTAGAGGACCAGCTTTTCGCCAGGCAGCAGGGACACCGTCGCGCTGGGGAAAGTCTCATCCGCAAACACCCCCAGCAGCCCTCCCGTGGTATGTACCTCGCGGCATTCACCGTCGGCGCTGACGTGGATGGGATGCGGGTGTCCGCCGCGCGAGAAGGTCAACTGGTAATCTTGCGTGTCGATGACGCAATAGCACGCGGTGGCGAACTGGTAGTTGGGCAGCTCCTGCTCCACCAGCGAAGTGTTCAGCGTGGCCAGCACTTCCTCCGGCGGGATGATCGTGTATTCGTGCTGCTCGACCCGTTTTCCGACCAGGGCCTGCTTGATGAACATGGTCAGCAGGCCGGCCGCCACCCCGTGCCCGACCGCGTCCGCCACGTAAAAGCTCAGCCGGGTCTCATCCAGGCGGCGCACATCGTAGACGTCGCCGGAGACCCATGTGGCCGGTCGGTACAATACCGCAAAGCGGATTTCCCCCACCTCGGGAAAGCTCCTGGGGAGAAAATCGCGCTGCAGCCGGCTGGCCAGCCGGAGTTCCTGGTCCACTTCGGTAAAGTGTTGATTGAGTTGCTTGCCGAGCCGCCGCATGGTGGCGACCTGCTGATCCATTTGCAGAAGCAGCGGCCGGCACTGGCGGATTGTCGCCACTCGCCCCCAGAGTTCATCGGGAGTGATGTCGGCGGCCACGGTCATGAGGGTATCGCCTTCGCCGGGCACCACCCCGGTTGTGCCCGGCGAAAGAACGATCCCCATTAATCGATGCGAGTTCAGCGCGTCGGCCAGCAGTTCCATGTCCCCCTGCGAACTGGCGGAGAATTCGCCGTCGTCCGGCTCGCAGATGATCACTGCGTCCACCCGGGACAACAGGGCCGGGTCGCAGGCATGGCGGAGCGACGGGGCACGGCTGACGGCCACTCCCTGCGCCTGGAGCAGTTCTCGGACTGCGTAGGGCCAGCGAGCCTGCTCGCCGACGATCAGCAGTCGCGGCGGGCGGGGCGGAGCGGCAGACGATAGTGCCGATAACTGGGACAGTTGGGCTCTCCTGAGGCGATCAGAGCCCGAAGCGCAAGCGAGGGACCGGCCCTCGCTTGCGCTTCGGGCTCCATCTCGTTCGTCCGAAGGACAATTCGACTGATCAGCGGGCGTCCTTGAGGACGGAGTCGGGGATTTCCACGTGGTCGCCGACGCCGATACCGAGCTGCTCGAAAGTGCCTGCCAGCACTTCCAACGCGAATTGGGCCGGTTCCAGCGAGGGATAGGTGCGGGTTTCCAGGGGGGCCATGGTGTAGGTCTTGACGATCTGCCCCTGGGCGTTGATATACGCGATGTCGAGGGGGATGATGGTGTTGAACATCCAGAAGGCCAGGTTCTGTTCGCCGGGGAAAACGAAAAGCATCCCCCGCCGGCCGTTGAGGGTGGCGGCCATTTCCTTCTCAGTCACCTGCATGAGGCCGCGTTCCCGCTCGTCTTCGGTCCGGGCGAGCCAGACGTCAAAGGGTTGATCCTTGACCCGAATTTGGACGGTCTTCATCTCATTGAGCTTGTTTCGGTATGTGGCCGAGGCCCCGCCCCCGTGGCCGGTACCGCAGCCGGCCATCAGGTTGGCCAGGATTGCAGCCATGCCGAACGCTATCCATCTGGTGCCGATACACGCGCTCATGGATCTTGTGGCCATTGGGCCTGTCTCCTTGGCCAGAAACCGATAATCAGTATAGAATGCCCCCCTCCAGGTCCGCAAATAATGGGCCTGTTCTCCTTGTGCCGACCTGTTTTGGGGCGGATGAATTGGAAGGGACCGTTTAGCCGATGTACTTCGATATGTTGCGAACCACACGATTCTATTCCTCTGGACTGATGGTACTTATCGTCGGTGGATGGATGCTGGCCCGGCCGGCCCTGGCCCAGGAGGTCCTGGCTACTCAACCTGCGGACCCTCAAGGGGGCGCCGCGGTTCTGGAACAGTTGACCACCACGCATCCGGCCGAGGCGGCGTCGGCGCATCCGGTCCACGAGGCCCCTTCGCTGCTGGCGGCCATTCCGTTCGCGGTGCTGCTTCTGAGCATCGCGCTGCTGCCACTGATCCCCAAGACCGCCCACTGGTGGCACCACAACCGCAACAAGCTCCTGGTGGCCCTGGTGCTGGCGGCCATCACCCTGGTCTATTACCAGGTTCGCGGGAGCGGTATCGTCTTCGAGCATCATGCCACCGCACCGGGGTTTGACACCGTCAAGAACGTGCTGTGGCATTCGGTGTTTGGCGAGTACGTGCCCTTTATCATCCTGCTCTTCAGCCTGTATACCATCTCCGGCGGAATCCAGCTTCGTGGCGACGTCCGGGCTACGCCGGCGGTCAATACCGCGTTCCTGGGGATCGGGGCGGGGATGGCCAGCTTTGTCGGCACCACCGGGGCGTCCATGCTCCTCATCCGGCCATTGCTGCAGACCAACCGCGAGCGCAAGCATGTAACCCATACGGTTATCTTCTTCATCTTCCTGGTCAGCAACATCGGCGGTTCGCTGCTGCCCATCGGCGACCCGCCGTTGTTCCTGGGATACCTGAAGGGGGTGCCGTTCCTGTGGACCTTCCGGCTGGTGAGCGAGTGGGGCTTCTGCGTGGGGATCCTGCTGGTACTCTATTACTTCTGGGATCTGCGCCTGTACCGCAAGGAGCCGCCGCTGGCCAAGATGCTCGACGAAACGCAGATCGAGCCGTTGCGGATCAACGGGAAGATCAATTTCCTGTGGCTGCTGGGCGTGATCTTGGCGGTGGCCCTGGTCGTGCCGGGCGAGTCGTTCCTGGGCACCGGCTTCGTGGTGCCGGAGCATGCCTACCTGCGTGAACTGATTCTGCTGGCCTTTGTGGCCCTGGGCTGGATCACCACCCCGTCGCGGATTCGCGAAGAGAACCAGTTTGACTTCGGCGCCATCGCCGAGGTCGCGGCCCTGTTCATTGGCATCTTCATCACCATGCAGGCCCCCATCGAGATCCTGCGGATCAAGGGGCCGGAACTGCATCTTAACGAGCCGTGGCAGTTCTTCTGGGCGACCGGCATGCTCTCCAGCTTCCTGGACAACGCCCCGACCTATGTGGTGTTCTTCACCACCGCCAACGCCCTGACCCACTCGGCCGGCCCGGGCATCCTGCAGCTTACCGACGGCAATTTCATCCAGGAGAGTCTGCTGGTGGCCATCTCCCTGGGGGCCGTGTTCATGGGCGCGAACACCTATATCGGCAACGGCCCGAACTTCATGGTCAAGAGCATTGCCGAGCAGTCCGGCGTGAAGATGCCCAGCTTCTTCGGATACATGCTCTACAGCGTGGGGATCCTGATCCCGTTGTTCATCGTGGTGACGTTCGTGTTCCTGTGACGGCAGGGTTCAGGAGTCAGGGTTCAGAGGTTAGGGTTCAGGGAGCAGAGAGCAGGATACAGTATGGCACCGGCGTCCCGCCGGTGCGGACGGTAGCGCGGTAGCTCGGGTTAACAGGGCCGTACCCGTTTGCTGGTTCTTGGAAGTTCCGGAGGAGAGAACCGAGTATCTCGAAATGCTCCAGAACTGATGTCGCCTCAACCAGCCGACGGATCCACAGCTCTGAACCCCGAACCCTGAACCCTCCTAATTCCCCATCCTCTTGGCCCGCAATTCGCTGAGCTCCATGAACAGCTCCACGTAGCTCTCATAGCGCATGGGGTCGATCTCGCCGGCCTCGACCGCCGCCTTGATGGCGCAGCCTTCCTCGTGGATGTGGATGCAATTGGGAAATCTGCAGTGCCGTACGCGGTCCACGAACTCCACGAAGTGCATCTCCAGTTCCTCCAGCGGCACCATGGCCACGTCGAGCGCCCGGATGCCCGGCGTGTCCACCACCGCGCCGCCCTCGGGCAGCTTGAGCCACACGGCCGTCGTGGTGGTGTGCCGGCCTTTCTCGGTGGCCTCGGAGACCGCCGCGGTCTTGAGATTCCAGGCCGGGTTGATCGCGTTGAGCAGCGAGCTCTTGCCCACCCCGCTCTGCCCGGAAATGATGGTGACCTTGCCGGCCAGCGCATCGCGCAGCTCCCGGATGCCTTGCCCCGTCTTGGTGCTGGTCGCTCCCGCGAGGTAGCCGATTCGCGTGTAGCGTTCCAGAATCTCGGGGATCTCGTCGTCTTCGTCGAGATCGGCCTTGTTGATACACACGATCCCGCGGATGTTGCCGGCATGGGCGGCCACCAGGTAGCGGTCGATGAGGTGCTCCTTAATCCTCGGCTCGCGGATGCTGCTCACGATGACCGCCTGGTCCACGTTGGCGGCGATGACGTGAGTCCGTCGGCCATCGGAGCGGGCCAGGGTGCTGCGGCGCGGCGCGATCTCCTCGATGACCCCCTCGCGCTGAGCGCCCTCGCTTCTGGTTACGGCAAAGATGACATCATCACCGACGACGACCGGGCTGCGCGTATCGATCGACCGGGTGCGCAGGATTCGACGGATGGTACAGAGCCAGAGCTCCTTGCCGTCGTCCACCTCGACGTATGCTCCGCGGACGGCCACGGCCTTTCCCCGCATCCGCCGGCCGTCCAGGGGTTCGTCCAGACGCTCCACGACGGTGCGGCGTCGCGACAACTCGCCCTTGGCGCGGACCGATTCAGCCAGGTGGACGTCCTCTACGGCTTCGTCGGCCAGGTGGTGCGAGCCGAAGTGTTTGTGACGTCGTGGTTGCTGACGGTTCGGGCGGAAATCCACCCGTCGCTGGCCGGCTTTGCCTTTTCGTCTGCGTGCCACGGACTCATCTCCATTGCTGGGGCGAACAGGTTGGTCACCGGTCCCCTGGGGAATCTAAGTTATTCTCAACTTGCCGGGCTTAGCGCCTTGCATGCTCCCATACCGAAAGCTAGACTTCCTTATTCTACCGTAAACCATTGGATGACAGTGCCGTGTTGAGCCATAATTGAAAGGAACCGATCGTGCCCAGGAATTTCGCTGACGACCTGCAGGCCGCCATCAAAGCCAAGAAAACGCCCGCCTGCGTGGGTATTGATCCGGTCTATTCCATGCTGCCGGCCGAGATTGCCGAGCACAAGGATCTGAACGACGCCGCCGATTCCGAAGCCTCCCTGGACGCGGTCCTCGAATTCTGCCGCCGGGTGATCCGGATCGTGGCCCCCATCGTACCGGCGGTCAAGATCAACAGCGCGTTTTTTGAACGGTTCTACTGGGAGGGACTGGAAGGCTATTTCGACATTATCCAGGAAGCCCGCGAGGCCGACCTGATCGTGATCGGCGACTGCAAGCGCGGGGACATCGGGTCCACCGCCGAGATGTACGCCCGGGCCATGCTGGCGGACCCGGATTTCTCCGATCTCGACGAACTGGAAGGCCCGCACGCGGTCACCCTCTCGCCCTATTTCGGTCTGGACGGCGTCAAGCCGTTTATCGACGTGGCCCGCGAGCAGGGCAAGGGCGTCTTCGTGGTGGTGCGGACGACCAATGAGTCCGCCGACACCATCCAGAACGCCAAGCTCGAGGGCGGGTTGACCGTTGCCGAGCACATCGCCCAGCAAGTCGCGGCCTGGAGTCAGGATGAGGGCCTGGTGGGCAAGAGTGGTTACAGCGCGGTGGGGGCCGTGGTGGCCGCCCGTGACGCCGAATCAGCCGTGCGCCTCCGGGGCATGATGCCGAACTGTACCTTCCTGGTGCCCGGCTACGGGGCCCAGGGGGCGACCGCCGCGGACGTGGCCCCGCTGTTCAAGTCTGACGGCACGGGCGCGCTGGTCAGCGCGTCCCGGAGCATCATCTACGCCTATGACAACATGCGCTACATAGAGCGCTTCGCCTCCGAGTGGGACAAGGCCATCGAGCAGGCCTGCAAGGACTTCGTGGCGGAGCTCGCGCAGGTGGTCAAAGTGTAAATGACGAATGACGAAATCCGAATGACTAAAGAAGCCCGAAATCCGAATGACGAAACAGGGCTGCCTGCTGGCGTTTCGTCATTTGTCATTTGAGCATTCGTCATTGATTCGTCATTCGTGCTTCGACATTCGTCATTGGCCCGTGTGTTTGGCTTCTGATTGAGGCACGAGATGAGCAGCAAGGAGATCTACGAAAATCCACTTGTCAGTCGCAACGCTTCCCCCGAGATGTGCCGGCTGTTCAGCCCCCGGCAGCGGATCCTGACCTGGCGGCGGATCTGGCTGGCCCTGGCCGAAGCACAGGCCGAACTCGGGCTGCCAATCTCCAGGAAACAGCTTGCCCAGCTTCGCAGGACGCTGGAAGACATCGATTTTGAGAAGGCCGCCGAGCACGAGCGGCGCCTGCGCCATGACGTCATGGCCCATCTGCACGCCTGGGGCGACGTGGCCCCGGACGCCCGCGGCATCCTCCACCTGGGCGCGACCAGCATGGACGTTGTGGACAACGCCGACGTCGTGCTCATGCGCGACGCGCTGATCCTGATCCGCGCCTGGCTGGTCAACGCGATCGAGGCTCTGGCCGGTTTTGCGAAGAAGTGGCGAGACTTGCCGTGCCTGGGCTACACCCATTTCCAGCCCGCCCAGCTCACCACGGTGGGGCGGCGGGCATGCCTGTGGTGCTACGATTTCACCCGCGATCTCGACGAGGTGGAAGCCCGCCTGGCCGGCCTGCGCCTCCGCGGCATCCGCGGCGCGACCGGCACCCAGGCCAGCTTCCTGGCGCTCTTCAAGGGTGATGCCCGCAAGGTGGATCGCCTGGAGAAGATGGTCGCAGACAAGCTGGGCTTCAAGGCCGTCGAGCCCGTGGTGGGCCAGACCTACACCCGCAAGATCGATGCCCAGGTGGCCGCCGCGCTGGCCAACGTGGCCGTCAGCGCCCACAAATTTGCCAACGACGTCCGTCTGCTGGCCGGGCTCAAGGAGATCGAAGAGCCGTTCGAGAAGGAGCAGGTAGGCTCCTCCGCGATGGCCTACAAACGCAACCCCATGCGCTGCGAGCGGATGACCGGCCTGTCGCGCTACGTGCTCTCCATTCTCAGCTCGCCTTTCCAGAACGCGGCCGAGCAGTGGCTCGAACGGACGCTGGACGACTCGGCCAACAAGCGGTTGACCACCCCCGAAAGCTTCCTGGCCATCGATGGCATTCTCCGGCTGGTCGTGGATGTGGCCCGCGGGCTGGTGGTCAACCAGAACGTGATCGCCTCGCGCGTGGCCGCGGAGCTGCCCTTCATGGCCACCGAGGAGATCCTCATGGCCGCAACCACCGGACAGGGAGCAGGGGGGCGGGCATCTTGCCCGCCTTCAGGGCGCCGAGCCCAAGCAAAGGGCCCCAACGAGCCAGAAGCGCAAGCGAGGAAACCCGGCCAGCCCGAAGCGCAAGCGAGGGGCGGCCGCCACGTTGCGCCCGGCGATCGCCAGGAGCTCCACGAGCGCATCCGCCGGCATTCACTGGCCGCCGCCCGCGAGGTCAAAGAGTTCGGCCGTCCCAACGACCTGATGGCCCGGCTCGCCGCCGATCCGGCTTTCAAAGACGTGGATCTCGAAAGCGCCCTGGACGCCCGCCGCTACGTCGGCCGTTCGCCCGAGCAGGTGGATCGATTCCTCAAAGAGATCGTCCGTCCGATCCTGACCCGGCACAAAGCCCTGCTGGGCAAGAAGGTCTCCCTGAGCGTCTGAAAGTGTGCCCGGTGAGGGCGTACGGCCACCCTCGAGCCGTGCCTCCCGCAGACGAACGCCGCCGAAATGGCCTGCACCCCGGTCGAGGGTCAGCGCTTGCGCAGCGTGGAACTGGTCGCCCGCGACTTGCGGGCCCGGGTCTTGGCCGTCTTGCCGCCGGAGGGTTTCTTCCTGGCGGCCGATGGCGATTTGCCTCGGGTCTTGCTGCCACCCCGGGCCGAACGCTTGGCGGTGGATTGCGAGGCGCTGGCCCGGCTGGTCTTTCGACGACCCGTACTGCGTTTCTTCTGCCTGCCGGTACTGACCTCCGGCCATATGCCGGTCTCCTGCGGCAGGGGCTCTCCCGCGGGAATCTCGGTTCCGAGGCCGATCACGATCTGGTCCGGCGATTTGGCCGGCTTTCGTTTCCGTGTGCGGCCGGTTGTTTTCTGGCCCCGTGGCATGGCCTTCTCCTGAAAGGACAACGCCGTCATAACGACGGCCTGAACAAACAGATACCCTATTAGGACTTTAGCACCGCAGGGGGATGGATTTCGACCAACAGATGCGCATAATCAGCCGGCGTACGGAGCCGAGCGCTGTGCTGCTCCGGTGCGCGGACCTGACGTTGAAAGGGTGGAACATGGCACGGCTCATTGGTTCTCTGGGGCTACTTTGCGCAGCGAGCTTGCTGATCCCGGGTTGTGGCCGGGGCAATGTGAGTCGGAGCTGTGACGCTCCGTTCCCGGCCCCTGACGCCCAGTTGCCCACGATTCCATACGGCGTCGAGAGCCGGGCCATCACCTGGGAGAACAAGACCGGGGCCAAGGGGGCCGGCGGCATGGAACGAGAAGGCCGCAAGGGCTCGCCCGCCATCATGAATATCAAGAACGGCGAGACGGTTACGCTCATGGATGTGGATGGCCCGGGCGTGATCCGCCACATCTGGATCACCATTTCCGACCGCTCACCGGCCGCCCTGCGGAACATGATCCTGCGGATGTACTGGGATAACAATGAAGTTCCCAGTGTTGAGGTGCCGCTGGGCGATTTCTTCGGGACCGCCCATGGCCGGGCTGTGCCGTTGTCCAGCGCCTATGTCACCGCCACGCTGGCCAGGGGTTTCAACTGCTATTTCCCCATGCCTTTCGCCACCCACGCGAAGATCACCGTGACCAACGACATGCCCGACGACAAGACCCTCGGAGCGTTCTTCTTCCAGATCGACTACGAGCTGCACCCCAGCCTCCCGCCCAACACCGGCTACTTCCACGCCCGTTTTAACCGGCAGAACCCCACCGTGCTCAAGGATGACTACGTGGTGCTGGATCGTGCCGAGGGCCCCGGTTACTTCCTGGGTTGCGTGATCGGGGTCCGCGCCCTGGGGCCGCACTGGTGGGGCGAGGGCGAGATGAAGTTCTATTTGGACGGCGATACCGATTATCCCACCATCTGCGGCACCGGCACGGAGGATTACTTCTGCGCCGCCTGGGGCATGGACCTCTACCAGACCCCCTGGCACGGCTGCACGCTCAACCTGACCAACGAGCACTTCCGGTTTCCGCTGGTGAGCATGTATCGTTGGCATGAGAAGGATCCGGTGTACTTCCGCGAAAGCCTGCGGGCCGAGATCCAACAGATCGGATACGGTGAAAAGGGCCTCTTCGAGCGCAGCGACGACTGGTGCAGCGTGGCCTACTGGTATCAGCTCAAGCCGACTACCTACCGGGCCCCGTTCCCGGATCGGGCCGCACGGACGGCGGATATCCTCGACCCGCCGGCCACAAAGCCGGCCCGGTGACGGGTTGTTGAGTCAGGGGCCGGTTGAGTTTTGGCCGGCCGATGTCGGTTTGCTGGCGGCAGGCGACGTAGTCGCATTCATCCACTCGCCAACTGCGCGCTCACCATCGGACCCTGCACGGTCTTGACCGTTCGTGGGTCCCGCCATGTCGTCGGGCAAGGGGGGGCCAATCATGCGCCAATCGTAGAGCTCAACAATGGCTTCTGACCCTTTTTCCGTCCCCCCCTATTTGTGTCCCGCCCCTTGCTTGACCACGCCGCCTTCCCCGCAACGCCTCCTGATATCAGCGACCGTTGAATCGAATCCTCGATCATCCAATTGATCTTCGGTGAGGCTGATGCCGAGTATAGCCCCCATCGACTCCACGGCTGCTCGACTGCTCAACCGATTCTCTCCAGACAGATTCTGCAGCATTAAACTAAGCACGCCCATATGTCCCGCGCGTGCAGCCAGAACAGAAGACATCCAGGCCTCCGTCTCGTTGGACCAACTGGAGCGCCGAACTGCAGTGTTTGCCGCCTCATGCATGTATTTCAACGAGGCCCCGCACCGGTTCAACAGATTAACTGCAGCCAGGCCAACATTGGCGTCGGGGTTCTGTTGCAGGATCTGATCAGCAATTGCAGGACATGCGTCATCACAGGCCGGAACACTGCCTAACATCTCAAGCGTCCGAGCCTTATCCAAGTCGGGTCGTTCAGCGTCAGGCAGCAGCCCACGAACAGCACCGGCAGGATGTTTGCGCCTGAATCCGCGCTCCAATTCGTTGACTCTGCTGTTCCAGGCGGGTACATCATACACTGCAGAGGGATCCAGGTTTCCAAGCAAGGCCCTTACCTTCGCCGACAGCTCCGTTCCATCTGACGATGGGGTCGGGACCTCAACTGCTTCTCCCGTACCGGCAGGAGTACCCTCCAACACGACCCGTGTTGCCCTCTCGGCGCGCCTGCGAATGTCGGCATCCTGCGTTGCAAGCCGGCCCTGCAGCGCCCATAACGAACTGGCGTCACCGCAATGCTGCAAGCCCTGAATAGCGGAAAAAATGATAGCCTTGTCCGAACTTGTGACAGCTCTTCTAAGCCCAGCGACAGTGCTCAAGCGAAAGGCCAGAGCAGCCTCGCTCAAGCACACCAAGTTCTCCATGGCCTTCCTGCGAATTACCTCATCTTCAGTTATTCGGACCACGTTGCTTACAAAGCGCAGATGATCATCTGCAAATTGCCCCGGCGTCGCGTTCAAAACGCTAACGGTCAGCCTGGAGTTAACGTTACCTGCTTGCACTTGTCCTCTCAACACCGCAACACACCAATTCTGCATGTCTGCTGTGCCAATGGCACTGCTGAGGACATTCAGTCCCTCATCGCTGTACGCAATGAATTCGGGACTCAGAATCAGTTCCTTCAACAACGAAACGTCTTCGGTGCGTCCGGAGGCAGCCATCAACTTCAGCATCTTACCAGCCAGATTATGTGCTTCGGGCAGCGCCGCTCGTTTCCCAGAAGCGCAAGACAAGGCCGCGCGCCAGCAGTCGTGACGCGGCCCTGTTGAAGCGGTCTGCGCCTCCTCGGCAAGCTCTGACAGCAAAGACAAGCCGGTCACTACCCGCCTACGACGCATCTCCGGGGCTACGGCACCATCGCTGCTGTCCATTTCGTCCCGCACACGTCTCGCCAATTCACCCGCAGCCGATGGACCTTGTTCGGCAAGACCAACCAGATCTTTTGCATCCGTCACACTCTGCTGGCGCGGTCCATCGAACAAGGACATATCCATGCCTTCATTCGGAGACGCGATAGCGTAAGACTTCTCCATCGCGATCGATATTACATTGCCACGCGAAAAGACCGTCACCCAGCGGCTGCTGCAAGACGATTCCATCTGCAACGGCCTTGAAAGCAACACATTTAGCAACACGGCTATCGTGCCGTCTGACAAATGTGCCTCGCTGTGAGCAACAACTCGTGCACCTTCCAGTACATCTGTCTTAAGTATGTCATACAATGCGTCGGGCAGGCGCGACGCAATCTCAGATGGATCTATTATCCTATCTCGTGTTTTGCTCCGCAGAATAATCGTGGTGGCACGCCTTGTATCAACCACTTGAACTGTCCAGGGCCCGTTCGTAAATCGAACCACAGCCGCATCAATCAACTCATCCGGCTCATCTTTGCGCTTCGGCTTTGGACACCATGCGCGCTTCTTGGCGAACCGGAGCAGGCCCGATGGCAGCACTTCAGATCGAAGGACCTTTGATAACACAAAGCCAGGAGGAAAGCCTCTGAATTCAAGCCGCTTCTCATCATCCGTTTCTGTGGCACGCCGCGACAATGCTCGCATATACATGACGACGTCGCGGAGCTGTCCATCTCCACTTACTACATTACCCTGAGGCGGAGGTGGCATCAGGAACTCATCCTCGCCAACATCAGCCGGGGCAGAAGTGGAGTGAACAGACGCCATACTACATAGGTAACAGGTCAGGACTGCGCCGACGGAAAAGCAGAAACGCGTGAATGTCCGTGTGTACACGCTTCTAACCGGTCGTGCTCTCATATCAACTGCTCCTGTGGTACGGCGAACCTGGGCTCCAGTGGGGCAGACGCCGGTGATGTACTGCTGGGATCGACACGACCGCCTCAGCGTGATCGGTGGCTTGAGCCTGGCCACAGGCCGAAACAGGCTGGGGCTGTACTTCGGCGTCCAGGGTCGAAATGTCACCGCCGAGGAGTTCGAGAGTTTCCTGCGGGACGTGCAGCGGCATCTGCGACGGCCCCTGATCGTGGTGCTGGACCGCCGGTCGGTGCATCGCAAGACGGCCCGCTGCCTTGAGGCGGGCCGGCGATTCAGATTCGAGTGGCTTCCGGCGTACGCGCCGGCTCTCAACCCGGTGGAGCATGTGTGGAACCATACCAAGTACGCCGACCTGGCCAACTACGTGCCCGGCGACGTTCTGGAGTTGGAATGCGCGGTGGACGGCTCTCTCCAGGAGACCCGCCAGGCACCGGAATGGTTGCGATCGTTCTTTCATGCGGCCAAACTGGAACTGTAGAACGTCACATTGTAATTACGACGGTCAATAATCCCGACATGAGTGATATGACGCCTGCTGCACACACTGCCATCCGCATATGAGTCTCCACCTGCTCGATGAGTGCGCGCCGAGATGAGTTGCCCGTTCGCCAGGATCCCGGTGGTGTTGCCGCCTGGTTTCTTGGGCCTATATACCTCGGCAGTGGAGGTGAGTCAAGTGGAAGAGGAAAGGTTGTTGCCGTGTTCGTGTCTGGCGTGCATTGGTATTTGTCGGCTGATGTAGTGGCGGGCAAATGGTCCTCATTGGAGGCGGGCAGGATGCCCGCCCTCCGATTGGCTTGTTGGCTTGAAGAGCCACTCCGGCGGGATCATGCGATCGAGGTCTTGACGGCGGGCGGGGTTCAGAAGACGACGGCCGACCTGGAACGAGGCGTTGGTCCAGCCGAAACCGCCGTCGGACACGTACTGAAAGCGGACGCCGACGTTGCCGTACTCGACGTCGGCGTCGAACGTCCGGCGAACCACATCGTATTTCTCGGTGATGGCCCCGTTGTACCGCTCGGTGTTGAGGGCCAGCATATAGAGCCAGCGGTAGGCGAGGCGCTCGGCGTCCTCCTGCAGGCCATAACGCCGCAAACCCTCCCAGGCAAGCATCTGGTGCGGGGCCCAGCCGAAGGGATAGTCCCACTGCCGCGGCGGACGCTCCGCCGAGACGGGGCCGCGCGAGGCCTTCGTGCTGGACAGAATGCCCCCCGGCGCTTCCAGCTCTGACAACGCGGAGTGGATCAGGCGGCGGGCGCGATCCTCATCGACCAGGCCGGCCCAGAGCGGATACAGGGTGGTCGCACTGACATACTCCAACTGTCGCCCCTTGACGAAGTCATAGTCGAAGAAGAGCCCCCGCTCCTCGTTCCACATGAGTGCGAGCATGCGCTGCCGGCGGTCCCGGGCTCGCTGCATCCATTCATCACTGTTGGTGTGACGCTCCGGGCTCAACGCGAAGTCATCGCCGAACTCGGAACGGATAATCTGCGCGATGTCCGTCTCGTATTTGTAGAGCAGGGCGTTGAGGGCCACGGGGTTCAGGTTGGCGGCTCGACCGACGAGGCGGTAGGTGGTGTCGTGCCCTGATTCGCGCATGGCCCGGTCGTGCACGAAGTACGTGTCCAGCTCGGGCGCTTGGATCTGCCCGGCACGGTACCGGGTGGCGAAGGTGGCGATGTCCAGGCCGTGCCTGGCGGCGTAGGGGCGGAGCACGTGGGCATATTGGTCCGGGGTTACCTCTGGCGGCATGCCGGAGGCGGAGTCGAAGTACCGGCTCAGGCCGGTGGGGGTGAGGCGGGTGCCCTGCGTCCAGACCGTCTCATACTCGCGAATGGCGGCACGAAGCACGCCGGCCAGCCAATCGCGTGTCTGGGGCGTCCGGGGCAGCCGGTCAAAGACGGCCAGGGCCATCGAGGTCAGGAAGGGCGGTTGCGACCGGCTGAGGTAATAGGTCCGGTTGGCGTTAAGGATCTGGCCGTAATGCTCGATCTGGTAGACGTGGTTGTCCACCAGGGCCTTGGCCAGGTCCACCCGATCGTCGGCCAGCAGGCCCAGGGCGATAAAGTAGCTGTCCCAGCCGTACATCTCGTTGAAGCGCCCGCCGGGGGTCACAAAGGGGGCGGGTTCGATCTCGCCGCTTGCATCGCGGCGCAGGGCCAGCGAGAGCAGGCCGGGCTTATCATCGAGCGTGCGCACGAATTCGGGCGTGATTTGCCGGGGCAGCTCGATGACTTCCAACCCCAGGCAGGGAAACTCTTCGGCGATGCGGCGATAGTACGACCGTGCGAGCGGGTCGTTGTTGGGCACATAGAGACGCTGACGCCCGTTGGCGTCCATCTTGGGATCTTGCAGGGCGAGGCGAAGGCCGGCGGAGTCCATGCGGCGGGTGAGCCAGTCCCAGTAATGCCGCCGGATCATCCGCGAGATGCGACGCGGCGGGGCCGCGCGGATGTCCGTAATGTCGATAACGGTGACGCGACGCCCTGACCGCAAGGCGACGCCGAATTCTTCGAGCAGGTTGGCCAGGGGGTAAGTGCCCTCCACGAGGTGGCTTTTCCCGTTCGTGTCGCGAAGTTCGAAGCGCCGGTCGCCGCGATCCGCTACGGTGATGAGCTGGTCGGCGTCGGTGTCCTCTTCCGTCAACAGGGCTGCCAGGTTGGGCTCGACGCGGACTCGTACACGGCCGGGGGGCTCATCGGCCGCGAGGGCCGGTGACACGGCCAGCAGCAAGCCCGGCAGCCATCGTCGCGGACGGTTCACTTGCGCCAGTCACGCTCTTCCAGACAGTGGCAGGGGCAGTCGTCCGGGAAATGGACCATCAGCTCGATATTGCGGACCTTGCGGAAGCGATCGCGCTCGGCATAGGCGAGTTCCGCGGCTTCCTCGCGCGTGGCGCACCGCCTCAGCAGATCGCGCGTACCGTTGCCGCGGCAGACGGTAACCGTCCACTCCTGGGTCTCATCGTCCCGGATGACACAGATGTCGCCGATGGGCTCGGTGGTCACGGGTTTGAACTCCTTTCTTTGGCGGAGGGGCGGCAGCTCATGCACCCCCGTAAAAGCATAGCATTGTTGCCGGTCTCAGGCACGCGCGGCCCGGCTGAGAATTGGTCGCCAAGCGATATGGCCCATACGCTTGCGAGGCGGTCTCCGGGAGACGGGCGAGACACTCGGCTCCGAACTGTGACGCGAACGGCTGGCACGGCGGCGGGCCGCTCCAGGGATCACTGCGTTGCCCGTTTGGCTGTCAGGTAACGATCGATGGCCGCGGCGGCGCGTTTGCCGTCACCCATGGCCAGAATCACCGTGGCAGCGCCGCGGACGATGTCGCCGCCGGCGAAAACGCCCGGCTTGCTGGTCATGCCGTCGGCGTCCACTTCAATATAACCCTTGCGGTTCACCTTGAGGTCCGGCGTGGTCTGGGTGAGCAGGGGGTTGGCCCGGGTGCCCACGGCCACGATCACTACCTCGCAGGGAATCTCAAACTCGCTGCCGGGGATGGGGATGGGGCTTCGCCGGCCGCTGGCGTCCGGCTCGCCCAGTTCCATCCGCACACAGCGGATGGCCCGCACCCAGCCGTTCTCGTCGCCGAGAATCTCCACCGGATTGGTGAGCATCTGGAACTGGATGCCCTCTTCCTCGGCGTGCTGGACCTCCTCGATGCGGGCGGGCATTTCGGTGCGCGAGCGGCGGTAGACCAGCGTGGCCGACTCGGCGCCCAGCCGTTTGGCGGTTCGGACGCCGTCCATGGCCGTATTGCCACCGCCGACCACGACCGCATGCTTGACCTTGAGCACCGGCGTCTCGGCGTCGTCGCGCCAGGCCCGCATGAGGTTCACGCGCGTGAGGTACTCATTGGCACTGTATACCCCCTTGAGGTTCTCGCCGGGGATCCCCAGAAAGACCGGCAGGCCGGCGCCGTTGGCGATGAAGACCGCGTGGTAGCCTTCCTCGGTCATGAGGTCGTCGATGGTGTAGGTCTGGCCGATGACCACGTTGCACTCGATATTGACGCCCAGCCGCGTGAGCGACTCGACTTCGGCCTTGACGATTTCCTTGGGCAGGCGGAACTGGGGGATGCCGTAGACCAGCACCCCGCCGGGCTCGTGCAGGGCTTCGAAGACGGTGACCGCGTGGCCCTTGCGAGCCAGTTCGCCGGCCGCGGTCAGGCCCGCGGGGCCGCTGCCGACAACAGCCACCTTGAAGCCGGTGGGCTTGGGGGCGACAGGGGAGCGGCCGTTCTGATGCGCGCGGGCCCAGTCGGCCACGAAGCGTTCCAGGTGGCCGATGGCCACCGAGCAGCCCTTGCCCTTGCCGCGGACGCATTGGGCCTCGCACTGCTTTTCCTGGGGACAGACCCGCCCGGAGATGCCGGGCAGGGCGTTGTCGCGCAGGAGAATGTCGGCTGCGCCGGCCAGGTCGCCGCCGGCCACCCGGCTGACAAAGCCGGGGATGTCAATCTGCACCGGGCAGCCGCTGATGCACTTGGCGTCCTTGCATTCGAGGCAGCGCTGGGCCTCCAGGACGGCCAGACGCTCATCAAACCCAAGGTTGACCTCTTCAAAGCAGGCGGAGCGCTGGTGCCCCTCACGGGCGGGCATGGCCTGCCGTTGGATTTTCATGCGTTCAGAAGGTTTGAGTTTGTTGTCGCCACTCATGACAAAAGACCCTCTGGCAAAACATGCCGGGGCCCGACGCCCCTGCCACACTGGCTCTGTTGCACGCTGCCAGTCCCGTTGCCAGTTCCACAGTTCCGCGAAGCGCTCGCGGCGGCGGCCGTTACAGTCCGAAATGGCCGGTATAGAGCCCGGCCGCCACACCAGAATGTCCGGTACGGAGACCGGACGCCGCACCAGAACGGCCGGTACAGAGCCCGACCGCTACCGCCGACCGTGGCCCACCCATCACGTGCCTGGCGGTCTCACCGCCCGCACGGACGTTTAGCGTCCTGGCAGGCCGGCGGTGAGTCGGCACTGATGCCGTTCCATCGCCGCCTGTTCGTGAGCGCGATAGGCGCCCAGACGGTCGGTCAGCTCCCGGAAATCGACCTGGTGGGCATCAAATTCCGGGCCATCCACGCAGGCGAACTTCATCTCGCCGCCCACCTGCACCCGGCAGCCGCCGCACATGCCCGTTCCGTCCACCATAATGGGGTTCAACGAGGCCACCGTATGGATGCCGTAAGGCCGGGTGAGCTCGGCCACCGCCCGCATCATCGGGACGGGGCCGGCCGCAAAGACGGCCTTGACCGGACGCTCGCCCGCTTCAATGAGCTGCTTGAGCCGGTCGGTGACGAAACCCTTGAAGCCGTAACTCCCGTCGTCCGTGCAGGGATAGACGGCATCGCAGATCTCGCCGAGTTCCTTTTCGAGAATCACGTATTCGCGGGTGCGACCGCCCATGATGGCCGAAACATAATTGCCGCACGCCTTCAAGCCGGCAGCCTGGGGATAGATGACGGCGGTTCCGACGCCGCCGCCGACCACCACGGCATGGCCGACGTTCTCCATTTCGGTTTTGCGTCCAAGCGGGCCGGCCACGTCGCAGAGACTCTGGCCTTTTTCAAGGGCGCAGATCTGACGCGTGGAAGCGCCTACCGCCTGAACGATTAAGTCGATGGTGCCGGCGCTCCGGTCGGAGCGGGCGATGGTCAGAGGAATGCGTTCGCCATCGGGTACTGCCCGGACGATCACGAACTGTCCCGGCCCACAGTGGCGGGTGACGTGCGGGGCACGCACGACCAGTCGGCGAACCGCCGGGGCCAGCCACTGGGACGCAACGATTTCATGGCCTGTGCTCATAGCTGACAGCGCCCTCCGAGAGGGTTGACGAAAACCTCGACTGCTGTTGCCGCGATCGGGTCTACGGCCGGCTTATCGGACCGGTGCAATGCGCCGGCACAGTATAGCGCGGGCGAGACAGTATAAACATGAGGTGGGGGGCATTGGAAGGCGGAAAACGGCGGATTCAGGTTAATTCCGCGGCCTGGCCAGAGGTTTGACGCGACGTCCGTGCTCAACCGCAAATCGCGTTGACAAGCGAGATTATGGACTCCGGAGAAAGGTCGCGGGGGTTTGGTGGACACGGGCGTTTTCCGCGGTCATGGCTACCCGGAGCCCATCCCTGTTGGCCAAGGCCACCAGAGAGCACAGCGGGAACAAGTGCGGGTGCCCCAAAAAGGAAGGCCGCGTCGTCGCTGTTAAAAAAGGCAGTGAGGTTTGACAGCGACGACGCGGTTTTTGAAAAAACGGGGCAAACCAACAACTCCCTTCCATTGTTCGGGCCGGAGAGGGGATTGCAGCGGAAGGGCTCGGAACGTAGTTGGTTTACGCCTGTCTGTAGCTGAACAAAGATCCTTTGAGCGTCTCTATACCAATATTATGATATTCTTAGCGCCGATTTCCAGATCGACGATTAATTTCGTCCGACGGCCGCTAGTGCGATGCCCAATTCGCTACTAAACGCCAGATGCGAAACCGGATGCAACGGCCGTCGGCTTGCTGTGTGGGATGCCTCCAGATGCAAGCCGAGATGAGGCCGATGCATGACAAGGTGCCTATCCTTGGCCTCAGACCAACCCACCCCAGGATGTCAGACAAGATGTACGTCAGCGAGGGTAGACCGATCTTCTCAGCGGTAACAAGATGCAACTGCATCCCAACGCCCCCAGAAATAGCAATCACCGTGCCGCATTCGGAATGGGCCCGCCCAGGGCATGAGAAAACCCTCACAAAGGGGGAATTGGCAATGACTTGGGGTGAATACGCCTCAGGGTTTGCCCCAATCGCGCAGGGCCTCGGAGCCGGGATTACTCGTTTGGATACGTCAGTTCCAAACGTACTGCATATTGTAATGCGAATACTGAGTGAAAAGGCTCACGAGCTGGGCGATATGACGCAGCCGCAATGAGTGTATGTGCGTTCGCTGTACTGGGAAGGGGCAGATTACCGGAGCTGGGCACGGTGCGCATACCACCGGGCGTATCCTGCCGGATGTGGTAGAGGGCGCCGCCGATGATAGGGCATCAGCCTGCAGCCGGGGGACGTTGGTTATGGGGCACGGATCGGTTTGTCAGTTGCCGGCACCGCGAATAATCGTGAACCCCTCTCTGAAGAGGGTAAGTCACCCGGCATCCGCACTTCTCCAGCGGTCGCGCTCCGGTCTCTGAAAAGAGGGGTTATCCGACTATGGAAGGCGGGCGGGCTGCCCGCCCCCCCTGTCAACCCGTCTCCCAGGGCGGCCTGTGCACCATTAGGGCCCGTGCACTATCAGTACGCCTGGGCGAAGAGGACCTGCGTGTTAGACTCCTCGCCGGTGAAGATGCACTTGCCGGTTGTACCGGGCTGCTCGAAGGGGACGCAGCGCACGGTGGCCTTGCAGTCTTCCTTGATGCGGGCCTCGATGGTCTTGTCCGGCTTGAAGAAGCAGCGGACAAAGCCAGCATGCTCGGCCAGGATCTTCTTCATTTCGTCGTAGCTGGCGGCTTCGCGGGTTTCGGCCGCCTGGAACTGGCGGGCCTTGTCCAGCATGGCCTTGTGGACCTCGTCCAGTTGTTGCCTGAGCCACTCGCGGGAGGCCTGGTCGAGCGTGACGACGGCCTTGGAGCGGTCCAGCCGGCGTTTCAGGACGAAGGCGTTGTTGGCCACGTCGCGGGGGCCGACCTCGAAGCGGAAGGGCACGCCGCGCTGCTCCCAGTGGTACTGCTTGTCGCCGGGGCGGGCGTCGCGCCAGTCCACCACGATACGCTGGCCGGTGGTGGAGTCGAAGAAGTAGGTGGGGGTCTCGTTGTAACCGAAGCGCCTGGCGGCGGCGGCCAGTTCGTCGGCGCCGACCAGCGATGTCAGCACCTTGTCGATGAACGCGCGGACGGTGTTGCGTTCCTCCTCGCTCTTGAAGATGGGCACGATGGCGGCCACGAAGGGGGCGACCCGCGGCGGCAGGACCAGCCCCTCGTCGTCGGAGTGGGTCATGATGGTCGCGCCGATCAGGCGGGTGCTGACGCCCCAGCTCGTGGTCCAGGCATACTGAAGCTGCTGGTCGCGGCCGAGGAACTTGATGTCAAAGGCCTTGGCGAAGTTCTGGCCGAGATTGTGGCTGGTACCGCACTGGAGGGCCTTGCCGTCCTGCATGAGGGCTTCGATGCAGTAGGTGGTGACGGCGCCGGGGAACTTTTCGGCGTCGGTCTTGGCCCCCTTGATCACCGGGATGGCCAGCGTGTCCTCGGCGAAGGCGGCGTAGACGTCGAGCATGCGCAGCGTCTCTTCCTGGGCCTCCTCGGCGGTTTCGTGGGCGGTGTGGCCCTCCTGCCAGAGGAACTCGGCGGTGCGCAGGAACAGGCGGGTGCGCATCTCCCAGCGCATGACGTTGCACCACTGGTTAATCAGCAGGGGCAGGTCGCGGTAGCTCTGTACCCACTGAGAGTACATGGCCCCGATGACGGTCTCGCTGGTGGGGCGGATGATGAGCGGTTCCTCGAGCGGGTTGCCGGGCTTGAGGCCGTCGGCGGTCTTTTCGAGCTTGGAGTGGGTCACGATCGCGCATTCCATGGCGAAGCCTTCCACGTGCTCGGCCTCCTTGGTGAGGAAGCTCTGCGGGATGAGCAGGGGGAAGTAGGCGTTGACGTGGCCCGTCTCCTTGAAACGGCGGTCGAGGTCGCGTTGGATGGCCTCCCAGATGGCATAGCCTTCCGGGCGGATGACCATGCAGCCGCGGACAGGGCTGTAGTCCGCAAGCTGGGCGGCCTTGATGACGTCGAGGTACCACTGGGCGTAGTCTTGGGAACGGGGTTTAATGTTCTTGGCCATGTCAGCAGTCAGCTTTCAGCAATCAGCGTTCAGCGATTGACATCCAGGACCCTTCCTGAATGATCCGAACCCAGCACTATAGCGGATGGACCGGCCTTCCCGCCAGTTGCTGGCCCTGGCTGTTCCCGGTGGGCCCGGCAAAGGATCATCTCAAGGCGGCCGGGCGCATCGGGGGGGCGGGCATCCTGCCCGCCTCAAAGGCGTGCAAGATGCACGCCCTCCGAGGCTCCACGTCACCTCGCTACAAAGAATTGCCATACCCTTCCCGATTGGGCTGGGACGCGGCCGGCCCGGCCGTACTCTCGATCGTCAGCAGGCTCACCTCCGGCGGGCAGAAGAAGCGGATGCGCGGGGCCTTGCGGCGTTCGCAGCCGACGCCGCGGCTGACGTAAATGGCGTTGCCGTTCAGGTGATGCAGACCGCCGGCTCCGATATGGCGGGGCACGCGCGAGAGCGTCATGGGCGGGCCAAGGCCGGGGATCACAATCTGACCGCCATGGGTGTGGCCGGCCACCACGAGGTCGATGCGCGAATTGGGCCGCAGGTGCAGGACGTTGTCCGGCAGGTGGCCCATCAGGATACGTACATCGCCGGAGGTGGGGTCTTCCTCAAGCTGGCGAATGAGAGCCTCCGCTTCACGCGTGTTATACAGTTCAACACCGCCGATAGTCACCCTTCGACCTCTGACTTGTACCTGGACGATGTCATTGTCCAGCAAGGTGACGGGCGTGCCGGCGAGTAAGTTCTTGGTCCAGGCCGGCGAATCGCAGTTGCCCGGGGAGAACCAGACCCCGCCGGGCGCGGACAACCGGTTGAGCAGCTCGCGCAGCGCGGCGGTGTCCTTCGGGGTGGGCTCGTGTTCGCTCTGCCACAGGTCGCCGGGTAGGAGGATGATGTCGGGTGTCTGGGCCATGGCCAGATCAATAGCCCGATGCTCGTGTTCTCCGACCCGGTCCGTCTGGATGTCGGCCAGCACGGCGACGCGGATTTCGCTTCCCGCATCCCGGCCTTCGCGCAGGGGCACGCGGACGGTTTCAAGGGTCAGGCGGAACGGCTCGATGAACGTGGCGTACACGCCGATGGGAGCCGCCAAAAGTGTCAGAACGGCCAGGATCTTCACCGGCAGGCTGACGGCAAATGCGCGTCGGCCGCCTTTCCGCCACAGGGAGAGGGCCAGGACGGTCAGGCCGGTGGCCGGGGCGAGTACCACCAAATGGAGGTACACGAGGTGGATGAGGGCGAACGGATTACGGCCGATGCCGGCAAGCCGTTCAAGAACCAGGAGTGCCGTAGCAGCCAGAGCTGCGCGGACGGCATCGACGAACGTAATGGGAGCGGGTTGAGCGGGATCGGCAGGTTTGCGCCAGGGACGGAGCAGCACGAGAATCGCCACAGCGAAATTCACGCTCACTATGAGCCAGGCGGTCACCGCGAAACTCATTTGATGCTCCCAGAGAACATTAGCAGACTTCAGTTTCTCCAAGCCGTTCTTTGAGGATACGTGCGGCCAGTCTCGCCTACCGCACCATGATAACGCAGAACCCAAATGAAGAACGCCGGTCTTCCCTCTCGTGGGGAAGACCGGCGCTTCGAAAGCATTCCTGGCTATCCGGCACGGCTCACGGTGCAGCGGTGCACCGTCGGCCGGGGCCGGCGCTTAGTGGGCGTGCCAACGGTTGACCACCTCGAACTTGCCGTTGGTGCGGTTCACGCGGACCCGGAGGTCCACCTGCCAGCCGCAGTCTTGCCAACCGCCCGGATAGTAGCAGTCCTCATAGATCCTGGCACCATCGCGGAAGAACCGGAGTCGGCTGCTGGTGCCGAAGCATCCGCCGTTGCCCACTTTCAGAATGATGAGATGGTCGTTGTTGTCGGGCAGCCAGTTATTGATGTTTGCGTAGAATGTGCTCTGATTGGTGTAGGCCTTCTTCATCGCGTCGGTCTCGTAGTCCAACCAGATGTGCAGGTCGTCGTCGATGTCGCTGGCCTGAAGTTCGAAATGGTAATCGGCGGCCGGGATGGTGCTGCAGTCGTGCTGGTCGTACGTGGTGGACAGCCCCTTCATGGCCACCGTGCGGTCGTCGAGATAGCGGAGGGTGTAGGCCACCGGGATGCCGGGGTTCTGCGCCGAGAAGACGGCCGCGTTGCGGTCGGCCAGGAAGGCCTTGATCTTGTCGTACATTTCGTCGGGCGTGGCCGCCGCGATGGGGGCCAGGGCCAGGCCGGCGTCGCCGCCGCGGACGATGTAACTGATCGAGGTCTTGGCCATGATATCCTTGTAGCTCATGCCGCTGGTGACGGTGACGCTGGCAGCGCCGCTGTAGGCGCCTCTCAGGGCCGCGTTCACGTAGGAGGAGCCCAGGCTGGAGGTGGCCACGAAGTACACCTGCCGGCCGTACTTGACGTTGGAGACGTACAAGGGCGGATTGCCGGCGCCGATCTGGTTCTCGGGATCATCGAAGGCCTCGCCGTCGGCGAAGACGCTGGTGGCCAGCTTGGGATCCTCGAAACTCACCGTGTAGAAGACCTGGGTGAATTTCATGATCACTGTGTTCTTGGCTGATTGATTGCCGGAATCGGCGGCAGCGGAGAGGTCGGCGGCCATGAAGCTGACATCGGTGCCCAGGTTGAAGGCCCACTGGTTGGACGAATAGACGCTGTCGACCCGATAGCTGGCGTTGGCCGCGGTGCCCACGATGCCGTTGTCGTTGAGAATCTTGGCGATGGCGTTGGAGATGGATGCATAGGAGACCTCATCCACGGTGGCGCTGTAGTTGGCCGCGCCGCCGAGATAGAGGCCGCTGAGGGTGATCTTGCCGCCGGCCCGCGGGATGGTGATGGGCGTGAAGCTGCCGCCGTCATAATGGGCGCCCTGCAGCAGCGCGCCGGGATAGATCTGGTCGGTGTCGATGAGACAGGCCACGTCCGCGAGCTGTTGGACTTTCGATTCGGACACCTCCTGGTCCACGCACTGGATGTAGCCGGCGTGGCCGACATTGGAGGCCGGGCACGCAACGGCCGAGCCGCTGGGATCGGTGCAGGAGGTCTTCTGGTCAGGGGAACGGACAGTCGTCTCATCGCCCATCGTGAGGCGCGAGTCCTTGGCGGCGGCCAGGTGGGCTTTGCCGTTGGGGGCCTCGGCCCCGGCTGACATGTTCGCCGCGGGCATCTCCACCCTTTCTTCGTCGAACAGTTTGAGCGGGCGCATGGCGACGACCATCCGGCCGTCGACCTCCTTGCACAGAGGTTCCTCGATGCGCCGAGCGCTCCAGGCCGCGTCACTTACCAGGTGGGTGGCCACCATGGTGTCGTTCTCGGAGAGCATGGCTTCAAGCTGAACGTGGCCGCTGGCGATGATGTCGATCAGGACGGTGCCTTCCTGGTAAACGGTGGCGTAGCCGGTCACGGTATCGGGAGAACAGGCCGGGCTCACCTGGTAATAGGCAAATGCGGGGTTCTCTTCCAGTTTGACGAATTTCCAGTAATCGACGTCGGTAATGGGCTGGGCCTCGGCTTCATCTTCGGAGTAGCTGGAGATGACCTCCATGGATATCCAGTAGCCTTCGATATCCGGCGGGCCGGCTGTTTCCGCCACATCGCATTTCCCAAAAAGGTCATGCAAAACCTCTGGCGTACAGCCGAGCAGTGAGATGAGCACAAGTAGAGCAGTTCCCAGGCCGACTCTGCGGTTGAACATGAGTTTTCTCCAGAGGGTCACAGGTTAACAAACACGATTTTCGGTACAAATCGACAGCGAAGGCGGGGGGGCTGCAGGTTTTCGGGCTTGGGGATTTGGCGGGTGCTCGGGCGGCACAGTCCCCCGTCGCACCGGCTTGGCTGGTGCGATTCGCAGGTTTTGTGTTCGACGCTTACGAGAGTTGGATCAGCCGGCAGGTGAGCCGTGCGGCTCGATCTACGGTCCGACTCACGGTGTTGGCGTTACGTCGGGCGAAAGTTGTTTCCCTATGACTTTCTCGAACGTCTCCTGCTCGGATTCGCCACGCGAGGACATCAGACGCGGTGGTGCGGTGTGCTCGGGCGGGGACAGCGGACCGAGCAGCAGGGGCTGATACGGATCCGAGGGATTGAGGCCCGGCGGGGCTTTGAGCCAGGGATAGCCCTCGCGCGCCAGGGACTGGCCCTTCTGAAAGAGGAGCAGGCTGGCGTGAGGATCAAATGACTCCTTTTTGTCGACGGTGAAATCCTCAGGCAGGTAGGCCAGGTGGAAATCCAGCCCGTCGCGGAGGGCCAGGGCGTGCAGGCGGTATACGTCGCCGGTGGCCTTGGCGTCGAGCACGCTGACCACGGTGCGTTCGGCGATGGAGAGAATGTCCGTCCGGGTGGCTGCGGCAGGGGTGTGCAGATAGCCGTTGCGGATAATGTAAAGTCGAGGGCGGGGAGCGCCGGGAGGCAGCGTCTCGCGCCAGAGCGGACGGGCGTCCATGGCCACGCCGTAGAGGAAGATTTCGGAGTGCACGCCGCCGTCCACGTGCAATTCGTCGAAGTTTCGCCCGTCGGCCCGTACCTCGAAAAACTGGGGCGGGAAGGCAATGGGAATGGAACTGGAGGCCAGTAGAACTTTACGGAAGAGGGCTGGGGCGTCCGGCCGGCCGCTGGCGGCGATGGCGCCCATGTCCCAGACGACCAGGCGCCCGGCATCCAGGTTGGTAGTTCCAATCAGAAGTCGCCGGCCTTTGGCGTGCTCGCGGGCGACGGCGGCAACTACCGCATCGTTGACGGACTCCTTAATGAGCTGGGCCAGG
The DNA here is from genome assembly GCA_012719955.1 of Phycisphaerae bacterium. Classification (GTDB taxonomy): domain Bacteria; phylum Planctomycetota; class Phycisphaerae; order UBA1845; family PWPN01; genus JAAXZI01. Next base: position 15,439 of record JAAXZI010000243.1, on the reverse strand, counting down.
GGGGTGGAGTCGGCAAGGGAACTGGCCCCGAAAGCCACCAGCGTCAATGGCCGTCGCCGGTAGATGTCGCGGGTGCGGACGCTGGCGCAGAGGCGATGGAGCACATCGTCGTACTCGGGGCCGAGAAAAGCGAAGGGCGCAATCATTGAGCCGGTGCTGATGCCGGTGACGAGCCAGAATTGCGGACGCTTGCCGGATTCGGTCCAGCCGGACAGGATGCCCGCGCCGAACGCGCCGCCGGGGCCGCCGCCGGACAGGCACAGAATGTTGCAGGTGTCATCGGCGGCATTGCCGTTGTCGTTGTCATTGGACGGGGCGTCGGTGCGAGCGGCCTGCTGTCGTTGCCATTCCTGGAGTCCTGTGCGCAGACTGGCTTCAATCGCTTCCGGCTTTTCCCACCAGCCGCGCACCCCGGGAAAGCCGGACAGCTCGGTCTTGGGGATCAGTTCGACCGGCACCGGACGGCGCGGCCGGGCGCAGCCGGAGACCATGAGAACGCAGCAAAGGGCCAGGAGGGCTGGCCGACAAGCGATTGCCCCCGCCCGGCCTGCGTGGGTGCAACGTGACCGCAAGGGTGCTGCGAAAGGTTTATCCGGCTGGGGGAGGCAACTGGCCATAGTTTTCGTGAATCGCTTTAAAAAGGTAGTAATGTCGCTTCCGTGCTGCGGGTTTCGCTGAAAGGTCCATTGTACCGCCCGGCGCTTTGTGCAAAAGGTCTTTCAGAAAAAACTTCTGAGTTCGTCCGGCACTGGCAACGGGTGGTGGCTAGGCGGCCCGACGCATCAGGGGGGCGAGCATCCTTCCTGCCTCCAAGGCGTGCAGGATGCACGCCCCCCCCGGTGGCTGACTCATTGCCGGCTGGTGGGGCAGATCGCCTCAGTCTTCCCGATCCACCGACTCGGGCACGCGGGTTTCGATCCGCCGTGCAGTCAGGTACTGAGGCGGCCAGGCCGGTTCATCCCCCAGGCGGGATGCGGCATGCAGAGGCCAGTACGGGTCGTAGAGCAAAATTCGGGCCAGGAAAATGGCGTCCGCCTGGCCGGAGGCCACGATCTGCTCGGCCTGTTCGGGCTCGGTAATCATGCCGACGGCGCCGGTGGCGATGCCGACCTCCTTGCGAATGGCCTCGGAGAAAGGCACTTGGTAGCCGGGGCGGAGCTCCATCTTGGCGTCGGGAACCATACCGCCACTGGAGCAGTCGATCAGATCGATGCCGATGGCCTTAAGCTGACGGGTGAATTCGATGGACTGGGGTACATCCCAGCCGCCCTCGACCCAATCGCTGGCGCTGATGCGGACGAATACCGGCAAGTCAGATGGCCAGGCTTCGCGGATGGCTGTCGCCACCTCCAGCGGAAAACGCATGCGGTTGGCCAGCGACCCACCATAAGCATCCGTCCGGCAATTGCTGATCGGCGAGAGGAATTCGTGCAGCAGGTAGCCGTGGGCCATGTGGATTTCCACCACCTCGAAGCCGGCCCGGCGGGCGCGCTGGGCCGCGGCGCGGAAGTGCTCGCGCACCTGCTCCATGTCTTGGCGGGTCATTTCCCGAGGCGTGGGCGAGTCCGGGTCGAAGGGGATGGGCGAGGGAGCCATGGGCTGCCAGCCGCCCTGACTGGCGGACAGAGGCTTGCCGCCAAGCCAGGGCCGGTCGGTGGAAGCCTTCCGGCCGGCGTGGGCGAGTTGAATGGCCGGCACCGAGCCCTGCGCGCGGATGAACGCCGCGATCCGGCGGAAGGCCCGCTCCTGCTCATCGTTCCACAAGCCCGTATCCCACGGTGAGATACGGCCTTCGGGGGAGACGCCGGTAGCCTCGGCCATGACCAGTCCGGCCCCGCCGACAGCCCGGCTGCCCAGATGCACAAGGTGCCAATCGGTGGGCACGCCCTCCTCGGCCGAGTACTGGCACATGGGCGAGACAAACACGCGGTTGGGGAAATCCACATTGCGCAACCGAAAGCGTGAAAAAAGTTGGCTCATGAGACATCCCGAAGTTTCAGACTGAAAACACAAATCCACTCGCCGTACGCGCCGCGCGGCGAGCCTGCCGAATAGTGTTGGCCTTTCGAATGCGGGTTTCAACCCATATCTGGCGGTGAAAGTGGGAGATTGCCGATAGGTATTGAGGTTGTATGTCCGCGATAGGCTTCCCTCATGGCCGGAGTGTCCCCATGCGATCTGGCGGCTCGTTAATCATTGGTATGCCGGTAGTTGCGCTTCCTTTCGTCGTCCTGGTGGCCGCTGGTTGCGAGCGGCGGGAGCGGGAAGTGGTGGTCGTCGAGCAGCCGCCGCCGGTGGTGGTCGCCCCCCGGCCGGCGCCGGTGATCGTAGAGCGGCGCGTGGCTCCGGCGCCCGTCGTGGCTCCTCGCCCGGCACCGGCGGTGGTGCATCGTCGGCCCGTGGTGGTGGAACGCCGGCCGGCAGCGGTGGCGCGTCCGGGGCCGGTCGTGGTGGAACGCCGGCCTGCACCTGTGCGGGTGGTGAAGCCGCGTGAAGTGCGACCCCATGAGGGGCGGCCCCACGAAGCAAGACCCCGCGAGGCCCGGCCCCGCGACGAGCGCAGGCGGTGAGAGACTGCGCCCGGGCGCGGGCCTGCCGTCTGAATGAGTGGCGTCAGGAGCCTTTCAGCAGCCTGCGCAGATAGACGACAGAATCGGCGATTTCCTTCTTGATGGTTGGCTCGTCGCGTTTGACGCCCTTGACGCCTTCGATCTCGATGGTGATGGGGCCGGTGTAGCCGTGGTCCTTGAGGACTTGGACGATTTCGGGGATCTTCACTTTGCCCGTGCCCAATGCCGGGAAGTTCCAGGTCTCGAACTCCTCGTTGTGGTCCTTGATTTCAATGGTAGCCACGTAGTCGATGATCTTCTTGAGCTCGCCCAGCGCGTCGCGGTCCTTGTTGTAATAGGTGATGTTGCCGGTATCGAAGTTGACCCGCACGTTCGGATGGTTGACGCCTTTCATGGTCGCCAGGTGCACGTCGGCGTTGGTGCCCAGTTGCGGGTGCGTTTCGATGGTCAGGGTTACGCCATACTTCGCGGCGGCGTCGCCGGCCTTGCGGAGACGCTCGTAGATAACCTGTTTCCGCTCGTCGGGCCAATCGCCCTTGACCGAGAGGAACATGTACTTCACGCCCATCTTCTTGCAGGTTTCCAGTTGCGGAACGAGGTCTTCGGGGGCCGAGGGCTTGGTCCAGTCCACGTCGCCGCGGACGACGAGCGCCTTGAGGCCGTGATCCTTGAGACGCTGCCGGATGGCTTTGACCTCCTCGGGCTTGGGAATGTTCATGAACACGTATTTCACGCCGATGGACTGCAGGTGGGCCAGGGCCCCCTCCTGGTACGGTCCGTAGTTGGCCAGGCGGCAGGCCAGCTTGGGGCGGGCCGGGCGGGTGGTGGCGGTCTTCTTGGCCGGGGCGGCGCCCAGGCAGATCCCGGCGACCAGTGGAGCACAGACCAACGCGGCAACAATCGTTCGCACGTTCAGTTCTTTCACCATCTGAGGATCTCCTCCGTTTTTCCAGGGATCACGCGACAGGGCGGCTCGCGGTGAGTCCGTTCGCCTGCCAGGGCGGGCATTGTACCTACGGCGGGCCTGGCCGTCATCTAGGCTGGAGGACAATCATCCGGCATACAGGCCGGATGTTGGTACTGTTTCCAAACCACCAGTTTCCCGGCGGATCAGGCGGGCACGAGACCTGCCCACCGAGGAATTCAGACCGGCAAGATGCCCGTCCCCCAACGCAGACGGCCGGCGCCGCTGGGGGCCGGGCAGCCTGCCCGCCTCATGGGCCGAAGCGTAAAACGCCTGGATCAGAAGGGGCGAAAGGGCACTATCAGACTGCTTCGTGAAAGGTTCTGATCCTCAACAAACCGGCCGTTGACTTCGACCCGCGTATAGGAGTCCTCGGCGGGGTTGATGGGAGGCAGGTGTGGACGAGGCTCGCCGCATTCGGGGCAGGCGCCGGTCGTGTGCATCTTGAGGTTGTAGCCACAGCCACCCCAGCGCGGGTTGTGCGCGTAATCAAGGGTGCTTGTGTGGGATGCTACTTGTCAAGCGCAAAGTGGGCCATTTTCTGTAGCAACCGGGCTCCGTACCGGCCGTTTTGCCCGCAAAACGGCTGATACGGAGCCCGGCCGATACGACTTTGCGCCGTAGTACTCAGTCGCGGTTCGGATAGGTGCCGCACACGCAGATGATATAGTTCAAGCCCAATGCCGGCTGCATGTTCGGGTGCGGCTGGTTGTCCCCTGTTGGGGTCATGGCCCTGGCGGCCAGCGTGGTATCCGGCGTGGCCGTGGCATAGACAGGGGCGGCGTCTCCGCCGTCGCTGACTGCGTATACCGCATTGGTCGGGCTCGCACTGTTCTCCGGCGTCGCGGTATTGTTGGCCAGGATGGTGTGGGTGTGGGCCGGGATCTCGGCCGTGTTCAATGCATGCTGCTCACTCCCACCGGTCTCGCCGAGGGCTCGCGGCGTGAGCCCCGGACCGGCTCCGGCGCCGACCGGCACACGGCCGCGCAAATCCGGCAGAGCGAAGGTGTTGACGCCGTCGCCGCCGTAGGTCGTGCCGAGCAATGAGAAGAGAGCCAGGTTTTGGGCGATAGACAGCAGGCGGCCATCACAGAACATCCAACCGCGGGGTTCGTACATTCCCGCGAAGAGGCGAATCTCGGCCAAATACTCGTCCACGCTGTGACTCCTCGGACCCATCGGTCCGGATATAACTCACTTGTCTTTGCGTCTCAAACGGCGATTAATCCCGCGGGGGAAACAGCCCCAACAGGCAGATGATGTAGTTGCAGCACACGAACGGCATCATGTTCGGGTGTTGAGGGGCCGTGTCTGCCTCATCGGCTGCTGTGCTGGTCATGATGGCATTGCCGGTTGCGTTGTAGATCTTCTGATCGTTCGAGCCGGCCGGAAAAGCGTCGCTCGGGTCAGACAGTGTGCCGGCCTTCCTGCTGGCGCGAAGCTGGTGGGTGTGTCTCGGCAACTGACTGACCGTCAGCGGGACGTTTTCCACGCCGCCGGTCTGACCCTGATCGTACATGGGCTGGTCCGGCCCTTGCCCCGCGCCGATGGGGATGCGGCCGCGCAGATCGGGCAGGGCGAACGTGTTCCTGCCGTCGCCGCCATAGGTGGTGCCGATCAGCGCGAAGAGGGCCGGGCTGTCCCGTACGTTGAGCAGGCGTCCGTCGCAGAACGCCCAATTGTGCGGCTCAAAGCTCATGGGCCACAGTCGGATTTCGCCTATCACGCCTTCCATCTTGCAATTCCTTTCCGCCGGGGCCGTCGTCCGGCCTTCAACCAGCTCTGATTGCCGGACGCTTTCACCAACGAGAGGGGAAGTAACCCTCGACGCAGATGATGTACCGCAAAGCCAGGTAAGGCTGCATGTTCTCATGGGGCTGATCATCGCCCGCGGGGCCGACGGCCGTGGGGGCCATGACCACATCGGCTACGTCGTCGTAGGGCATGATCGCGCTGCTTGCCGCCGGGTACGCGCCAACCGGGCTGCCCACGTCGGCCACCGCCTTGACGGCCGGCAGCAGGTGCCGGTGCGGCGGGAGTTGGTCTTCCGTCAGGTGGACGGTCGGAGTGCCAATCCGCTCACCCAATTGGCGCGGGGTGAGGCCGGGACCTTGGCCTGTACCCACAGGAACGAGCCCGCGGAGATCCGGCAGGGCAAAGGTAGTCGTGCCGTTGCCGCCGTAGGTGGTGCCAAGTATAGAGAACAGGGCGATGTACCTCTGGATGGACAGTAGCTGGCCTTCGCAGAACATCCAATACTTTGGGGCGAATTGGTTGGCCCACAGCCGAATCTCACCAATAAAACCTTCCATATCGTGCCTTTCGTGATGAATCGTTGGGCCGCGTCAGGATGCCTATGCGCCGCGGCTGGCCATGCCGAGCGCCTCACGCAATCGCCAAATCAACCGGTGTGCCCGTGACGTAAATCTCGCCGCTGGGCATCCAGCTCAGCCGCCGGGGCGAGCACGGCCGGAGGTCATCGAACGTAAGCGGTACGATGGCCAGCGGTTCGCCGTCCGGACCGAACACGTCGAGCGCGCAATCGGCGGCGTCGGCCACGTAGCAATTGCCGGCGGTGTCGATCAGCAGTGCGGTGGGAGCGTTCAATCCGCCCTCGCCCTCGCCAAACTCGCCGTAGCTGCGCACAAGGTTGCCCTGGCGGTCGAATACCTGGATGCGGTTGTTGCCGCGGTCGAGCACGTGCAGGAAGCCGGCGGGGTCCATCTCCAAGGCCTTCGGATGATTGAGCTGCTCCACGGCCGTGCCGAACTCGCCGAAGGTATCCACCAGCTCGCCCTGCCCGTTGTACACGTGAATGTGGTGGTCCTTCGTGTCGGCGACGTAGATCAGCCCGTCCGGGCTCAGAAGCACGGATCGCGGACCGTCCAGCTCGTTCGGGTCGGTGCCGTCGGTGTGGCTCCCGAAGGTCGAGAGGTGGTTGCCGTCCGCGTCGTAGCGTTCGACGCGGTTGTTGCCCGTGTCCACGATGAGCAGATGCCCCTCGGGCGTGATCTCCACGTCGGTGGGGTAATTGAAGTCGCCGTGTGCCTGGCCCAGCTCACCGATTTGCCAGAGGATCCTGCCCGAGCCGTCCAGCTTCTGGACCAGGCGCTGAGACGAGAGGATACGATAGATCGCTCCATCCTTGCCGAAGACCAGGAAGTCCTCGCCCACGCCGCCTACACGGGCCAGACGGGTCGATGGTTTGGCCCAGGGCCACGATACGCACCCAGCCTGGGTGGCGCCAAGCGCCAGCAGCCCCTGGCCGGAAAGCTTCAGCAGTTCTCTGCGGTTCAGCATCAGCAGCCACTCCTGCGAGCAAGTATTAATATCCAACCGAAATTAACGGTCGGCTCCGGGCCGGGCTGTAGCAACAATGTGACGGGCGGGGAGAATTCCTGGTGGGGGGGAACGGGCGGCACCCGGCTTTCGCCGGGTAGCCGGCCCGGACACAATACGGGAAACGGCCGGCACGGAGCTCGGCCGCTCTAGGCGGCGCGAGACCCGCCATTGGAAAGGTCGCTAATCTTTGACGAACCGGCCGTTGACTTCGACCCGCGTATAGAAGTCCTCGCCGGGTTCGTCGATGAAGATGAAGGAGACCACGTCGCCGCAGTTGAAGTCGTCATGCCGGCGGACGATGGGGTCGTTGTCGCTCTCCTCGTCCTCGTGGAAGGGGATGAGCATGACCGCGTGGTCCGTCTCGATGGCGCCAGCGCGTGCGCAGGTGAACGTCAGACGCACGAGTTCGCCGGGGCGGATGGGGGCATCGAGGAAGACTCGGTTCGCGCCGTCGTCCACGTCCCAGGAATCGTCCTCCGGGTCCACAAACAGCCGTGGTTCGACGGGATAAGCGGTCATGTTGACCAGTTCCACGGTGACCGTGTTGATGTCGATGGTTCCGCCGCCGGGCAGGGGAATCCCGGTGACGGTCAGGCCGGTGCAGTTTCCGCCGAGCACGCCGGCCAGCACGGCCGCGGCAGTCAGCGCCAAGCTGGCGCGAACCATCCGGGATCGCTTGCGCAACATTTCTCAGGTTCCTCCTGGGATGCGAACAGGGTGGTCTTCCGCGGCGGGGGAAGTATACCACAGGTGAAACGGGAAGCAACCCGGCAGACAGTTGCACGCCGGCCGTTCATTGTCCCTGGGATTCCCAGCCGCAGTGGCCGAAGCCATCGGCCCGGTCCTCGTGCCGTTGTGCCCCCTGGGTCAGGTGGATGACGAAAACCCGGATGCCTTACGAGGCCGGCTTCGCGTGCAAATCCTTCGGTTCCATGGGGTTTTCGTGTTTTCTTCACCTGTCGGTGTAGAACCCGAACTCGTACGCCGCGTCGAACAGGGCCACCACGTTCTCCGGCGGCACACCCACCTGGATGTTGTGCACGTTGTTGAACACGTAGCCGCCGCCGGGCTTGAACGCCTCCATGTTGGCACGCACATGTTCGCGCACCTCGGCGGGCGTGGCTTTCGGCAGGACGTGCTGAGCGTCGATGCCGCCGCCCCAGAAGGTGATCTGCCGGCCGTACCGGGCCTTGAGCTCCCGGGGGTCCATGCCCTCGATGCCGATCTGGACGGGGTTGAGAATGTCCACGCCGTTGTCGATCAGTTCGGGGATGTACGGGCCACAGGAGCCGCAGGTGTGATACCAGATCTTGGCCTTGGTCTTACTCTTGATGTGCTGGACGAGGGCCTTCTGGCGGGGCTTCACGATGGCCTTGTAGATCTCCGGATTGAACAGCGGTCCGCGCTGACCGGCGAGGTCGTCGCCGATCATGATCACGTCCACCAGATCGCCGACTTCGGCCATGAAGCCGGTATAGAAGTCCGTCCAGTAGCGGAGTATCTTGTCGAGCAGCTTCTCGCAGAAGGCCGGGTTCTCCAGCAGATCCATGAACCACTGTTCCAGGCCGCGCAGGTACCAGCAATACTCGTAGACCACGCCGCCGATACCGGTGCAGAGGGCGTAGGGCGTCTCCTTGCGCAGGCGGAGGGCCTGCTCGCGGACGCCGGTGAAGCGCGTGGGGTCGCCGCCATTGGGGAAGGGGTACTGATCGAGGTCGGCCAGGTCGGCGTCGGCAAGCGGATGCACGGAGATGTCCATGTACAGGGGGGCGTCCTCCGGCATGGACCAGACCACACCGAACTCGTCCTTGAGGTCGTGCCAGCGCCGGCCGTCGCGTTCGTTGATCTCGATTCCGCCCTTGAAACTGTCCGGGCCGTGGGCGGTGATGTAGCGGGTGTCCACCCGGAAGCGCTGGAGCACCGCCTCACAGGGCCGGGCCAGACCCTGCACGGGGTCGAGGATGACGACCTCCTTGTCTTCAATGCCCAGGTGTTCGAGGAGAGGGATGTAGGCCATCCTGTGGATGCCGGTCTGAAACCCACCCAGATCGATGGGGACGCGGTCTGGAACCTGGTGGTTGATGGCCTTCAGAACCCGTTCACGTGGTGTCATGGTTTCGTAGTGGTTCATGAGGGCAGATCATACAACGCGGGAAGGTCGGCGGCCAGAGTCATTTGCGATCCGGGCGTTTCGCGTTTCGACCCAGGAGGCGGGCAAAATCAAAGGCCTTTACAGGGCCGGCGTTTGCGAAAGATGTGGGCTGTGAACGTATTCCCGCATTCAGTGGCCGCCATGTTCAGCCTTTCGGATGCGAAAGACACCGGCTGCCTGACGGTCGCGCACGAATGATACGGTTTGCATTGCAAACATGGGCAGGTTCCTGCCTGGTTGTTGGTCGCCCTGCTGCTGATCGCTTGAATCTTCGCGCCTCCACCTCTGGATGACGTTTGCGGATGTGTTTGGGCAATGCCGGCACGTCTGCCACGCTGCTTGAGCAGCGTTCCCGCCGAAGGCGGCTTCAGGCCAGTGCTTGATGACTTTTGAGAAACTATACCGGTAATGGTGGGCAAGCCCGGCTGGAGCCGGTTGAATCGGACAGAATAGGAAAAGGGCATTGAGCGCACCACAGACCGCCACCTTCAGGTGGACACACGCCCCGCGGGGGCGGCGAGAAAGTAGCCACGGGTGGAGCGAAGCGGAACCCGTGGTTCAGAGCTTCAGCCGGGCTTGCGGTTGATGCCGTCGGCACCCTCATCGATTGTCCAAATCGTGAACCCACCTCTGGAAGAGGTGGGCCACCCAACGCACAAGATTCGTTTGGAATCCGTATGAGGTCGCCGTCGTTCAGGCGCTGCTGGGCTCAAGAGGCATTTGACAATCGGCATCGCCGGCGGCGAGAGCCTCACTGTCGCCGGACGGCAGCTGCCAGTTTACGAAAGCGGCTACCGATTGGCCGCCTTCGCTGATGATGGAAGGAGCGCCCGGGCTGGCCAGATCGATTTCCTCGCCTGCCGGCGCCGAGGGGTCCCCGCCCATACGCAGGACCCGCACCCGGGGGCGGCAGGGATCCGACTCGTTCAAGTCCACGACCACCGCATCCCGGCCGTCGGAGAGTGTTACACAGGTGCTCAAGGGGAAAGGCGGAATACACTGCAGGACGGCCCGCAGAATCACCGGGTCGAGCATCCCCAGGTAGGGCTCCTGCTGAATGGCCGCCAGCGCGGCGACCATGGGCTCTTTGCGCTTCTGGCACGCGCTGATGAGGGCGTCGAGAACATTGGCCGCCGCTACGACCCGGGCGAAGATGTGAATCCGGGATCCTGCCAGAGGCCTGACCTCGCGTTCGCGAAACTGCTTTTTCGGGACCGGGAAGCCTTGCCCGTCGAAGCGCTGATGATGGTGCAGGATCGCGGCGGTGGCGGTGGCTTCCAGCCGTTCGTTGAGGGTACGGTAGCCCCTTTCGGGGTGGGTCTGGTACTCGGGATCCGAGGCCTGCTTGTCGATGACGTGGCAGGACTGGTGGCTCTTATCCAGACCAACTTTGCCAATGTCGTGAAACATGGCTCCCAGGCCCAGATTAGTCAGATCCTCCGCGCGGGCCCCGACCACGTATTTGCGCTGACTGCCGATGTAGCTTCTGAGCCGCATGCCGATGAGCAGCGAAAGATAGGCCACGTTGGCGCAGTGGCCGAACAATTCGCCTTCGTCACAGAAGATCCGTTCGGCGAAGACGGCATGGTTGCGCTCGGCCACCAGCGAGCAGATCAGGTTGCCGATGACCGTGCGATAGTCGGCAAGATTGAAGGCGGGCGTCGTCTGGCCGGCCATGCTGCTGAAACTTTGTTTGACGCTCTCGTAGATGCGCACCCGGGACTGGGGGATGGCGTTGCTTAACCGGTCGTCCAGGAAGTCAAAGCCGGGGTGCTGAATCCAGACGGCATGAATCGGAAAACGCTGCAGGCCGCGGAGGGTATGGGCGTCGAGGCAGACGCCTGCGTTCAGCAGGATCCGATCCGGCGCCTGGGGATGTGGAATGGGTGCGGCCAGCACCATTCCTGGTTCTAATGCGCTCACGGTCAGGCGAATCATGGAAGTCTCAGGCCGCCAATCCCATCCAGCCTCACACCCGTCAGGCTGGCCTCATATCCTGATAAACAGGAACAACCCATCACCAGAACCCGAGGAGGAGCTGGTGATCCCAGGGGTTTTCCAGTTCCGCGGTTCCGCGTTCCTCCGTGCCGGCACGGCCGGTTACCCATCCCTTGGCCGGATACCTGCCTGGTCGGCGCAGAAGCATGGAATCCTCCAACTGGAAACCTTGCTAACTAAGGTTTCGGCCATCCCCAGTAGGGGGGTTGAATTGGCGGTAGCGGAGTGCAGGGTCTCTTGAGATATTGATGTTACGGTGCTTTTTTGACTCCGCGATTCCACAAAGTACTTGCGGGAATGGCTGGCAAGGAACCGGACCGTTGCCGGTGGAAAAACGGCCGGTACGGAGCCCGGCCGCTACGGGCCAATGGCGGGTACAGAGCCCGCGCGCCACAGGAGAACGGCCGGTACGGCGAGATCGTTGTGGGCCTGGATGGGGCGGGTGATACTCTTTTTTGCGTTGGGCGCGAGAATTCCACTGGGCCGAGGGCGATTTGTTTTCCGATTGGAGTCAGATAAACTGACCTTTCATTCAGGTTCGGCGTTCCTCGACATTCAGACAAAAGCGGAGAGACGATGATGGCCATGCACTCACCAATGAGCCTGCGATGGCTCACGGCGCTCTGTGCGGTGGGAGCCTCTTTGATGTGGCCCGCGGCCGGCCGGGCCGACGAAGGTGCGTCCCCCTCCCCACATCGCGCCAGGCCCAACGTATTGTTCGTTTTCGCCGATCAACTCCGCTACACGGCCCTGGGGTCGAGCGGCAATGAGGTGGTCAAGACGCCGAACCTGGATCGGCTGGCCCGCGAGGGCATGAGGTATGAGCGGGCCTTCTCCAGCCATCCGCTCTGCGCGCCGTACCGGGCCCACCTGATGACCGGCCGATACGGGCATCTCAATGGCGTGCCGGACAACGAATATCGGCTTCGCACCGACCAGACTACCCTGCCCCAGGTTCTCAAGGCGGCGGGCTATCACACCGGGTTCATTGGTAAGTGGCACTTGGGCGAGGGGCCCTACACGCCGGACAAGCGTTACGGCTTCGACTACATGGCCGCCTACAACTGCCAGCATGCCTATTACAAGACCACCTACTACGAGAACGAGCGCGGGCCGTTCAAGTTCAACAAATGGGCTCCCACGGGCGAAACCGACCTGGCCATCCGCTTTGTCGAGGAGCATGTGCGCAACCAGCCCGACGCCCCGTTTGCCCTAATGGTGGCCTGGGGGCCGCCGCACTGGCCTTACGACCAGTATCCCCCGAGATTCAAGATCTACGATCCCGCCGCCGTGGACCTGCCGCCCAATGTTCCCCCGCAGATGGCGGCGTTCGCCCGCCAGGAGATCGCCGACTATTACGGAAACATCTCCGCACTGGACGCGCAGATGGGGCGACTCCTCTCAACCCTGGAACGCCTGGATCTGGCCAAGAATACCATTGTCTGTTTCACATCCGACCACGGTGACCACCTGAGCAGCCACGGCTACGGCAAGCCCGCGGACAAGTGGATGCATTACTCCATGCGGGCTTCGAAGGCCACCCCCTACGCGGAGTCGGCCCATATTCCGTTCCTGGTACGGTTCCCCGGCCGGGTGCCGGCCAATGCCAGCAACAAGGTGATGTTCAGCAGCGTGGACGTGATGCCGACCCTGCTGGGGTTGTGCGGACTGGAGGTGCCCGAGGGCGTTCAGGGCCGGGATCTGTCGCATGTGGCCCTGGGGCGGAATGGCCCACCGCCGCCGGATTCGGTTTACCTCCAGAACATGGGGCCCGGCTGGCCGAATCGCGGGAAATGGGTGGGCTTCTGGCGCGGCGTCCGCACCGAGGAGTGGATGTACGCCCGGTGGCATAATAACGAGCGCGAGCCGATGCTGTTCGACCTGAAGAAAGATCCCTACGAGATGAACAATCTGGCCGGCCGGAAAGAATACGCGGAAATCCGGGCCCGCATGGAAGCCCGCCTGCAACAGTGGATGGCCGAGACGAAGGACCCGTTCGACACGGGGCCGCGCGATCCACAAACGGGTATGCTGAAGCTGGGGCAGGAGTTCGCCAGCGAAAAGTGGAACCGCCAGTAGCCGGCGAAAGCTCATAAGAAGACTCTCACATTACCCAGGCTGATCGTGGATTCCGCAGGAGCACGCGGTCTTGGGACAGGCTTTGCGGCGCTGTGGCGGGTGGGCCACGGCCTGTGAGTCGTGCGGGACGACGCCGGCCTTCCGCCCTGACCCAGCGCCTTGGTATACACATCGTGCTCCCGGCGGTCTCACCATCGCTCACCACCAACTCGTCTGTAACTATCTACAAGACAAACAGATGGGCTGTTGCGGGGCACTTCTAAAGGGGGTGGCGGGATGCCGTCTCGGGGCTGCTGACACGTCGTCCGTTTGAGGGCGAGAACGCGGATGGCTGATGCCGTCCGCCGATTTTCCGCAAATCGCAGGACCGGACGGGGCTAGGGTATATTCCTTGTTAATTTTGGACTAGAAATATAGTCCGTTAAGGTTATGATACCCCTTAGCACGATGCCATTGGCCAGGTACGGAAGCACACGTCGTTTGTTCAAAGAAAGGGGATAGTAACATGCGGGACGTTCGCTCCGCGGATCTTAAGAACTGCACATTTCATCGCTTTGGTCTCACAGGCGGTTTTGTGACGGCCAATCTGCATTGCACCCAGTGCGGCGAGGCCTGCCAAGTGGTCGGTCTGCCGATGTACAGCGAGGACATGGCCATGGCGGTGTTGCTCCAGAAGATCTACCGCGATGGATGGCGAAGCCGTAACGGCGAACTCCTGTGTCCATCCTGCAGCGGGATCGACCAGCCCTCTGACCGGCGCGAAGAAGGTCGATCACGCCGTCAGACGGTCCCCTTCGCGGAAGAGTGTTTTTCCATCTGATCCCTGATTCGAGCGCAACAAAGCGGACGACCGGAGCGAACAAGGTTCGCAACGGTCGTCCGCTTGTTTTCTCCTGGGCCCGGATCTCTCCAGGCGAACGAGGGCCCGCCTCCCTCAGCGGATGTAATCGTTGAGGATATTCTCCAGCATTTCCTGGCGGCCGGACTGCACAGCCGGTTCGCCGTTCTTCATCGTGTACTGCTCGAGCTCCACGAAACCGATCTTGCCCTCTTCGATCTGCTTGCCGAAGGCGCTGTCCCAGCCTTTGTAGCGGGCGGCCACGAACTTATCGAGTGGTTTATCTTTAATCAGCCGGGCGGCGATCTTGAGGCCTCTGGCGAAGGCGTCCATGGCCCCGATGTGGGCATGGAACAGATCCACCACGTCCACTGACTGTCGGCGCACCTTGGCGTCGAAGTTAAATCCGCCGGTGGTGAAGCCGCCGGCCTTGGTGATGATGTACATGGCCAGGATGGTGTCGTACAGGTTGGTGGGGAACTGGTCGGTATCCCAGCCGAGCAGTTCATCGCCGCGGTTGGCGTCCACGCTGCCGAGGATCCCATTGGCCGCGCAGTACGCCAGCTCATGGTGGAAGGTGTGGCCGGCCAGCGTCGCGTGGTGGGCCTCGATGTTGAGCTTCAGGTGCTCGACGAGATCGTATTTCTGCAGGAAGGCATGGCAGGCGGCGGCGTCGGAATCGTATTGGTGCTTGGTGGGTTCCTTCGGCTTGGGCTCGATGTAGAACTGGCCCTTGAAGCCGATGGCCTTCTTGTAATCGACGGCCATGTGCAGGAACGCCGCCAGATGGTCCAGCTCGCGGCCCATGTCGGTGTTGAGGAGGGTGTCGTAGCCCTCCCGGCCGCCCCAGAAGACGTAACCGGCGCCGCCCAGTTCCTTGGTGATCTCCAGGGCCTTCTTGACCTGCGCGGCCGCGTAGGCGAAGACCACCGGCGAGGGGTTGGTGGCGGCGCCCGCCATATACCGGCGGTTGGAGAAGAGGTTGGCCGTGCCCCATAGGAGTTTGACGCCGGTGTCTTTCTGGAGCTTGCCGGCCAGCTTAACGATCTGATCCAGCCGGCGGTTGGTCTCAGCCAGCCCGCCCTCGGCCGGGGTGGCCTCGGGGGCGATGTCGCGGTCATGGAAGCACCAGAAGTTTACGCCCAGCTTGGTGAAGAACTCGAAGGCGAAGCGCAGCGTCTGCTCGGCCACGACCATGGGATCGGACGAGTTGTTGTAGTCGCGCAGGATGGTGCCGGGGCCGAAGGGGTCGCTGCCGGTACCTTTGAAGGTATGCCAGTAGGCGACGGCGAAGCGCAGGTGGTCGGCCATGGTCTTGCCCAGAACTTTATCACGGGGGTTGTAGTATTTGAAGGCCAGGGGGTTCTTCGTGTCTGGTCCTTCATATCTGATGGGCTGAATGTCGGGCATGAACTCAGGCATGGTACATCCTTGCGTCCTTGGCGCATTTTGGGGAAATCAGAACACTCAACGAAAGGCGTGATTATACAGGTGGG
>JAAXZI010000242.1 GCA_012719955.1 Phycisphaerae bacterium | reverse complement strand
TGGCCATCCCGCCCCGGGCATCGGGATTCTCAAACAGCAACCAGCGCAGCCGTGCCGCTCCATCCGCCGGCGCGGGCCGGTCGAACACGCGGGCAATCAATCCGGAAATCTCCTCCAGGTCGCGCTCTTCAATTTCGCGCACGGATGCGGGCATCGGCTTCCTCGTTATGGTGCGTCCCTGCTCAGGTCACCCAGGCTGTGGTTCCCGGGCGTGATGGCGTGCCAGCGTCTCCTTGATGGCCCGCACGTCCCCCATCGCGACCAGTTCCTCCGTCGTGAATTTCACGCCCAGACGTGATTCCAGTTCTTCGATGATGGATATGTGAGCCACCGAATCCCAGCCCTGCACGTCGGGTGGGCCCAGATCATCGCTGATCGGCCCGGCATACCCCAGCAGATCCTTCAACACGCCCGCCACGACACGGTCCACCGGCTCACCTGTCATCCTGTCGCCCTCTTTCTTACCCCCGGCCGTGAACCTGCGTCACGGCCGCCACGCCCACCATGCTTACATCTCGCTCACTTCCACCGGCACATCCGGCAGCACCGCCGTTTCGACATCCAGCTCCCAACGCTGGCCCCCGCCCGGCATGGGAAACGGACCGGCAAATCCCAGCCGGGCATAAACCTCCGCCGCCGGCTTGTTTCGCTCACTGGGGATGAACTCGCCCTCGATCGTCCGCACGCCCTGCCGCCGGGCCTGCTCCACGATATAGCCCATGAAAGCCGTCTCCACCTGCCGCCCCATCACCCGGCAGCTCATCAGGAACGTGTCGATGCGCCACTTGGCGCCCTCGGGGATGACCAGCGCCGCCACCGTCACGCCCTGGTCGCCGAACACGTCACGCACCGACCCCGCGAAGAGCGCCGCCCCCTCGGCGCACATCCGACGCAGCGCGGCTTCGTCATACCGCCGGGTGGTCATGTTGAACTGGTTGGTTCGCTGATGCATCTGCGCGACCCGGGCGAAACCATCCTCGCGCACGGGTCCAACGGTCAACACCTGGCCCAGCGAACGCAGGAAGTCCGCGAGACTCGCGCTGCCGCTGCGCAGCCTTTCTCGTTCGCGCTGGGCCTGGTACACCTGCGCGCGGTTCCAGTCACTCTCGGTCAGCGTCACCGGCCACAATTCCCGCAGCGAGCGCACGAACGCCGGCCGTTCCACCACATCCGCGGGTAACTCCGGGACCAGCACTTCCGGCAAGGCCTGCCGCACCGCGGCCCGTTCCTGCGGAGAGTCGTCCAGGAAGACGAACGAGCTCAAACCGAGGTTCAACTCCTCGGCCAGTTCGGCGATCAGCCGCGGCTTGGGCTGCCAGCCGATCCGATATGCCGCTACGTCGTCGAGCCGTAAGGCCATCCGGCCGCAGCTTCTAAATACCTCCAACGCCGTCTCCGGATCGTTCTTGCTGCAAAGGGCCAGCAGGATGCCCTGCGATTTGAGGTCCAACAGGGCCCGCTGAAACTCCAGGTAGGCGTTTCCCGGAAACTCCGGGCCGACCTGAACGTTGGCCGGCCCCACCTCGCCGCAGATCCCGCCCCACATGGTGTCATCCAGGTCGCATACGACCACTTTCCTCGGCCCATGCCGGACGACATGGATGCAGTCGGCCGCCAGCACACCCCAGGCCGTCATGGCATCAGCCGACGCCGGATAACGACCGTACAGCCGCCGCCGTTCATCCCTAAACCGCGCCCCCATCTGGCCGGCCAGTTCCGCCACATCAATCAGGTAGACCCCGCTGATCTCCCCGCACAGTTCGGCCAGGGCCCGGTTGATCGCCGCCTGGGTGGCCGCCGCCCCGCCCGGGTGCCGGTAATCGTGAAATCCCACCCGCCAGAGGGAATCACTGGTAACGGTGTGCAGCACCACCCCCGCGTTCGAATGTCGCCGCCACTCGGTCAGCGAATCCGCCAGCCGTCCGACTCCCGCCCGGATAGAGCCCGCGGGGTCCGACAGATTTCGCCTTGCCTGCACCAGCTCAGGCGCCAGTCCGGCCACGTCATAGCCCACCACCACGAAATCCGGCTGGAACCGGGCCGCCGGCCCCTCGGCATCGCGTAAGTCCATGTGCAATTGCCCGAAGCCGCCAAGCTTTACCTCCGGGAGGTAACCGCGACAGAGCAGGGCTGCTTCCAACCCGGTGGCCAGGGCGTCCAGCGTCACCGCGCCCGTCACCCATACCCGCAGCTTCGGCCGGCCGGCATCGGTTTCAACCGCCCGGGCCAGGGTGCGCAGCCGTAGTGCGTCAACGCTCGTGAGCGCCTGCAGATCGCACAGTTGCAGCATCCGCCCCACATGTTGCCCAGCTCCTCTTTCCCGGAGGGCGGCGCAGATGGCCGCCACCGTCCCGGGCGGCAACGGCCCGCCCATGCACAGACGCGCAACCCATGACTCGATATGCCCGGCTTCCAGCGACTGCAGCTCGCTGAGCAGGGCCTCCGTGTTCACTGCCCGTTGTGACATGGCCTTCCGTTTCGGCGATGCACCGCCTCCAGGTACACCTGTTCGGTGCTGCGCGCCAGCCGATCCAGGGAATATTCATTGACCGCACGCTGCCGCGCTGCGGTTCCCATCTGTCGCCGCACCGCTTCATTTTCCAGCAATCGAACCACCCACGCGCTCATGGCCGCATCATCATCCAGCGGCACCACCGCCCCGGCGTCCGCGATGATCCGCGCGTTGTCCGCCACGTCGGTGGCAACCACCGGCACACCGCTGGCCATCGATTCCAGCACCACGTTGGGCGTGCCTTCACGGATACTGGTCAGCACGGTTACATCGCACAGACAATACAGATCTTCCATGTCCGACCGTTCCAGCAGGTGAAGGCACCGGTCAGCCAGCCCCTCCTCTTCGAGCCGCTTCAATATCTCCTGCCGATGGGCCATCGCCACCGGATCGCCCGAGGGAGTGTGCCCCACGAACAGAAATCGCGTCTCCGGCAGGATTTTGCTGATCCGCTGGATCACGCGCACGTACATGTGATGATTCTTTTGCGGCTTGAAGCTGGCGAACATGCCCACCACGCGGCTTTTCGCGGGAATGTTCAACCGGGCGCGCAGCTCGGACGCGTCGTGAGGGCGAAAGCGGCTCACGTCCACCCCGTTGGGCACCACCCGCACCGCCGCGGGCGGCGTGTGCAACCGTCGCAGGCTGTAGGCCCGGCCGGCGTGCGAATTCGCAATCTGCAGGTCAAACAGCGGCCGGGTCAATTTCAGGAGCGCCTCGTGCACGGGCATCGGCGGATAGGCGGAGTTGCGCTCCGAAGCGATGACCGCCGAGACTCCGCACAGCCGGCCCGCCAGGCGCCCGGCAATCTCCGCGTCGAATAGAAAGCTGTGCACCACGTCGATCCGCTGCCGCAGGATCAGCCGCATCAGTCGGGGCACCACCGTGATATCCAGCCGATGACGCTTCTTGAGCGGCAGGACCGGCGCCGCCGGATTCAGATCGCGCGCCAGCGTATCCACCCCGTCCAGACAGCACAGCACCGGCTCGAAGCGGGAGCGATCCAGTCGGCGGACCAGCTCCACGATCTGCCGCTCCGCACCGCCGTAATGAAGACTGCTGGCCAGGTACAGCACGCGCAGCCGTCGCGGCTCTATGGTGGGAGCCCGTCGTTCACTTGGCCAGTTCCCGCCCACTCAGTTCCCTTAACAGCATCCCGCAAAAAAGCGTGTTGGTGACGAGGTAGCGCCGCCACATGCGCCGCGGCTCCTGGACCACGCGATACAGCCATTCCAGCCCCAGCCGCTGCCAGCTCTTGGGGGCTCGCCGCACTTTACCCGCCAGGACGTCGAAGGAGCCGCCCACCCCATGGCACACCGGCACCTCGATGTGCCGGAACCAGCGGGCCAGAAACTCCTCCTTCTTGGGCGAAGTCATGGCTACCAGCAGAATGTCCGCCCGGGAGGCCCGGATTTCGGCGGCGATCTCAGCCTCCTCACTCACGTCGAAATAGCCGTGGCGCCGACCGGCAATGACGATCCCCGGATACCAGGCCACCATCCGGGCCACGGCCGCGTCCAGCACTTCCTGGCTGGCGCCCAGGCAGTACACGCGCCGCCCCATCCGCTGGCCACGATCCAGCATCGCCAGCATCAGGTCGATTCCTGCGATTCGCTCCGGGAGCCGCTGCCTCAGCAGGCGGCTGGCCCATACCACCGACATGCCGTCGGCCAGGATCATGTTCGCATCCAGTACCGCGCGACGCAGGGCCGGATCGCGGGTCATGTTCACCAGCTTGGCTGCGTTCACTACCCCGATCAGCAGCCGTTCCCGGTGGGCAATAGCCTCGTCCACGCGATCCAGCACCTGCTCCATGGTCAGCGCGTGCAGAGGCACCCCAAAGAGATACTTCACGCCGTCAGGTCCGGTCGGCCTTTCGGGGGAACATGGTCTCTCGATACACACTATGAGACTTCCTTGGATTGGCTTACCCCGGGAGAGATGGACGAGTCGCGCACAATCCGCCCCACAGGCCGGCCGGCCGTGCCTTCATCGCTCCGGCCGACACCGACAGGCAGACAACGCCATGTGACATCGCCCCCCCGGAATGTGATCAGACATACGCACCCCGCTCACCCCATAATCGTGCCACGCGAGCCGGGCTCCACGCATACAACATCCACCCCATGTGGTAGGGTCTGGTCTCGTAATCCACATAACCCACGGGAAACAGCAGATCCTCCCCCGGCAGCCGCAGTCCTGGGTTCAACCGACTCAAGCCCGCCTGCAGGTTTCGCACCAGCTTGCCCGGCTCATACCGCGCCACCTTGCGCCAGATCACGTCGGCCTCATGGTCTATGAGGCTTCCGCGGATCTCCGGCGGGTCGAACAGCCACTGCATGCTGCGTTCGACATGAACCCCGTGGTCTATTCCGCAACACTCCGCCAGGTCGAACAACGCCATCGGCCCCATGGCATCCTGGTGGATCGCATAGACGGGATAACGCTCCAACACCTGGCCCGTGCGAATGTCGTAATGCCACCACCACTGGCCGGCCTGACCCTGCAAGGCGCACATGCGCTCGGCGCATCGCCCGGCGATATCACGGGCTTCGAGACTGCCGGTCAGGCGATACCAGAAGGAAAGCGCCTGGATGGGATAGACCAGGTCGGCATAACAACACACATGGCCGCGCAGCCGCGATGCGGGCACGCCCGCCGGCGTATGCGGAAATAGACCCGAGCCCTGGCAGAAGGAGCGCATCAGCCGGTCCGCAATGCGCTCGGCCAACGACCTGTCGGTGGGAGCATCATATCCGGCGGCCAGTGCGCTCAGCGACCAGGCCACTTCCACGGTCGGATAGGCGGCCGTATCCGGCCGCAGGTTTCGCAGGCGTTCCAGGGCCCGGCCGGTCTCCGCGTGACCGCAGGCGCGTGCCGCCCACAGGGTCAGCGCCGCCTCGCCCAGGTCCGCGGTGCGTTCCGCGTCGTCGATGAGCTGTTGGCAAACCTCCGCCAGCTTCTGGTTGCCCAGGATGGCCCCGGCGACCCGTTCCGATTCCCCCGCCAGGGCGATCAGCACAATCCCCGTGTACCGCCGGCTGATCCCCTCCAGAATGTCCTCCGCACCGTGCCGGCGAAGCCGAAAGGCAAACAGCCTCTCCGCCGGCCGGTACATCCGGGCCAGGGCCCGGATGCCCAGGGCGCGCAGCTCCTCGACCGCCGCTTTCAGGTCTCTGTCAGCGGCTGCCGCCGTTCCTGAAAAAGATTTGAGCATTTCGCAAGGGTCGTTATCGGCCCTGCAGGTTCTGCAGGCTCCGATTCTGGAGCAGGAATCCGAACGGATCAAACTGATCCTGGAGCGTTCGGTTGACTCCGCCAAAGGCTGCATCCCGGGCTGCCCGGTTCAGGTAATCGACGCCCGGCATGCTGTAATCCAGCGAGTAGTTCGCGTTCACAGTGGCGCCCATGCGGAAGAACATGTTGTTGTTGATCCACTCGCGAATGCGGGTCTCAACCGTATGCGGGACCCACAACACGTCTCCGGCCGCCAGCATGAAGTTCGGATCTTTGGCCTTCTGAATTCGATTCAGATTCAACTTCACATGCACGTCCCGGCCGTTGACGCACCGAATGAGCGTTGCTTCGTGAGGCCACAGGTCCGGCCGGACTCCCGACGCGGCGGCCACCGCCTGCAACACGCTCACGCGCGTGCCGGGCGGATAGGTCTGCGGCCCTTGAACCGTCACCAGCCCGCCCACGAATATCGTATTGGGCTGAGCGGCGACGACCTCGACAATATCACCGTCCTCCAGCGGGGGCATCAGCAGCGCGGTCTTGAGCGCCTCCGGGTCGAACAGGTTGAGCCTGACTTCCTCACCCGGACGCCGCAGCCGCCGCAAAATCGCCTCGCCGGAGGCGATCTGGGTCATGCCCCCGGCCGCCGCAATGGCGTACATCAGGTTTCGTTCATTCTGTCGAAGCCGAACCACGCCGGGCGTGAGCGCCGCCCCCTGCACCAGCACGTTGGTTGTGTAGGGCGCGGCCAGCACCACGCTGACCGAAATCTGGTCCGGATCGGTGAACACCTGGCGCTTGACCAAGGCATCGAGGATGGCCGCCTCCACGTCTTCCAGCTCCATCCCCACCACTTTGACCGTACCCACCTGCGGAATCCGGATCTCACCATTCCGATCCACGCGGAACAGTCGCCCCCCCGCCGCGGTCACTTCTCCCGGGGCGGGCGCCAGGCTTATATCCGGGCTCAGGACCGTGACCCCAAGCTGGTCACCGTAAGTAACCCGGTAGGGCCCCAGTTCCCGGTCCAGAAGGGCCTCTTCCTCCTCGGACAGGGTTGACGGCATGGTTGTGGCCGGCTGCGTGGCCACCGCCCCCTCCACATCCACCTCAACCGGCTCTTGCATGGCCATGAACTCGGACAAGCTGATGCGATGCTCCTCGCAGCCGGCCCAGGCGATCAGGACCGCTCCCAGCCAGCCCGCTACCCAACGCCTCGCAGCACGTCCGCACGCTGCCCGATTGGAAGTCGTATCGTGTCCTTGCATGGCTCCCTCTTTCCGTCGTCAGGACAGGGATATGGTACATTCCCTACTCTAACAACCTGTCCCTGATCGCTCAAGAGGAGCTCATCAATTGCAGTCTGCACTTCCGCCCCGGGCCGAAAGCCGCCGGACACACTCCCAAGATTCATGCCGCCGAGACCGAATATCGATGTACGTCTCGATTTTTCGCCACTTTAGGTAACAGCCAGGAGAACGGAACGCTCCATCGCCCCCCCAGCGTCGCCACCGTCGCCAGCAGGATCTTCAGATCCAGCCAGACTGAAAAATGACGGACATACGTCATGTCATAAAAAATCCATTCGTGGAAATCGCCTCTGAGGCGATCGCCGTCCCGGCACACCTGCCACAAGCCGGTAATACCCGGCCGGACCGACAGCCGAGCCCTGCGCCAAGGCACGCAGATCTGGTTTTCCCGGAACGGCGACGGCCGGGGCCCCACCAGGCTCATGTGCCCCAGAAAGACATTGAACAACTGGGGCAGCTCGTCGATATTCGTGCTCCGCAACCACCGCCCCACCCGGGTCACGCGTGGATCGTCGCGCAGCTTGAATTGCGGCCCGTCCACCTCGCTCTTTTCGTAAAGCCCCCGTTGCCGCTGGTGGGCATCGGCCACCATGGTGCGGAACTTCCAGCACGGGAATTCTCGCCCGTTGCGTCCTTCCCGCCGGTGGGCGAAGAACACCCGTCCACGGCTGTCTATTTTGATGGCCAGGGCCACGACTAGCAGCAGAGGCGACAACACCACCAGCGCACACGCCGACAGGAGCACATCCATCCCGCGCTTAATACCGCGATGCAACACCCGATGTTGGGCCGGGGATACAGCCCCCCACTCGGCGGAATCAGCCCCGCCGGGTTCGCTCGTGCCCGCCAGGGCCAGGCCAAAATCATGGACCCTGAGAGGGGTTTTGTCCGGTTTCTCTTCCGGACATATTTCGCAACCCACCTGCTGGCGAACCGTGGCGTCCTCTGATACGAGCGTGCCCCGGGCTAGGACCGACTGAATCACGGTGGCCCGGGGCAGGATCCGGCTGTTCGTCCCGATCACGGCCGGGCCAATCACCGTGACGCCCGCCTCGATGACCGCACCCGGTTGAATAATGATGGGGCCCACCAGCCGTACATCCCGACCGATCTGGCAGTCGCGGCCTACCAGCACCTCTTCGCCGCGTTTCTCGAAACCTTCCACCTCCTGTCGGCAGACGTCCGAGATGATCCGCTCGCTCAAGGCCAGGAAGCCCGACTCCGTACCCAGCCGGAACACGTCGCAATTCAAAGCCACGTCCCGGCTCAACACCCCCATGGCCGACAAGGCCGCCCGCAGTTCCAGCGGAAAGACGAACCGTATCCCAATCGCCGCCCGCAGAGGCGCCATCGAGCAGGTGATGTTCGCCCCGCTCACCTCGGACCAGTTCTTGGGTGCATACAGCCGTTGAACACGACGTACGTTCCCGTTCTCATCACGTTCCACGCGTTCGCGCGTACTCTCGCGATGGCCGCCTAAGGCAATCATGTGCGTAGCGCCGTGATACTCCTCGGTAAGATGCTGACATTCCTCGAATTGATACCCCGTGGTCGGCCACAGCCGCGGGTCCACGACCAGCAGATAATCCGAGGCCTCATACCGCTCCAGCTTCTGCGCCAAGGTCTCCAACTGGACCGGCCGAACGGGCAACGTGCCGCTCCGTTTAAACACCGGGTCCGTGGCCGACAGACAACTGCTCAGGACCAGGATCTCCCCATGTCCGACCTTTTCCACCTGGCTGACCAGGTGGTCCAGCACAGTCCCGGCACCCAGCGGAAGGGTCAGCAGCGACACCGGCCGCACTGAACCCCGCGCATAAGGCACGGCACAGTCAAGAACGAGAGGGATGAGGCTCATGAAACGCTTCCCGCATCAACGCCGGAAATTACGATTCGTACCCAAATGACCGTGTGCGATGATCAGACAGCAAAGAGCGTGCTTTGTGTGCCACGGCTCTTGAGCCGTGCTGGCACGCTTCAGCAGTGGCATACATGATCTGGCGGCGTGCCCAAAGGCGTGTCGCAGGATCGCGCACGGTGATATAGTGGTGGGTCATTCTGATTCAGGCCAGCGACTCCCGCGGCGTCGCCGCATCGCCACCTTTGCCCGACTTGGAACCGGGGCTTCCGAAGCCGTATGCACTGTCATATCCGTAGCCATACGCCTTGCCGTATTCGTAATCGCGCTCTGACGGTCCACCGATGAACACCGTCCCGAGCAGCTTGCCGCCAGCAGCCCCCAGTAGCGAGAACGCTTCCACGGTATCCGGTCGGGTATCGTGCCCGGCCCGTACCACCATGATGGCCCCGTCCGCATGTCCCGCCAGAATGCGCGCATCCGCCACCGGCAGCACCGGCGGACTGTCCAGCACCACGAAATCGTACATCCGCCGCCACCGCTGCACGCAACCGCTGAAGGCGCCGTTGGACAGCAATTCCAGGTCGAAATCCTCGGGAATGTCGCCCGCCGCGATCACATCAAAGGCGAGATGGTGCGAACCATCGATGGCTTCGGAGTCGGTGACCCGGCCGGTCAGGACCTCGGCAAGTCCGTGCGTGGTTTCGATCGAAAGCCGCTGAGCCAGCGTTGGACGGCGCAGATCGCCTTCGACCAGCAGTACGCGCTTGCCGATCATCGCCAGCGACCTGGCCAGCAGCACCGCCACGCTCGATTTACCGCTCTCCGACTGCGAACTGGTGATCAGCAGAACCTTCTCGCCGGTGCGGGCCACCCGCTCCAGCAGCGAGGTCCGGACCATGCGGATGCTTTCCATCAGTGCATAGCGTGCGCGATCCGCCCGCGAGGGAGATCTCAAGACCATTTCCGTGCCCCCCAGGTCGGGCGGCAGACTGCCGGGATGTACCCTCGGCAGCTTGCCCAGGAACGGCCCCGGCGAGGTCGCGCTGACTTCGCTCAATTCGTGGATTCTGCGGTCGGTAGTGACCCGCAGATAGCCGACCGACAACCCCAGGGCCATCGCGCCCATCAGGGCCATCGCCGTGAACAGGAATCGCCGGTCTCGATCCGGCTGGGAGGACGTCGTCCCGTAGGACATGATGTTTACGCGGGCCGGGGCCTTGATCTCGCTCTCCAGCACCTCGATCCGCCGTTGATATTCCTGGTACAGATCCTTGAGATGGTTGATTTCCTGCTCGTAATCGGCCACCTTCATGGCCACCGTGCCGGCCTCATCAACCCGCTTCTGGAGCTTGTCCACCATTTCGTCATAGTAGCCAAGTTCCATCTCCCTGAGCCGCTTGAGCTCCGCAAGGCTCTTGGGATCGTTGATCGCGGCGATGGCCTGCCCCGTGGAGCCGCCCCGCTCCAGTTCCTCCTGGATCTGCTGTTCGCGATCCCGGAGCTGGGCCTCGGCATGGGCCACTACCATCTTGAGCTCCCGGATCCGGGTGCTGCGCTCGCCGAACTGGAGCCGGGCGGTCTCCAGGCGGTTGCGGGCCGCCTTGGCCTCCAGGTTCAAACGCCGCCATTCCGGGTCCGAGGCGAAGAACGGTGAATCGGCCGGTTGCGTTTCCGAAGCCGGGCCGCTGGAACGAGTCAGCGATTCAATCTTGTCGGACAACGTCCTGATCTCGAGGTCCAGCGTGTTCCGCCTGGCCTCGAGCTCGCTCAACTGCGTCCTCCACTTCGATCTGAGTTCGATGGTGTCGATCGTCCCCACCCGCCGGGCTTCCTGGTGCATCTGCTGGATCTTGCCCCGGATATGCAGATCCAGGGCGTCGCGCTCCTGCCGGAGGGTGTCCAGGGCGCGGGCTCGTTCGTCATTGCGCGTCTCTTCATTGAACTGCAGATACGCATCCGCCACCGCGTCCACGATCAGCTTGGCTTCTTCAGGCTTCTGCGTGTACATCGAAATATCGATGAAGTACGTCTGGGGACGCGGCAGCACGCTCAAGTCTTCCGGCAGCCGCTCCTGGGCCGGGGCCTGGCCCCCGGTGATCTTCCTGCCTTCCTCCCGATACCAGAAAGTGGATTGAATTCGCGGACGATCCAGCACCCGCGACAGCACCTTGGGGCTTCGAATGGTACCCACTTCCGTGTTGAGATAATTCGCGTACAGGCCGGTATTGTCGTCCTTGCTCTCGAAGATCAGCCTGGGCACCACCGGTTCCACCCGTAGCACGGCCGTGGAACGGTACTGCGGTTTCACGATGATCCAGATGAACGGAATGGTCGCCGCTGAGATCAGAAAGAAAATGCTCAGAATCAGCCACTTGCGACGCAACAACCCGGCCAGCAGAGTGTAACCGGGGTTGGACGCCACGGGCGCATCGGTGTAGGGGATCACTTCCACCGGCGTCGGGACGGCCGGCATTTCGCCGCGCCCCGAAGCGGGAACGATCTCTCCCGACCCGCTTGAATTCCCCCGAGTTTCGGGCCCACCGGGCTCCAACATCAGCAATCTCCTTCTCTCGCGCCGTGCACCGCCGATGAGGCGGCCATCCGCTTGAGGTCGGATTTGACAACCACATTCGGAGACCTGGCCTTGCCCACCACAGGCATTGCCGGGACAGCGGCGGGAACATACGTCACCGTCGTCCGGCTCCTGGTACCCCACGGCCAGGCCCGAAGGCGTTCCGTCCAGTTCCATCGACGGGGCCGGGCCAGACACACCATCTCGCGCATGACCATCTCGTCCTGGACAGCGGCGGCATCCGTCAGGATGCACTGGTCCAGGACCGCACCCGCCCCCACCTGGCACGCGGTCCACAACACCGATCGGCTCACCACCGCCTGGCGCCCGATCACACAGCCGGCTCCCACCGAGGTCGGGCCGATCACCATCGCGTCCTCGTCGATCCGGCAATGCGGCCCGATCAACACCGGCCCGACGAACCGCGCGCTGGCGTGCAACCGGGCCGACTCATGGATCAGCGCCTCCTGGATTTTCACGTAACCCTCCGGCGTGGATCCCTCCACCGCCAGACGCTCCACCGCCCACTTGCTCATCGCCATGTACGAGGCGGCATTGGTTACCCGGGGCGCCTGGGCGCTGCTCACGGTGTAAGTGCGCAGTCGCAGCCCCTTGCCGTACAGCAGCGGGACCAGCGTCTCCTTGATGTCCTGGTAACCCCGGGGCGACACGTGCTCCAGCGCCGCCGCTGAAAAGACATACACGCCCACCGGTTCCAGCCGCTCCGCCTGGGGCGTTTCGCAACCGCGCCGGCCCGGCTCGCGATCCGTCACCACCACGGTCAAGACCGCGCCCGAACTCCGGTGCGCGGCCAGCAGCTCGGCAATATTGACCTGCGGCAGAATCGTGCCTTCCACCACCACGAAGGTGTCCGCACCGCTGTTGATCATCGCATCCCGCGCGCAGCCGGCCGGACCACGCGGCATTTTGTCTTCGTAGTAGTGCAACTCCAGAGCCGAGGTTGGCCCGCCCCCCAGATGTCTTCGAAGTGTGCTCGTGTCGCTATTGGCGCAAATGCTGATCTTTCGGATACCCCCCTCGCGCAGCCAGTTCAGTGTGTGCCCAATCAGCGGATAACCCGCCACCGGGAACAGCGGCCGGCATAACACGCTTTCCAGAACGCACTCGCCCCATGCATGAACACCGGCTAATACCACCCCTTCCACACTCGCTTCCCCTCCTGGAACCCCACTACCCTCCTTGCCACCCGGATCATCAGCGGTCAACTTCGTTCCATTCGTCTCGCCCCGTGTCATTCCTTGACTCCTCGCGAATACCCCACAGCGCTCCCGTTATCCACCCGGCCTGGCAGACCATTGCGTTCAACGCATGGCCCCCCCACCAGCCCCGGCAATCCTTTGGCGTTACCGCGCCAATACAGGCCAATACAGAACGGCCATCCCCTTTCAACGTGACAGCCCCTCGTCTAAACGCTTGCAAATGACTACTGGGAATCTAAAAGGCGTCTCTTCCCGCAGGCCCAGCATGCTTTGTTCCGAAGGAAATGCAGTTCCCTCCCCCGGGGTAGCAAGAGAACTGAAATCTGTCTGCAGCTCAGCCTCACATGCCACACAGGAGTTTACCCTATGCCTCCGGGCCAATCAAGAACAGGCCGGATTCTTCTCACCTTAAACCTGCAGCAGGCAGACTCCGTCCCCGTCAGCCGCACCCGGAAATTCTGTGCAAGCTTTGAAACCAACCGGTGTTACGTTGTTCAATCCAGCCGTTCGCAGCACCGCGCCAGGATGAAACCCGGTTGCCGTCAAATCGCCGGCGGGCAGTTCACACACCACGCCCCTGGCGCAGACCGCCAGCGTGGCGTGGCAAAAACGATGAAAATCTGCTTGGGAATCGAAAACGAGCCGTCCTGGCAAATTCACAAGACGAAGCCTGGTCCAGCCGGTTTTACCCTCTGCCGCTGTTGCGGCCACCGGGCGAGGCCTGCTGCGCTGAACTGTGTATGCAGCCGTGTCTTAGAGCAGCGGGCACATCCGCGCGCCAATCAGAAAAAGCCCTGGAAATTCGTAGTGGGCTCCCGCGCGATTGATCGTCAACGCTTCCGGCGTGTGCCCTGGCATCTCGCAACTGAACCATCCCATTATTCTCCGCAAAACCCCTGCCGTCATAGTCGAATCAAAATTCTTCGGGCGAACTGCGCCATCGACAGTGACCAGGGGAATGGGGAAGCGAATAGAATCAGGAGCCCATTTCGGCTGCGGCTTTCACGGGGAGGATGGTGCTATGGCTTGCGTGGGTCCCCTCTGTAATCGACGTTTTCTGATCTTCGTGGCCGACGACTATGAAGATCTGGAACTGTGGTATCCCCGGCTTCGGCTTCGGGAGGCGGGCGCGCTCGTGACCGTGGCCGGCCCCGAAGCCGGGCGGAGCTACCGGGGCAAGCACGGGTATCCCTGCCCGAGCGAAATCGCGATTCAGGATCTGAGCTCCTCGGATTTCGACGGGGTGGTCATCCCGGGCGGCTGGATGCCCGACCGGCTTCGCCGCGATCCGTGCGTGCTGCGACTGGTCCGCGAGTTCGCCCAGGCAGCCAAGCTCGTGGCCGCCATCTGCCACGGCGGCTGGATCCCGATCTCCGCCGGCGTGTACAACGGCGTCCACGTCACCGGCTCGCCGGGGATTAAAGATGATCTCATCAATGCCGGGGCGATCTGGCAGGATGCCCCCTGCGTTCGCGACCGCAACTTCGTCTCCAGCAGAGGTCCCGACGACCTGCCCGAGTTCTGTGCCGGGATGCTGGCGGTTTTCGGCGTTCATGAGGAGCAAACCGACCCTGCCGCTCTGCCGGTCGTAGTACCATGAGGGAAAAGCTGCCGTCAAAAAGGGGACGACATTCCCTCTTGGAATCGGACGGCAAAACTGTAGAATAGGAGTAAGTGAAAAGAAGCTAACTCGACAAGTTCGACCCGGGAGCGTTGTGTGGCTCTGCCCAGCCTGCATATAAGGATACTTGAGCGTCGTGCCGAGGCGGCTGACGAAACGGTCCGCCAGCAGGCCGCCCGCTTTCAGGCCATGGGCGAAGTATGCCAGCTATTCAACGCCCTGCCACATCCCCTGCTCATCCTCAACAGGCAACGAGAGATCGTTTTTGCCAACCGCACGCTGCTTAATCTGCTCGGCTGCGTCGAGCTCGACTGTGTGCTCGGCCTGCGTCCCGGCGATGTTCTGGATTGCGAACACGCCTGGGATCATGGCCCGGGCTGCGGCAAAACGGAAGCCTGCGAGGCCTGCGGGGCCGCCCGCGCCATCTCGCTTTGCCAGGATGGAATCGAAACCGTCCAGGAATGCCGTATCATCCAGAACACCGGGACGGCCCTGGATCTGCGGGCCACTTCCACCCCCTTCAGACTGGACGGCGAGATGTTCACCGTTCTGACCCTGACCGACATCAGCCACGAGAAGCGCCGGCGGGTGCTCGAACGGGTTTTCTTCCACGACCTGCTGAACATGACCGCCGGGGTGATGGGTTATGCCGAGCTCCTGACCCGCGTCCCGCAGAACGAGATTCCCGAGATAAGCCGGCTGATTGCCCGGCTGGTTCGCGAGCTGGCGGAGGAGATTCGCTCGCATCGCGATCTGAGCCTGGCTGAAACCCAGGATCTCACCGTTCGCTGGGAGCCGGTGGATACGGCGCAAGCGCTGACCGACGTGATTGAGTCTGCCCGCTGCCTGGAAGTGGCCCAGGACCGCAAGCTTCAACTTCATTCCGCCGCGGCCCGGGTCACCTTCCTGAGCGACAAGCTTCTGCTGACCCGCATTCTGGGCAACATGCTCAAGAACGCTTTGGAAGCCTCTCCGCCAGGCGGCACGGTAACCATCGGATGCCGAGCCAACAACGAGCAGGTTGAGTTCTGGGTACACAACCAGGGAGCCATGCCCCGCGAGGTTCAATTGCAGGTCTTCCAGCGCTCCTTCTCCACCAAGGGGCCCGGCCGCGGCCTGGGCACCTACAGCATCAAGCTGCTGACAGAACGATACCTGCACGGCAAGGTTGCATTTACTTCCACCCCCCAGACCGGCACCATCTTCACGGTCAGTTTTCCCCGCCACAACTCGCACACGACCTGAGGTCGCCGCGGATGTCCACATGACCGTCCGCGATTCGCGTCTGAAGAGACATTCATCCGCGCCCCGCGCCGAAAGCAACACTCTGGACCAGACGGCCATCGCCGCATAGTATCGAACAGGTCGGATATCCATGGCACTTTTCGACACGGGGCAATCCGGTCACTTCGGGGAACGACCATCCGGGACGGGGGACAACACAAGCTCCATCATAAGCACCAGGCGCCTGTAGAGGTGTTTGCCTCTACGGCTTGACCGACAAGTACTTCTCTATTCAGGAGCCACCTATGAAGAGGTTCACCCTTTGCCTGGCAGTTGCGGGATTCATGATCTCGCCCGCATCCGCCTGGGCCGACCGTGCCTGTTGCGGTGAATCAGTGGAGATTCAGAGCAGCGCACAGAACACCGACGTCCAGGTCACGCAGGTGTCCACCACTCCCAGTTCACCATGCCGGCCCGGGCAACCGTGCCCCGGCGGCGGCGAAGCACGCAGCGAATCGCCCTGCCCAACGGGCTCGCCTTGCGCAGCCTGCCCGGCGGAGACCAGCGCCTGCCCGGGGGAAATCAGGGTCTATCCCACGGCTCAGACCTGCGACTGCCCGGTGCGAACTACCTACCGGCTGGTGCGCGAATGCCAGCCGGTGGCCCGCGTCCGCACGGTTTGCCGGCGTGATCCCTGCAACCCCTGCAGGGTTGTCCGCACCCGCTACACCGAGTGGACCAATCGCACCCGCTATCGGTGGGTAGCCGAAGTCACGCCGGTCTGTCCTACCAGCACCGTCAGGATCTACAGACCGGCGGAGCCGGCCTGCTGCGGCGAAACCACTCACGTAACCAAGACCACGCCGACGCAAGGCCATGCCACGCTGGCGACGGCCACCCCACGAAAGTAGCTCCTCCGACACTTGCACGGCACCGGCCGCGAGCCCGCCGACCAGGCGACCGGTCGGAATGCTGCTGATCTGCCTCGCACAACAGGAGACGGCCGCACATAACGTGCGCCGTCTCCGGGCTTTGCGCACAAAGAAGCATTCCTTATTCAACAGCCCGCACACAATAAGTCCACATGGGCTTGACTTATGCAGTGTATTTCACTACCTATGGAATAGAGGACGGTGCGCGATCTTGCGACGCTTCCGATACCGCGCAGCCGTGCGGCAGGAAGTCCACGGCTTAGTGTCGCATATTCGCGCACGATTATTTTGCGGCATTTGCCAGTACCCGACCGCATCCAAGGAGGCGTTCCGTGTGCCAGAAGTGCAAAGGGCTGTTCGGTTGCAACGTGCAC
Organism: Phycisphaerae bacterium; assembly: GCA_012719955.1. GTDB lineage: Bacteria > Planctomycetota > Phycisphaerae > UBA1845 > PWPN01 > JAAXZI01. The sequence continues at coordinate 14,506 of JAAXZI010000242.1, read as the reverse complement.
ATGTGCCGAAGAAGCTCCCTGGAGCAGCCGGGTAGCTCCCAAAAGGTTCTGGCACGCCCCGCCGTTCAAAGCGACCGGCGGGCCGGCCGCAATCCCGTCAAAGCCCGTTTCGCCGGAGCCTCCGCGGCGGACGTGGTCGGAAAGTCGTGACCGCCCGCGATCACTGACGGCGCTGCAGCGACTTGATCCACTCCAGAAACTTCTTCGATTCCGCCACTGCGTCGCGTCCCTGGAACCCGTCCAGGTACTCGCTCACGTAGTAACCCTGGTACCCGGCCTTTTCTAGGTCGCGCACGATCTTTGCGAAATCAATCGGCCCGGTGCCCCACGGCGACTGGATGGTGTCCCAGCTCATGCCTCCGGCCCGGAAGCCGGTGCCTTTCACGTAGGGGTAGAGTTCATCGAAGGGCTTGCCCTGGTGGGGGCCGGCATAGTAATGGCTGGGGTCCAGGGTCAGCCCCAGGCCGGGCACCTGCCTGCACAGCCAGAGGGCGTCGGCCGGCAGTTCGGTGAGTTGCCCGGCGTGCGTCTCAACGGTCAGAATGACGCCGTGCCGCCTGGCGATGGCCACGAGCTCCTTGAGTTTTTCGACGGCCTCGTCCCGGTTCGCCTTGGCCGGGGGCGCCATCAGGTTGATTACCGGCGCCCTGACGTGCGCCGCGAATTTCGCCAGGGCCTCGAACTCTTTCTTGAATTGGTCGAACGGCCGGCCGTGGAATGAGTCGTACGTGAGGTTTGAGACGCCCAGTTTGTTGGCCTTCAGGGCGGCCTCCACCCGGGCGGTCTCCCTGTCGAAATCCTCCAGCAGGGCGCGCACGTCGATGTGCCGGCAGAAACTTAGAGCCGACAGGTCGATGTAGCGGTAGCCCATCTCGGCGATGGTCTTGAACGCCGCCTCGGCCGGATGCTTCGCCGCGTTCAAGCACAGCGTGGAGCACGAGGCCCGTTCGGCGACGGACCGTGCGGGCTGAGTAGCCGTCGCGCGTTTGAGATTCTCCGTCTGGGCCAAAAGCGGCTGAACCACGACCCCCAGCCACAAACACCCGGTCAACAGGCTGCACATTCGCCTCATGGTTTCACCTTCGCGGGAAGCGCATTGCGAACGAAGCTGGTGCGAGAGAGAATTCTCGCACCAGCCGTTCTCAGTTCTGAGTTCTCAGTTTTGAGTTCTCAGTTCTCAGTTCTCAGTTTTCAGTTCCCGGCTCGTCACTACGCCTTGGCCGGCAGATCGGTGGTCGACTTGAGATCCTCCCACTTGACCACGCTGGGCTCATAGGCGTTCTTGGCCTTGTTGACCATGGCCATGCGCCCCATGATGCACATGAGCGAGCAGATCCGCCCGGTCTCGACGTTGGCGTTGGGGACGCGCTTGCCGCCGGTCTTGATGTTGTCCACGAAATCGATCAGTTCCTCAGTGCTGCCCTCGTCCCAGCCCTTGCCGATCCTGGGGCCGAAACGCTGCTCTTTCTCGTCCCGGCCGGTGTAGAGACCTTCGTTGAAGTCCATGCCCCCCTTCTGACCGAAGGCCAGCAGGATTTCCTCATCGTACTTGCCCGGCAGGACCCACAGGTGCGTATACGAGAACAGAACGCCGTCGGGGAACTTGAAGATGGTGGCGGACTTGGTCTCGGAGAATTCGTTGGGGTTGTTAAGCTGCGAGCCCGGCACGAGCGACTGGTCCTGGAAGGCCATGGCCACGCAGGTGGTCGGGTGCTGGTTCTTCATGACCCAGGACATGACGTCCATGTGATGGCTGGCCTGTTCGATGAGCCGGCCGCCGTCGCGGGCCACCGGCGCGCCGGACGGATCGCTCGACCAATGCCAGCCCCCCTGCATGAAAGTGACCCGCCCCATCAGCCCGTCATGGATGGCCTTCATGGCCTTGATGTACGTCGGGTGATACCGGCGTTGCGTACCGATCTGATAGATGCCCTTGGATTTGCGGGCCGCAACGGTAATCGCATCACAGGCCTCGACGGTAATGTCCATCGGCTTCTCGGCGAAGCAGTGAATGTTGCGCTCCAGCACCGGAATCACCGTCTCGGCGTGCTTGTTCGGCTCGGTGACCACGAGGATGCCGTCGAGCTTTTCCTTGTCCATCATCTCGCGGAGGTCGGTGTAGCCCCTGGGCTTGTCACGCTCGGCATCTTTCTGACCGGCCTCGATGCGATTCGGCTTGAGATCGCAGATGGCCGCGATGCGCGCGTCCGGGCAGCTCTTGAGGATTTTCTGCATCAACCCGGTGGCCCGCCCGCCGTAACCGATCCAGCCGAGCTGGACTTTTTCGTTAGCGGCGAACCCGCGGGCACTGCCTGCCGAAGCCAGCGCCACCGCGGACGCACCGACGGCTGAAGTCCGGAGAAAAGAACGACGTGACACCTTGCTGCCCATAACAAGCCTCCGACTCAAATGAAGAAAGGAAATCCTCTTCCGGGCCGTGCCGCCAGGCGCCGGCCGGGCTAATGCTGACACCCTACGCGCGATTGGCCCTCCCCGCAAGGGCTTGCGGGACGGAAGGAGGGTTCAGGGTTCGGGGTTCAGGATCTGGAGTTCAGGGCACAGGGTTGTGGGTTCAGGATGGATGATGCTTCCCGTTCGCCACTGCTGCTTCAGTAAGGCCTTCGGGACTCATATTCCGACCGGCAATTGCTGCGTGTTCGCGTTTCAGACACCCTCGCGTTGTCGGAGGAACTGCACATGGCGCCGCCCAGAGCCGGCAGCGGGTATACTGGCGCCCGGCAACAGAGTTCCATTTTCGTCAGAAATCCTGGAGAGAGAATCAGCCCCAGGACAGAGCCGCGGAAAAGCAACCGGCAATAGATCGAATGGGCGAGGAAGAACGGCGAGCCGCTCGGAGCTTTTCAAATCGCACCGCCGGCGGCCGTGGCCTTGAAAGGCAATCAACTCTTGAAAGGAGTACCCCAGTGCGAACATCGTCCCCGCTTCTTCCCCTCACCGCCACATTGGTTTGCCTGATCCTGTCCGCTCCCACTTACGCCGCCTCCCGCCCCAACATCCTCCTGCTCATGGCCGACCAGATGCGCGGCGACTGTCTTGGGGTGGACGGCAACTCCGTCATCCGTACGCCCCACCTGGACCGCCTTGCGACCGAGGGGGCGCGGTTTCGGTGTGCGTACAGTTCCACGCCCTCCTGCACGCCGGCGCGGGCGGCCTTGCTTACCGGCCTCTCGCCGTGGCGGCACGGCATGCTCGGCTACCATCGCGTTGCCCCAAAATACCCTCGCGAGATGCAGCAGATGCTGCGCGACGCCGGATACTACACCATGGCCGTCGGCAAGCTGCACTACTCCCCCCAGCGCAACCTGCACGGCTTCCACTTCGCCCTGCTGGATGAGTCCCGCCGGGCGGAGTCTCCCGACTTTCGCAGCGACTATCGAAGCTGGTTCTACTCGATGGCCCCCACGCTGGATCCCGACGCGACGGGCATCGGCTTCAACGATTACCGCGCGGGGGCCTACAAGCTGCCCGAAGAACTGCACCCCACGCGCTGGACGGGCGACGTGGCCGTGCGCTTCCTGAAGGAATACCGGGGCAGCGAACCCTTCTTTCTGATGGTCTCTTTCGCCCGGCCGCACAGCCCCTACGACCCACCGGAGCGGTTCCTGAAGGTGTACGCAGACGCGGAGGTGCCGCCGGCGGCGATCGGCGACTGGGCCGGCCGGCACGACGTTCAGGTCGATCCGCAGGATAACGCCCCCTGGCACGGCAACCTCGGGCCGGATATCGTGCGGGCCGCCCGCCGGGCCTACTACGGCAATATCAGCTTCATCGACGAGCAGATCGGCCGGATCCTGGCCGTACTGGCCAAGCGCGGCCTGCTGGAGAACACGCTGATTCTGTTCACATCGGATCACGGGGACATGCTCGGCGACCACCATCTGTGGCGCAAGACCTATGCCTACGAGGGCTCGGCCCGCATCCCCCTGCTGGTCCGCTGGCCGGCTAGCCTGGCCGCCACCCGTGACGCCCCGCGCGGCCAGGTTCGCGCCGAACCCGTGGAACTGCGCGACATCCTGCCGACGTTCCTCGAAGCGGCGGGCATCGCTGAGCCCGAAGCGCAAGCGAGGGAATCGGCCCCCTTCGATGGCCGGAGTTTGCTCAACCTGCTGCACGGCAAGGCCGGGGGCACGTCACACGGGGAGGCGGGCGTCTCGCCCGCCTGGCGTCCTTACATCGATCTGGAGCACAGCCAGTCTTATCGCGGCTCCGGCTGGTGGAACGCCCTAACCGACGGCCAATGGAAATACATCCTCCATGCCCACACCGGCCAGGAACAGCTCTTCGACCTCCAGAACGATCCCCACGAACTGACCGACCTCGCCCCCCATCCGGCCCACCGGGAGACGCTGGAAACCTGGCGGCACCGGCTGGAAAGGCATCTTGGTGAGCGAGGTGAGCCCTATGTCAAAGACGGCAGGCTCCAGATGAAGCGTCAGAACATATTACTGAGCCCGAACTACCCGCAGGATGCGTCACAGCCACCTGCGGCGACAACGCGACCGGCCGGCCGCCGGGCGAAGGCTGGATGACCGGCCGCTCCCCCACAATTGCGTAGCGGCCGGGCTCCGCACCGGCCGTTCGGCACCGAACCGTTCCCGTTGTAACGGCCGGGCTCCGTACCGGCCGTTCGCCGCCGAATCGTTCCCGCCGTAGCGGCCGGGCTCTGTACCGGCCGTTTTCGCCATAGCGGTCAGGTTCCGTGCCGTTTGCCGGACAAAATGGGCACCGCCGTTCGGATGCAAAAAGGCGGGCAAAATGCCCGCCCCCCGTTCGGGCTCAGAAAGGCGGGCAAGATGCCCGCCCTCCGATATGCCGGTGCCACCGCAACACGGCTCAAGAGCCGTGGCACACAAACAGACGCCTGGCTGCCTCGCTATCGCGCACAGCCATTCAGCGGGGACATTTCGCGCCACCTGTAGCCGCCGGGCTCCGCACCGGCCGTTCGTCGCCGAACCGTTCCCGCCGTAGCGGCCGGGCTCTGTACCGGCCGCTTTCGCCACAGCGGCCAAGTTCTGTGCCGTTGGCCGGACAATTACTCGCCGGCCAGCCGCTTCACTGCTCGCTTCACTACAACTCCAGTTTCCACGGCGCGCGATACTCGTACGAGAGCAGCTTGTTGGCCTCGGGATCGTTGGTGATCTGCTCCTTCTCGGCGTCCCAGGCGAGGTAGCGCTTGCGGTCGTAGGCCAGGTTGGCCAGCAACGTGGCGGCCGTCGAGCGATGACCGAGTTCCACCGGGCAATGGCACGGCTTGCGGGTCTTCACGCAGTCCAGGAAATTGCGCGCGTGATCGGCCGGATCCAGCCGGCCGGTCTCGACCAGGGGTTCGCGGGCGGGCCTGATGGCCCGGGCCTGACGGGCGTTCTCCTGGCGTTTGCGCGGATCCAGCGCGGGCAGGGGTTCGAGCCGGACATCCTCCGGCACGATCTCAATTCGCCCGCCGGCGTAGTAGAGAGTTCCCTCCGTGCCGCGGATTTCGACCTCGGCGTTGCGGCCCTTGACGCTGGAGACGGGCGCGCGGTTGGCGTTGTATTGGGTGTAGTTGATCATCAGGCCGGGATATTCCCAGACGACCTCCATGGTATCGGGGATCTCGCGGCCGTCGTCGAGCACGTAACGTCCGCCGCCGGCGAAGACGCCGAGGGGTGACGGTTCGCCCAGGGCCATGTGCAGCATGTCGATATAGTGCGTGGCCATGTTGGTGACCTGCCCGCCGGAGTAGCTGCGGAACCAGCGAAACTTGTAGAAGCAGCGGTTCTCGTTGTAGGGAACCTTGGGCGCGGGCCCCAGCCACATGTCCCAGTCGAGGCCGGGCGGCGGATCGCTGTCGGGCACGCGACCCATGCCCATGGGATACTCATTGCTGATGTGGACGCACCGGGCGGCCATCACCTTGCCGAGCGCCCCGGACTGCACCAGTTCGGCAATTCGTCGGCAAACCGGGGCCGAGCGCCGCTGCGTGCCCATCTGGGTGATGCGGTCGTACTTCTTGGCCGCCTCGACCATCTTGCGCCCTTCGGCCACGACCAGCGAAAGCGGCTTCTCGACGTATATGTCCTTGCCAGCCTTGCAGGCGTCGATGAACTGGAGGGCATGCCAGTGGTCGGGCGTGGCGATCACGACGGCGTCCACATCTTTGCGGTCCAGAACCTTGCGGTAATCGCCGGTGGTGAACGGGTTGCCGCCGACCTTCTGCTTGGCAAATTCGATGTAGGGCTCGTAGACGTCGCAGATGGCGGTGAACTCGCAGTCGGCGTGCTTTATGAAGGCGTCTATCATCTGGTCGCCACGATTACCCACGCCGATGATGCCCAGCCGGATGCGCTCGTTGGCCCCCAGGGTACCCAGTGCCGGCCGGGCCGCCACCGCCGCGCCCACTGCCGCAATCCCGGCTCCAAATCGTCGTCGTGTGATGCGTTTTTCCATAGCTCAACCTCCTTGGTTAGATCGACGTTCAGCTTATCGGAAACCGGCTCGGGATGCCAGCCGTGCAGGGTGCGAACCTTGGAGGTCGGCAGGAGCGTGGGCGACCCTGCGATACGCCCCGGGGCCCGCCGCCGCACTGTGTGTGCCACTGTCCGTCTGCACCGCTGTCCGTGTGTGCCACTGCTCTTGAGCGGTGCGGTATACCCGAAGCAGTCCAGCACGGCTCAAGAGCCGTGGCACACAGCCATCGTACACATCGGTGGCACACAGATCGTGTGTCTGGCGGTCGCACCTTCGCGTGGGGTCGCCGCGGAAAATATGATTTGAACAGGAGGTAACAGAGATTTTCCCCCCGATTCGCTCTGTTTTCTCCCGTTCAAACCCGTCACTTGGCTTCCAGCAGGCGGTACAGCTCCTCGCACCCCAGCACGCCGATACCTTTGGCCTTCAGGGCGGCAATGCCCCGGTCGGTATCGTCGAAACGGAAGAGCAGGGCGCCGCGCTCGCCGCGTTTGAACGTGAAGGCGTACATGTAGTCGACGTTGACCCCGGCGGCGCCGATGGTCTCCAGGATCTCGACCAGCCCGCCGGGCCGGTCGGTGACCTCGACGGCCACCACCTCGGTGACGTTCACGACGTGGCCCCGCTCGGTGAGCACGGCCTTGGCCTTCTCCCAGTCGCGGACCACGAACCGGAGGATCCCGAAACGCTGGGTATCGGCCACTGAGAGCGTGAGGATGTTGATCCCCGCCTCGGCCAGGGCCTTGCAGGGGGCGATCAGATGGCCGGGGCGGTTTTCCAGGAAGAGCGAGAGTTGGTGCAGTTTCATCGTGTGGCTCCAATGAATGACTAATGCCTAATGACCAATGTCTAAAGAATGACTAAGCACCAATGCCTAATTTAGAGCCAACGCCGTTTGGTCATTAGACATTTCGTCATTGGGACTTCATCAGACATTAGGATTTGGGCATTAGACATTCTCGATGCTACAAATTCCGCAGGTCCTTGACCCGCCGGGCCTTGCCCTCGCTGCGGGCGAGCGTGTGCGGCTCCACGAGGCGGACGTCCGCCCGCAGGCCCAGGGTCCGTTCCAGCGAGCTTTCGAGCTTGTTCTGCAAACCCTCCAGTGCTCCGATCTTGTCGCCGAACAAATCGGGCGTCACCTCTACCTGGACCTCGATCTGATCCAGGCCTTTGTCCCGTGTAAGCGTGATCTGGTAGTGCGGCAGCGTTCCCTCCGCGGCCAGCAGGGCCGTCTCGATCTGTGACGGGAACACGTTGACGCCGCGGATGATGAACATGTCGTCGCTGCGCCGGGCAATCCGCTGAATCCGCCGGATGGTCCGGCCGCACTTGCAGGGCTCCGGGATGATGGCGGTGATGTCGTGCGTGCGGTAGCGCAGGATGGGCATGGCCCGCTTGCTCAGCGTGGTGAGCACCAGTTCGCCCTCCTCGCCGTCCTTGCAGGGCCGGTCGCTGGCCGGATCGATGATCTCCACGAGGAAATGATCCTCGAAGATGTGCAGGCCGTCCTGGTGGCAGCATTCGATCCCGACGCCGGGGCCGATGATCTCGGACAGGCCGTAGATATCGTAGGCCTTGATGTTGCTCTCGGCCTGGATGCGGCGGCGCATGCCCTCGGTCCAGGGCTCGGCTCCGAAGACGCCCGCCCGGATGGGCAGCTTCTTGACGTCCACGCCCAACTCACCGGCTCGCTCGATCAGGTGGATGAAATAACTCGGCGTACAACAGATCGCGGTGACGCCGAAATCTCTCATAACCATGATCTGGCGGTCGCTGTTGCCGCCGGACATGGGAATGACCGTGGCGCCCAGGGCCTCGGCCCCATAGTGGGCCCCGAGCCCGCCGGTGAACAGGCCGTAGCCATAGGCGTTCTGGATGATGTCCCCGCGGTGCAGGCCGCAGGCCGCAAAAGAGCGGTGCATGACCTCGGCCCAGACGGAGATGTCCTCCTGGGTGTAGGCCACGACGATGGGCCGGCCGGTGGTGCCGCTGGAAGCGTGCAGCCGGACGATGTCCGACATGCTGCTGGCGAACAGGCCGAAGGGATAGGTATCGATCAAATCCTTCTTGGTGGTGAAGGGCAGCCGGCGAACGTCGTCCAGCGAGCGGATGTCGCCGGGGGTCAGGCCGGTCTCTTCCATGCGTTTCCGATAGAGCTCCACCCGCGGATAAGCCCAATTGACCACGGACTTGAGCCGCTGAAGCTGCAGGGCGCGGAGCTGATCGCCTGGCAGGAAGTCAGGAGCGCTGACCGGATCGAAGGAGCAATCACCGTCGTTCCAGGATTGAGTCATAGTCCACCTTCTTTTGCCGCGGAGACGCGGAGAAGAATTCCTCTTATTTCTTTTCTGGCACTCTCTGCGCCTCTGTGTCTCCGCGGTTCAATTACTTTCCGCTCTCTCCGCATCCTCTGGTTGCTTTGAATGCGGCAAGATTCGCCTCGTGTGCCTTCTCCGGCAGATTGGCCCTGATGGCCGCATGCCAGTGATCTTCGGAAATATCCAGGTACCGACTGAGCACGCCCAGGAGAGCCACGTTGAGACTCCTGGGGTTCAGGTTCAGGCCAGCCGGTACGGCGTCCGGCGTGATCAGCGTGCCGCCGGCCCGGAGATACGGGCGGTTGCGCTCCACCTGGTCGGGCGAGAGCACCACCACATAGTCAGCCTCTCCGACCGGCACCATGGGGCTGAGCACCCGCTCGCCAAAACGTACATCGCTGGTCACCGAGCCGCCCCGTTGGGACATGCCGTGGATTTCGCTCTTCTTCACATCAAAGCCGGCCCGCAACACGGCGTCGGCGAGAATGTCAGCGCCCTTCAGCACGCCCTGCCCGCCCAGGCCGGCGAAAACTACATTGGAGACACCATTGGTCATGGGTGTATCGTACCTTTTTTTACGGCCAAAGATAGAGAGTGTGAGAGCTGGAGAGACTTGCCTGTTCGTATTCTCTCCATCGCCGCATCTTTGCATCTCTCCATCTGGAAGCCCATCTACTTGCACGCTCCGCACTTCTCGGCGGCGGCGCGTTCGTATTCCTTGATCTTGCCCGCGGCCAGAATACACGGCCGGCGGGAGATGATCACGGCCAGTTCGTTCGAGGCCAGCGAATCGAGCAGCAATCGCTCGAAGCCAGCCGGATCGGCCACGGGATCGACGACGTGAACGCGCTGGATGCCCACCGCGCGAACCAGGTCTTCGAGAACGACCTTGTTGGTCGGCGCGTGGTCCAGCGTCCGGCCGGTGCCCGGATGCTCCTGCCGGCCGGTCATGGCCGTCGTGCCGTTGTCGAGAATCACCAGCACGTGTCCGGTGGGCGGCGGGTTGTACACCATCTCCACCAACCCGGTAATGCCGCTGTGGATGAAAGTGCTGTCGCCGATGACGCTGACCACCCGCCTGGCTTCCTCCGGCGGCAGGACATGCCGCAGGCCCAGGCCGGTGCCCAGCGACGCTCCCATGACCGTCTGGGAATCCATGGCCTCCAGCGGCGGCAAGGCCCCCAGGGTGTAGCAGCCGATGTCGCCGGAGACGATGCAGTCGTGCTTACGGAGTGCGGTGAACACCGGCCGGTATGGGCAGGCCGTACACAGCGCCGGCGGCTTGCCCGGCGGCAACGGCGGTTCATCGGTCGCCTCATTGGCGAGGATGCGGCGGACGCGTTTGACGTCCAGTTCGCCGAAGCGGAAGAGCTCGGCTTTGCCCTCAACGTCGATGCCGGCGGTGCGCAGTTGCTCGACGAGGTACGGATCGCCCTCTTCGATGACCACACAGCGATCCACCGACTTGGCAAAGGCCCGGATTTTCTCGATGGGCAGCGGGTAGGTCATCCCCAGCTTGAGGATGCTCGCCTCCGGGGCGGCCTCACGGGCATGCATATACGCGACCCCGGACGTCACAATGCCCAGCCTGGAACCAGCGGGGCAAGCCTCCTTCGGAGGGCGGGCATCCTGCCCGCCTTGCAAGGAGCATGCATCTTGCCCGCCTTCAGGCGTGCAGGAGGCACGCCCCCCACCAAGCATCGGCGAGACGCCGGCGCCACACGGCTCAAGCCGGTTAAGCGGCGAGGTTTCGTTCCAGGCCTGCATCTCGGCCAGCCTGGCCCGCAGACGGCGATGGGCCGGGCGCGCGTGGGCGGGAATCATGACCCGGCCCTTGATGTCACGGCGGAATCTCGGCTCAGGGGCATCGAGCCGCCGGCGTTCGCGCAGAATCGTCTTGGAGTGACAGACCCGCGTGGTCATCCGCAGCAACACCGGCGTATGCCATCGCTCGGAAATCTCGATGGCGGCCAGCGTGAAATCGTAGGCTTCCTGCGAATCGGACGGTTCGAGCATGGGCACGCCCGCGGCCACCGCGAAGCGGCGGTTATCCTGCTCGTTCTGGCTGGAAGCCATGCCCGGGTCGTCAGCGGAAACAACCACCAGCGCCCCATCCACACCGCTATACGCCACCGTGAACAACGGATCGGCGGCCACGTTCAGGCCCACATGCTTCATGGTGACGATGGCCCGGGCCCCGGCGAAAGCCACGCCCATGGCCACTTCCAAAGCCACCTTTTCATTGGGGGCCCAGCGGGCGTTGCCGCCCAGTTCGCTGAACTGTTCGAGAATTTCGGTCGAGGGGGTGCCCGGATAACCCGAGCCTAGGGCCACAGCCCCATCGAGGGCCGCCAAGGCGATGGCCTCATTTCCACTGACCAGCATCCGGCAGGATTCGCTCACGAGTTTTTTTCCTCAGTCCGGCCGCCTGTTTCGACGGCCTCCAAAAACCACGCCGGCGGCCGCATGGGCTTGCCGGTGGAATCAACAATGGCATGGACGGTGTACCCGGCCGCTACCGCTGCTCCGCTGGAGGCATGGGTGATCTTCACGTCGAAGCGGAGAGTGGCCCGGCCGGCCATCGCGGCGCTGACGGTCAGCCGCAGCAGATCGTCGTAGCGGGCGCGACCCAGGTATTGAACGTGCGACTCCACTACGGGCAGCAGCACGCCACGAGCCTCCATCTGCGCGTAGGGCAAGCCGGTGGCCCGCAGCCACTCTGTCCGGCCGCACTCGAACCATTCCAGCACCCGCGAGTTGTAGAAAGTGCCCATCTGGTCCGTCTCGCTGTAGCGGACGCGAAGCAGCACCTCGACCGGCTTGGTTGTGGCAGTGGAAATGGGTTCCAAGGGGCACATTCCCCAGCCAATGTGGCTCTAGCAGCAAAAATCCAAACCAGTTATGTACCACAAAACGGTCGCTCCCGCAAGGTTCAGGCCCTGCCGTTGAGCTCCTGTGAGCATGAAGGACCGTACCCGGTGGTGAGACAATCGGGAGCATGATTTGTGTGCCACGGCTCTTGAGCCGTGCGGGAACAATTCGGATGTTCCGCACGGCTCAAGAATGTAGTGGCACACACGCGGGCGGCGGTTTATACTTCCTGCCGTATCAGGAGCTTACCCCATGACCTCTCGCGAGCGCGTTCTGACCGCCCTCAATCACCACGAACCTGACCGCGTCCCCATCGATTGTGGCGCCATGCGCTCCACCGGCATCCAGGCCATCGCCTACAACCGCCTGAAGGCTCACCTGGGTGTGACCACGGGACAGACCTGCGTGTTCGACGTGATCCAGCAGCTCGCCGAACCCGAGAGCTGGTACCTCGATCAGTTCAGGATCGACGCCGTCAACGCCGGGCGGGAATTTCCCGGAACCCGTTGGCAGGATTGGACGCTGCCGGACGGCTCGCCCTGCCTGATGCCGGCCTACGTGGGCCTCACCCGAAAGGGAGACGATTGGTATGCCTGCACGGCCGAAGGCCGGCCAGTCGCGCGCATGATTGCCGGCAGCACCTACTTCAGCCAGGCGATCCATCCGTTCAGCGATGACGATTGGGCGAACCGCCTTCAGGAAATCACCCGCGACATGAGCGCGTCGGTGTGCTGGGGGGCCCTGCCCGAGCCCATGTACGAGGCCGGCCTGACCGACGCGAACCTCGCCCGGGTGCGCGATCATCTCAAGGGCCTCCGCCAGCGCCACGACCGCGCGGTTATGATCGCCTTCGGTGCAAACCTGTTCGAGTGGGCCTCGTACCTGCGGCGAATGGACAACTTCCTGGTGGACCTGGCGGCCGAGCCGGCCCAGGCCGAAGCTCTGCTGGACAAGCTCGTGGAAGTGCACCTCGCCGGGCTCGATGCGCTGCTGCCGGCCGTCGGCGACTATGTGGACGTCATTCAGCTTGGAGATGATCTGGGCACGCAGCAGGGTCCGTTCTTCTCGCCGGAGTTGTTCCGCCGGATCTTCAAACCCCGCTACCAGGTCATCACCCGGCACATCAAGCGGCTCAAGCCGCACATCAAGATCTTCCTGCACTGCTGCGGCGGGGTATACCCGCTCATCCCCGATCTGATCGAGGCCGGTTTCGAGATCCTCAACCCGGTCCAGATCGCCGCCAAGGACATGGAGCCGGCCCGGCTCAAAAAGGAATTCGGCAAGGACATCACCTTCTGGGGCGGCGGCTGCGACACCCAAACCATCCTGCCACGCAGCACCCCGCAGGAGGTCAAGGACCACGTCCGCCGGAACATCGACACCTTCGCCCCCGGCGGCGGGTTCGTCTTCTGCCAAGTGCATAACATCCTGGCCGAGGTGCCGCCGGAGAACATCGTGGCCATGTATGAGGCGGCGATGGAGTAGCAGCTTTCAGCGGTCAGCGGTCAGCTATCAGCAGTCAGCTTTCAGCTTCGGAGGGCGGGCATCTTGCCCGCCTGGAAGGATCTGGGGGCACGCAGGGCCGCCGATCTTGATTTGCCGCCTGCCCTCGCGCTGCCTGGTTACAGCTCAACTCATCCCTGGATCCGGCCGAAGACAATCGATATGGGACCCCTGCTATCGTCCAGCCTCAGGGATCTATATGGCCACCTTTGGGCGATCTCCAGGAGATTCCAATGAAACTCCGGCTTTTTGACGAGTTCGTCTCCTTTTCCTGCGCCACGTGCACGGCCTGCTCTAACCAACCCTGGCGAACGCTCATCGAACCCGAGAAAACGCGCGCCCTGGATGCCCATGACTTCAGTAAATACCCGTAACTGAACGGAGAGACCTTCTACCATGCCGGCGGCAGCGACACCGGCGTCGGCGAAGGGTTCGGGGTTGAGGGTTCAGGGTTCAGGAAAAGGCGGCCATCGTGGGGCAGCTCTTGACCAGCCTCTTGGTTTATGCGCGCGTGCGGTAGGTCAAGACCCGCCCTACCCCCTGTCCTGTCCACACAGGCCGCAAGGCTTGTAGGGTCAGAGGCTTACGGACACATAGCCTCCTCGCGTGCTCCGGCTGTCGGCGCCTTGGCGGCTGGCGGCTACAATAGATAGATCTACACCACGAGGTGACGATGACGACTTTGCTCACATCTTCTCCGCCAATCCGGACGCTCGGCGATCTGCTGGAGTGGCTCGGGGATATCCCGCCGCGGCGCGTCCGTCTCCATCCTCCGCCCGGCCAGGCAATGGTGACAGACGTGGTCGCGATCGAGGCCCATGAGAACCGGCTGTGCGAAGTGATTGACGGCGTGCTGGTGGAGAAAGCGATAGGATTTCGAGAATCACTCTTGGCCGGGGCAATCCTGGCTGCGCTGCGAGCCTTTGTCGTCCCCCGCAAACTGGGCCTGGTCAGCGGCGCCGATGGAATGATGCAGTTGTTCCCCGGCCAGGTGCGCATCCCTGACGTGGCCTACGTCTCCCGCGAGCGCCTGCCCGGCGGGCGTGTACCATCTGAGCCGGTCCCTCACTTGGTCCCCGATCTGGTCGTCGAAGTGCTCAGCGAGGGCAATACCGAGGCCGAGATGGAGCGCAAGCGCCGGGAGTATTTTGAGGCCGGCGTCCGCCTGATCTGGCTGGTAGACCTCGACGCCCGCACAGTGACCGTCTTTACCGGCCCCGCGGAATCCTCAACGCTGGATCAGAACCAGACCCTCGACGGCGGCGCAGTCCTGCCGGGATTCACGCTGCCCTTGCCGGGGCTGTTCGCGGAGCTGGATACCTGCGCAAGCCCAATCAGTTTGC
>JAAXZI010000241.1 GCA_012719955.1 Phycisphaerae bacterium | reverse complement strand
CGCATTTCTGGCGGGGGCTCGGGGGTCGCCGCCTTCCTCTACTGGGACTGGTTCATCGGCCCGATCCTGGCCCTGGGGGCCTTTTACAATCAGCTCATGCAGTGCATGGCCAGTGCCGAGCGGGTGTTCAACCTGCTGGATACGGAGCCGGAAGTTGAGGACGTGCCGAACGCCGTGCCACTGCCGCGTATCCGGGGGCATGTGGTGTTTGACGGCGTCACGTTCGGATACCAGCCCCGGCATTCCGTGCTGGTCGACTTCAACCTGGAGGTCCAGCCGGGCGAGATGATCGCCCTTGTCGGAGCCACCGGCAGCGGCAAGAGCACCATTCTCTCGCTGCTGGCCCGGTTCTATCAGCCGCGCCTGGGCCGGGTACTGGTGGATGGCCATGACATCCGCTACGTCACCGGCGAATCGCTGCACAAGCAGATGGGCATCGTGCTGCAGAACAATTACCTGTTCACCGGGACGGTCATGGACAATATCCGCTTCGGCCGGCCGGAAGCCCGCGATGCCGACGTGTACGCGGCGGCCCGGGCCCTGGGCTGTTACGACATGATCATGTGTCTGAAGGAAGGCTTTGAGACCCGGGTCGGCGAGCGGGGAGCCCACCTTTCGGTCGGTCAACGGCAGCTCATCTGCTTCACGCGCGCCTTTCTGGCCGATCCGCGAATCGTTCTGCTGGACGAAGCCACCAGCGCGGTCGATACCGCCACCGAACAGGCCGTGCAGCGATCCATGGAACGACTGCTGGAGGGCCGCACCACGTTCATCGTGGCCCACCGCCTCAGCACGGTGGTGAAGGCGGATCGCATCCTCGTGATCGACCACGGGCGGATTATCGAAAGCGGCTCCCACTTTGAGCTGATGCGCCAGGGCGGCAAGTACGCCCGGCTACATGACCAGTTCTTTTATGCGGAACGCGAAATAGCCAATCTCTGATGCGGTTTGTGTTGCTTTACCCCCCCACCTCTGATGACGTTTGATTCTCTAACCGGGTAATGGCGGGCCGGATGACCGGCTTTCAGCCGGCCGGCGTCATCATCGATCCTATGATCCTATGGCCTACCGGGTGACCGCCGCAATGGCGTTGTAGAACTGATCGAAGTTGACCGGCTTAATCATGTGAACCGTGAAACCCGCTTCCCGACTGCGCTTCACGTCCTCCTCCTGGCCATAGCCGCTGAGGGCAATGGCGGGAAGCGTCTGGCCGCGCAACCGCAGTTCGCGAATCAGCTCCAGCCCGCTGCGGTCCGGCAATCCCAGATCGCTGATCAGCAGATCAAAACGACGATGGCTCGCCACTTCGAGGGCGGCGGCCACGTCGCCTGCCGTTTCCACCCGATACCCCCGTCGCGTCAGAATGCGAGCCAGCACCCGGGCGGTATCCCCGTGATCCTCCACGAGCAGCACCTCCAGGTGGCGTTCCAGCGTTTCGGTGGTGACCTGGACGGGCGCGGCGCAAGGGGGCGCGGCAGGCGCCGGCGCCAGCGGCAGGCGAACCTCAAAGGTGGCGCCTTTGCCACGACCTTCGCTGAAAGCCTGGATGGTGCCGCCATGCATTTCGACGAGCGTTTTGCTGATGGCCAAACCCAGCCCCAGCCCGCCAAACTGCCGGGTGGTGGAGCGATCGGCTTGCTCGAAAGCATTGAAAATCCGCCCCAGGGCCTCAGGCTCGATCCCTTCGCCGCTGTCCTCCACGGCGGCAACGGCCTGGCCGTTGTTCTGGTAGCAGCGCACGTTGAGGCGCCCCCCGGGCGGTGTGAACTTGATCGCGTTCTTGAGGAGGTTCCAGAACACCTGCTGGAGCCGTGCGGGATCCCCCTCCACCCAGCTACTGACTCCGGGTTCGACGGCCACATCGGAGTGCAGCCGGCGGGCCTCAATGTCCGGCTGGCAGACGTCCACGGCCTCCATGAGCACCTCGCACAGCAGCACGGTTCGCTTGTGAAGTTCGACCTTTCCGCGGGCAATGCGGGTAATGTCGAGCAGATCGTCGATGAGCCGGGCTTCGAGCTCCACGTTGCGGCGGATCACGTCGAGGCTGTGGCGTATTTCGGAATCCAAACGCCTCTCTGACTGGAGAAGCGACACGCTGGCCAGGATCGGCGTCAGCGGCGTGCGCAGTTCGTGGGAGAGCGTCGCCAGAAAGTGATCCTTGGCCTTGTTCACATTCTGCAGCGCGGCGGCGCGCTGCTCCAGTTCAGTGGCCAGGTGTTGTTTGGCCAGGGCCAGGCTCGCCTGGTCCGCCACCGAGTGCATGGTGGCCAGCTCTTCGTCGGTGAAATAGTCGCGGTCGTAAGCACCGAAAGCAACGAGCCCGCGCAGCCGATCGTCGAGCAAATGATAACAGGCGTAGGCGCGAAGGCCTGACTCGCGAATCGGGGCCACCTCGGGATTCTGGCTCGACTGCACGTGATGAAGAATGACACGGCATCGATCGCCGGCCATGATGCCGAACGGGCACTGGCCGAATTCCAGATACTCGGCCGTGCGGGCGGTGGCCTCATCCAACCCCCTGAAGGCATTCAAACGCAGACGCCGGCCATCCTCTGTAACCAGATAATTGAGATACAGTCCCAGGCCCAGATGGTCGGCGACCGAATCCAGAATCCCATGCAGCGTCTCCTCCATGCGCTCGACCTTCAACAGCCGGGTGGACACGTCGAACAGGAGCCGAAGCCCGGCCTCGCTGTGCTTGCGCTGGGTCACGTCCCGGAAAAAGATGGCCACCCCCTCTTCGCAGGGATACAGGCTCTCTTCCAGCCATTTGCCGAGGTGAGGAAGGAATTCCTCAAAACGCACCGGCACACGCTCCTTCATGGCCCGCCGGGTGAACTCACCAAAGCGCGTGTCCCGGACCCAGGGCAGACTCTCCCATACGTTCCTGCCCAACAGTTCGGAACCTGAACTCTCCAGCACACGTTTGGCCTGGGAATTCATGTCCAGCACGTTCCAGTCAAAACCGAGCAGCACGTAACCATCGCTCATGCTCTCCAGCGTCTGGCGAACCCGAAGCATCTGGCGGAGGGCCTTCTGCCGGGCCGTCCGGGCCCACGCCGCCAACCATACGGCCAGAAAGCCGGTCACCAGGAAGAGGGCCAGGAGGATGAGATCCTCCGTGGCGTTGACCAGGAACCTGCCTCGCGGCGGCAGGAACCAGAATGTGGCGGTCACGGCCCCCAGCAGCAGCGCAAGCAAGCCGGGCCCCCGCCCGCCCAGATATGCGGCTATTGCGATAGGCAGATAAAAAAGTATGTGAGCAGCGATGTAACCTAAGTAGGGTTCCAAGGCCGAAGGTATCAGAGCGACTATACCCACTCCTGCAACCGCCAGCAGGTAGCCCATCCCTGGAACGTCGATCCATCTCTTGGCCATGGATCAGAACTCCAACCTAGTTTTCTTCCCCGCCGCCTCCGGCAATGAACATTTTACTATCTTCACGGGCCACGATCAAGCAAAACATGGCGCAATACCTTTTCACTGATGAGTCGTAACGATCGCCGGCCTGACGAAAAAATCACTTGACGATGCAGGCATTCCGTCATGAGCAGAAGTCATTTCAACAGCAGGAATTCCGCGCGCCGCAGGGGCCGCAGGCAGCCTATTGCTGAGAATTGCTATTTTTTACTTGACGCCCGCCGATTTGCGAGGTATATGTTAGGTTAATGTTAGGTATTCGGACGGAGCTGGGTACCAAGCGGTTGGATTGACCTGGGGATGAGGCGGTTGGAAGCAGGCGCGGGCATGGGGACAAACGAGACGATCGCTCGGCAGACGGCTGTGGCCGGTGGCATTCGGTACGAATCCTGCGAAGCCACCATCGGCAAAGGACGCGCGGAGGGGAACAAAGTGGTCCGGACCGGCGGGTCGGGCGGCAGGTCTTCCGGCCTGTCCGGTTCCGGATGTCTCGATTCCACCCGGCGGAAGCGCCCCGGCGAGCTCGCTTCGGTGGTGGACGCATACGATGCCCGTGCACTTCTGCCGGTGATTGAAACGCCCCCATGCCGGCCGGTCAGATCACCCCGGCTTACCGAGGTGGCGTTGAGGTTCGGCTTGCCATTGACCGCACCGGCTCGACGGATCGCCACGGGGTTGAAGCTGGATTCGTCACCGGGAACGATCACACTGATCAAAGGACCATCCGGCGCGGGTAAGACCCTCCTGTTAGAAGCCATGGCTCGGCATCTGCCCGGGTCACGTCTGGTACACGCCTGCCCTTTCCCTATTGATGTCTCGATTATTGATGCGGTGGCGCCGACGCGGGGCATCGACGAAGCCATGGGCCTCCTGACCGCCTGCGGGTTGGGAGAGCCTTCGCTGTGGCTGCGGCGATTTGACCAGCTTTCGGAAGGTGAGCGATTTCGGGCTCGACTGGCACGGGCCATTTCCATGCACGGCCGCGCGGCCGATCCATGTGCGCTGCTCCGCGATCATGAATCAGGATGGCGTTCCCGCCCGTCTTCATCCCGCGGCCGGGGAGCCCCCCTGCTGTGTGACGAGTTCGGGGCAGGCCTGCATACGCGGATCGCCCAAGCGTTGGCCTTTAATCTGCGTAAACTGGCCACACGACAACGGCTGGCAATCGTGCTGGCGACCTGTCGCGACGATATCGAGCGGGATCTTCGGCCGGACCGGATCATCCACCTTTCGGGGCATGGCTGTCAGAGCACGGCATGCGCGTCCGCAGCCCGTTTCGAACCAGACGCGGTTCCCTCTTTCGCGGAGGGCTTTTGCATCGAACCGGGCGACCTGCGCGATTATGCGCGTTTCGCTCCGATGCATTACCGGCGGCGGGAGAACCTGGGATTCGTGGACAAAGTGTTCGCGCTGCGCGGCAGGGACGGCGAACCACTGGCCGTCGTGGTCTATGGCCACGCCAGCCTGGAGTTGCGTCCCAGAAATCGCGCCACAGGCGGGCGTTTCGTTGCTAATGCCAAGCGGCTCAACGAGGAACTCCGAGTGCTCAAGCGATTGATCGTGCATCCGGACGCGCGCGGATGCGGGCTGGGGCACCGGCTGGTTCGCGAGACCCTGCCGCAAACGGGCGTGCGCTTCGTGGAGTGTCTATCGGCCATGGGGCTGGTAAACCCGGTATTCGAGAAGGCGGGTATGCGGCGGGTCGGTGTGTGCGAACTGCCGGCCGGCCAGGAACGAATCCTGCAACGCCTCCGCAAGCTCGGCGCCGACCCGCTGGATGCGGGGTTTGTGGACGCGGTCCGCGATAACGAGTCGGTGGGCAAACTGGTGAGCCAGGCGGTGGGCGACTGGTACCGCTCCATAACGGCCGGTGGTGAGGCGCGCGCCCAACGGCTGTCGGCCAGGGCCCTCGCCCAGACGTATCGACAGATCGTGGGCTCCCGGCCGGTCTACTACCTGTGGGCCGCTGACGATGAAGGAAATCAACTGATCGAGGCGTCATTGCACGCTTGAGGTCATGTCGGAAACAGGGGCAGCGCACTCCTGAATAACCGTGCGCGATGGTGAGACGGCGCAGAGCGCGATTTGTGCGCCACGGCGCTTGAGCGGTGCCGAAAGCTGGAGTCGTTCCAGCACGGCTCAAGAGCCATGGCCCACGCGTGGCGATGACGGGATTTCAGGCGGGAAGGAACAAAGGACATGGCACGGCGAGAAGCGGTCTTCTTCCTACCACCAGGGGGGTTCGGGGGCGTCCGGTTGCCCCCGACCCCTCCCTGCCTGTTGAGCACATGGCATAGCGTACGCGCCGTTCATGGTTCCGGTGTTTTTCGGAGGGAAGAGCATGAGTCCGGCAAGTCTGTTACAGAGGATATTCAAGCCGCTCGCTTCGCGGAAGGTACGAGTGGCGCTGACCACCATCATCACGGCGTTTGCGGCCCAGTACGGCCTGGGCGTCAGCGAAGAGATGGTGCTCACCATGGTCAGCGTCGGCGTGGCGTTGATCCTGGGAATCGCTCATGAGGACGCGGGGCGTGCCGGCGGGCGGGAGGGTTCGCAATGAGGCGCACCTGGGCATGCTGGGCCTGCGCGTGGCTTGCGGGCGGATGTGGCGGCGACGCGAGGGTTGAGTTTTCCGCCGCTGATGTGATTAGCGCGGTGGCCGGACAGATGGAGCGAACGGTTGAGGAGTACCACCAGGAAGTCTCGCGTTTTGATGACACGCGCGAATCAACGGCGGTGGCCGCTTTCGTCGCCCGGGTGCGCCAGGACTCGGCCGATGAGGCCGCGGTAGAGGCCCACGCCGCGGATTTCGAATCCGCGTTGCGCCGCATTCGCCAGGATCGCCAGACGGAATGGGCCCGTCGCAATGCGGCCTTGGAAAACGTCGACGCCTTGCGCGAGGTATCCCGCGGCATGCGGAAGCTGGCCATCCAGAGCCTCGGGCTCCAGGACGAGCTGCAGCGCTACCTCACAGGATGGATCGAGGCCTACCAGAGACAGCATGCCGGGGCCAACAACTCGGTGAAGGTCGAAACCAGGCTTGAAGACTGAAAATGAGGGCTTCCATGAGCGAATTGGAACGATTTCTGAGCAACCTTCAGGCCCTGCTGGATGCAGGAGAGCCTCCATCGGAGTCGGGGCCGGCGCAGGACGCGAACATCCGGCCCCGACCGGCCCGGGCCACCGAAGCCAGGGCCGGCCGGAAGGATGACGCCATTGATCGGGAGTTGAAGGCTCCAGCCCGAACCAGCGCGATTGTGTCGTTGCGGCATGCGCCCGAGGTAGAGGCATTCCGCAACGAGTTGACCGAGGGCCTCATTCGCGTGGACACCGCCAACCGGCTGCTGCGGCTGGCCAATCAACTCATCTCACGGCTGCTGCTCTGAGAAGGGCCCAGAGTTGGGATTCAGGAGGGGCGAGAAGTGAACTGGGAGCAACTGGGACTGCTCGTTGGGGTGCTGTCGCCTCTGGTGGGCGTGCCGCTCGGCGTGATCTCGCTGTACCTGCGGGCCCTGCGCGAACACCAGACCACCACGATGACCGAGATGGTGCGGCGGATCGAAACCATGGAGCGATCGATCAACGATTTGCTGCGCTCCACCGCCGAGTTCGAACGTGAATATGCGACGAAAGAGGAGTGGGTTCGCGAATCGATGCTGGCTCGCCAGCGGCTGGAACGTCTGACCGAAATGGCCACGCGTATCGAGGCGGAGTTGGAGAACGGCAAAGGGATGGCCGTCGAACTGGGCAGGGCTACGGCGGCAATGGTGGAAGTTGTCAGACAGCTTGCACGGACAAGGGGAGAGCCGGTCGTGGAAGTGCGAAGTGAGAAGTGAGATAGGCCGGCAGGGAACAGATACAGAACCATCCATAATCAGGAGTTCGAACATGAGAAACGGTGGAGCCAGGCAGATTAAGCGCGTGCGGAACGAGGTGCTCATGGCCCTCAAGATGCTCTATCCGGCCGCGTTGCAGGGCGACCAGATCCTGCGAACGTTGCTGGCCGTGTTTCCACAGTTGGAGTGGGACGTGCTCAAGAAAGATCTCGCCTACCTGTGCGAGAAAGGTTACACCCAGCGGATCATTGCCGAGAGCGAAGCCGACCCGCGACTGACCTCCTGGAGAAAACGATGGTTTCGGCTGACTTCCAAGGGGGTCGAGATCGCCGACCATTGCGTCGAGGACAAGGCCCTGGAGGTGTAAACCAGCGCAACCACCAGTCTCGCTGCGCTGCACTGGTGGCTATTCTCACCTGCCCCCCTCGGGGCCACGGGCGATTCCCTGAGCGACAAACCCATCTCCAGCCTCAGACGCACTCCGGCTTCAGCCGGGCTTGCGATTGATGCCGTCGGCACCCTCATTGGTTGTCCAAATCGTGAACCCACCTCTGGCACAACAAATTGCATCTGGGAGATAAGGGCATTTGAGACAGAGAGTTCGCCTAGCATTGGGTTGTTTTCTTGCATGAAAGGAGACCCACTATGGAAGGCGAACTCTGGGAGATGATATTGTACCCGCTGGTGTGCGAATTGG
>JAAXZI010000240.1 GCA_012719955.1 Phycisphaerae bacterium | reverse complement strand
GAACCGCCAATATGAAAACCGCAGCCCCCGCCAGCAGGAGCTACCCAGCCCTCAAGCAGCGGCAACGCGTCTTCATCTCAGGGTCGTCCTCAAATCAAAACAGCGGATAAAAGAACGGGGCCAGGGGCGACGAACTGGCAAACAGAAGCAACGCCCCCAGCAGCAGCAGGACCAGCACCAGCGGAATCATCCACCATTTCTTCTCCTGGCGGATGAAGGCCAGGAATTCACGAGTGAGTGACTGCTTGGCCATAGATCGTCGCTCTCCTCCAGGGGGGCGGGCAGCTAGCCCGCCGCGCATCTCGGGGGGCGGGCATCCTGCCCGGCTGCTAATGCCTGGTTCACTCCCCCGTCAGTCTGCAATCGCCGTCCGCCGTTGGGCCTCCAGTTCCACGCTTCGCCGCTGTCCCAACGCGAAATCCACCGCCGCCGGCTTTTCGGTCACCAGGTAGGACCCGATGACCAGGGCGTCGATCCCCGTGTTCAGGAACGTACTGTATGCATTCTCCGGCGTGCAGACAATGGGCTCGCCGCGAACGTTAAACGAGGTATTCAACAGCACGGGCGCGCCCGTTCGTTCGCCGAACTTACGGATCAGCCGATAGAAGAGCGGGTTGACGTCCGGCGTCACCGTCTGCACGCGGGCGCTGCCGTCGGCGTGGGTGATGGCCGGCAGGAGCTGGCGACACTCCGAGCGGACCTGGGGCGTCAGCAGCATGAACGGCGCATCCATCCCCTCGGGCATATCGAAGAAGCGATGGGCGTCCTCTTTGGTCACGGCCGGCGCGAACGGGCGAAACGCTTCGCGGAATTTCACCTTGGCGTTGATCACCGCCTTCATCTCGGGATCGCGCGGGTCGGCCAGCAGCGACCGCGCCCCCAGTGACCGCGGGCCGTATTCCATCCGCCCCTGGAACCATCCGATCACTTTGCCCTTCACCAGCAGGTCCACGGCCGCATCGAGCAGCGCGTCCGCGTCTTCGTGGTGAACATACCTGGCCCCCGCCTGCCGGAGGGCCGTCTCAATTTGAGCATCCGAGAACGACGGCCCCAGCAGGGCATGCTTCATCACGTACTTGCGCGGGTTCTTCAGCACGCTGTGGTAGATGTACATGGCCGTGCCCAAGGCCCCACCCGAGTCCCCCGCCGCAGGCTGAATGAAGATCCGGCGAAACCCCGATTCCTGCAGGATGCGCCAGTTGGCCACGCAGTTGAGGGACACGCCACCCGCCAGGCAAAGATTGTCCAGCCCGGACTGTCGGCGCACGTGCGCGGCCATCTTCACCATGATGTCCTCTAAAACCTTCTGTCCGGAGGCGGCCACGTCGGCGTGAAAGTCATCCAGCGGCGCCTCCGGGCGGCGCATGGGCCGGCCAAACAGCCGCTCCCATCGCCGGTTGAGCGTGCGCGAGGTCGAGTGCGTGAACGAGAAGTACTTCAGGTTGAGCCGGATGCTGCCGTCGTCGCGGACGTCCACCACTTCCCTGAACTTGTCCACGTACCGCGGCTTTCCGTATGGGGCCAGGCCCATGACCTTCCATTCCGCATCGTTGACCCGGAAACCCAGGTAGGCGGTCACCGCGCTGAACAGCAGCCCGATCGAGTGTGGGAAACGCAGCTCCTGGCGGATGTCGATCTCCACGCCCCGCCCCACTCCCCAGGCCGTGGTCGTCCACTCGCCCACCCCGTCGGCGGTAATGATGGCGGCCTCGTCAAAGCCGGAGACCAGAAACGCGCTGGCCGCGTGCGCGAGATGGTGTTGGCAGTACAGGATATCCTTATCGATACCCAGCTCATTCTGGATGGTCCGGCCGATGTGCAGTCTGTTGTTGAGCCACAGAGGGATACTCCGAACCCATACCGGAAGCGACCAGGGCCAATCTGCCAATACCGTGTTCAGGATGCGGTCGAATTTCTGAAGCGGCTTCTCGTAATAGCCCACGTAGTCGAGGTCCGCGGGATGAATGCCGCCCTCGGCCAGGCAGTATTCCACGGCGTGACGGGGATAGCCGCTGTCGTGCTTGCGACGGCTGAAGCGTTCCTCCTCGGCAGCGGCCACAACCTCCCCATCGCGGAGCAGGACCGCACCGGCGTCATGGTAATAGCAAGAAATTCCAAGGACGTTCACGGGGCCCCTACCTCATTTTCACCTTTCTCTCGCGCGTCCTTCACACTTTCACACGTTCGCACTTTCCCACCTTCTCCGCCCGCTTCCTCAGAATGGCCGGGCCATACGTTCCAACGTGGGCTCCTGCGATCGGTGCGGCTCCCAGTAGCTGTCGGCCCCCAGCCGGCGGCGCAGCGGATCGCTCAGGCGAATGAACTGGAAGAACGGCAGAAAGAGGAAAAACAGAGCGGTCAGCAGCACGGTCGTCATCACCATGCCCAGGCCGCGTCCCAGACCCATCCAGACTCGGTGGATGTAACGGCCTGCGCGGGGCAATATGATGCACACCAGCCCCAGCACCAGCCCGGCCGACCACAACCCCAAGGCGGCCATTTGCCGGCCTGTGCCGGCCCAAGCCCAGCCGAGCTGCGGATCCCGCCCGGCCCGCCACAGAAGCAAGCCGAACAGCCCGAAACCGCCCAACAGAACCAGGCCGAGGGTCCGGATGTCCCGTCGCGATGTTTTTTCGTTGCCTTGCATCATGCATTCCGACCTCTAAAGCCCTGCCTTTTAGTGGCTTGGGGCTTCTCATTCACAGGCTCGTTACGGGATGCCGATACCTCCCTATGATAAAAGAGTGAGAGGAAATCCGGTGGCCACAGATGAGGCGTTTGGGAAGGTACACGATCATGGATTCCACAGGCAGCATTGTGACCACAACCATGGCGAATGACAAGCAAGCCGGCCGGCCAGCCCGCCGAAGGCGATCTGACCGTTTCCTCCGGGCCTTGTCCGACTTCGACAACGTGGTCATCCTGACCCACGATAACCCCGACCCTGACGCAATCGCCGCCGGTTGGGGTCTGTACGTTCTCATCAAGGAACGGCTGGGCAAACCGGTCCGGCTGGTGGCGGGTGGCGCCATCCTCCGGGCCGAAAACCTGCGGATGGTCGAGCTGCTTAAGCCGCCGATTGAGCTGCTCAGCAAGCTTGAGGTATCCGGCCAGTGCGCCGTGGTGCTGGAAGACTGCCAGGCCAGCGCAGTCAACCACCTGCTGACCAGCTCGAATCTCCGGCCCACCGCGGTGATCGACCATCATCAGCCCGTTGGGGAGCGTCTTCGGCTGCGATTCACCGACATTCGCCCGCAGGTGACCGCCACGGCCACGATCGTCAGCCAATACCTGCGCGAGCAAAACATCGATCCGCGTCCTGAGCTGGCCACCGCGCTGGTCTACGCCCTGCGAACCGACATGCAGGCCAAGCAGACCACCTTCTGCCCGGCGGACCATCATGCCTTCGCCTGGCTCATGCACAGCGTGGACCATCAGAAGCTCAGCGATATCGAGAACGCGCCGCTGTCGCCCGCCTACTACGCGGACCTGCTGCTCGCACTGCAAAACACCTTTACTTACGAGGATACGGCCTTGTGCTTCCTTCCGCGGGCCAGCGGGCCGGAGATTATCGGCGAAGTGGCCGACCTGCTTATTCGCCGGGAGGATCTCCGCCGGGTGCTGTGCGGCGCGATGGTCAAGGGCGATGTTCTGCTGAGCGTGCGCACGGCCAGGGGCAACGGCGACGCCAGCGCCTTGCTTCAGCAGACGCTGGAGGGGTTGGGCTATGGGGGCGGACACCGGCACCGCGCCGGCGGCAAGATCGATCTGTCCCGAAAGAGCGACCAGTTCAGCGAGGACCTCCAGTCGCTCCTCCGCTCGCGATGGCTGGCCGCCTGCGGGGTGGATCAGCAGCGTGGTTCCCGTCTCGTCCCGCGTAGCGAGATCCTGGAGAACCTGTAGGAGGCTGCTACGGAGCCGCAGCGGTCGGCGTCCCTGCCGGCCGTTGACACCAAAGAAGCCATAAGGCCGGTCGAACGGCCGGTCGCAGCCAGGGCCCTTTCCGGTCCTGAGTCTGGCGGTTGGGCCCTGGAGTACGAGCAGGCCGCCCGCCCCTGATCGTGGCGCACACAGCGTGGCCGCCCGCCCCAGGATGTGTCGCGGCATCGCGCAGATCATTGAGAAGCGCCTGGCCGTGCATTTTGGCACGGAGGTTCGATATGGAAGCTGTCGAAAGCCGCCCGAAATTTTCCGGCGAACCCGGGCTGGATCCCGTGGACGAGGTCCTGGCCAATGGCCGGGCCATTTCCGCCAGCCTCCTCAACCACGTGGGCGCGATTGCACGCGAGTGTAACGCGACCGCCCTTTTCGTGTACGTGGACGCCCTGGCGGGCTCGGAATTCCAATTGCCCGAGAATGAACTGGATGTGTTTTACGTCACCCGCACGCCCGCGGAGGACGAATCCCAGGAGCGGCTGGGGCATCATTACCTGCACGTGCCCGACGTTCCCCTCACCCGGATCGGGCGGATTAAGATCGCGGTTCTGCTGGCCGTCTATCGAGGCCTGATTCGCAAGGATGACACGATCATATTTCTCTCGGGAGTGGCCGACAGCGGGGTGCTGGACACACTCAGCATTCTTCAGGTGGGCCGCGAGTTCGAACTGTTCCTGGTACCGGAAACCTCCGAATTGCTCTCGCCGCAGGTTCGCCCGGAGGTGATCGAGGAGGTGCTGGACATCGCTACCGACCTGGGACGCGAGGGCCGGGAGGGCAAGCCCATCGGGGCCCTGTTCGTGGTGGGCGATACCGACCGGGTGCTGTCCCTGTCCCGACAACTGATCCTGAACCCGTTCCACGGCTACCCGCCGGAGCGGCGGAATGTCCTGGATCCCAGCCTGAAAGAAACCGTGAAGGAGCTGGCGGCCATCGATGGGGCATTCCTGATTCGTGAGGACGGCGTCATCGAGACCGCCGGCACGTACCTCAAAGTCACCAGCCAGTCGGGCGTGGAACTGCCCCCCGGGCTGGGTGCCCGCCATCTGGCCGCCGCCGCCATTACTGACGTATCCGACGCGGTGGCCATCGTGGTGAGCGAATCCACCGGGACCGTCACGGTGTTCCGCCAGGGCAAGATGGTGATTGAACTCGAACAGCGCCGCAGCCAACTCCCCCGCCGACGTTAAAAAGGACAGCCGGCCTTCGGGACCCACGCCCGGGGACAAGCTCCCAGCGAACAGCTCAGCAGCAGGCAACAACAGGATTAGGGTAAACACACCTGATGGCGCACAGTCTGTCCCGTTTAGAATCATTTGAGAACGTAGTTGGGGCGATCGCGACTGGATGTATGTTGCATCGTGTCGCGGATCGGCACCTGACCGGAGCGAGGGGTTTGCGGGCGGACTGGGAGTGAGCCATGAACCACGAAGGCACGACGCCAGACGCGTTCAGATTGGTCAACCGCTTTCCGGCTGGGAAAGAACAGCCTGCGAATGGCAACTCGTCCGGCAGCTTCGCCGACCCCGCAACCGTCGCCGACGCCATGCTGGAGGCCTGCGGCCTGGGCGGGTCCTCCTGGCACGACCTTCGCGACGAACAACCGGCGGCTCACTTCTACTCCGTCCGTGAACTCCCCGGACCATACATTTCGCTCAACTGACGTGACAGAGCCGGGCTGCAGACGTCGCGAAACGCACCTGTTGAGAGAGCACTCAACCGGCCGTATCGGCGGTTGGGGACATTGCGCACCCAGGGCGGAGAACCAAAACCTGCCGTGGCCCGATGAGCGGCGCGAGAATCAAACATCCGCAGCGTGATCGCGCGTCGCCGGGCCTGGCGCACAATCGCACACGGCCATTGGGGCTTGCCTGTTTCAGCCCTTTTCACGACACTAATGCGCCATGGGGGATGACTCTTGTGAGGCCTCGTCGATATGTCCTCCAATGACACAGACAGTCGTCGCGCCGGCTTCCGCATCCGGCCGGCCGGCAACGCTGACGAAGCGGCCATTCGAGGCGTGTTGCGCACGGTGCGCTCGGAGTACGGCGTCCACCAGGATGGTCATCCGGCCGATGCCAACCTGGCGGACATCGAGCAGCATTATTTCCGGGCCGGCGGATGCTTCGAGGTCATCGAAGATGCCACCGGCAGGATTGTCGGGTGCGCGGGGCTGTGTCCGCTAAGCCCAAGCCGCGTTGAACTTTGCAAAATGTATATCCAGAAAGAGGCCCGCGGCCGAGGGCTGGGTAAACGCCTGCTCGAAGATCTTCTCGCGATCGCCCGCAAGAATGGCTTCAAGGAGGTGTGGCTGGAAACAAATTCCACCCTCTCGGAGGCGATTTCGCTCTATGAGCGCTACGGGTTTCGACCGGTCACATGCGGCCAACTGCCGGCACAATGCGATCAGGCGTACCTGCTCAAGCTCTGATACGGATCCCCAATGATTCTTGTGCGTTGGGCACCCCACCTCTTCCGTTGGGTGCCCCGCCTCTTCACAACGTATTGCATCTACGCCACAAGTTGTTGTTTTCGTGCGGTTCGCGCGGCGTTGATGATGATCTTCATCTGTACCCAGGTGGCCACTCGGTGGGGTCGGCGAACCCAGGCGGGCAAGGGCCCCAGCCCGCCCCCGAAACTGACCAGGTTCCCGAAACACCGCTCCACGCTGGTGCGACAGGCATACAGCGCCTGGCCGAAGGGCGTGGGCCACAAGGCGATCGCACGCAAACGGCTGGGG
>JAAXZI010000239.1 GCA_012719955.1 Phycisphaerae bacterium | reverse complement strand
CTCCCCCATCATCGCCGCCACCTGTTCGCGCAACCGCCGGAACCCCAGCTCGTTGAACACGTCGTAGAGCGCCTGGTACTTGAACCCCTTCCACCGGCACGCCTCCAGGTCAAAATCGAACGGCACCTCCCGGTCCAGCGTCACCAGCTTGCGCGTCACCTCCAGCAGCGGCTTGAAGGCCAGCACGTTCGCGCGCAGGGCCGGCGTGAGCTCATCCGCATGCTCGATGACCCCCACCGCCGTCCCATACTTGGCAATGAGCGCCACCGCCTTCTTCGGCCCGACGCCTTTCACGCCGGGGACGTTATCCGTCGAGTCTCCGGTGAGCGTCTGAATCTCGACGGCCTGCTCCGGGCCATATCCCTTCCTGGTCCGCAGTTCATCCGGTCCGATAATCTCACCGGTGCCGGCATCAAAAAGCTTGATCCGCTCGGTGAGAAGCTGATCGAGATCCTTATCCTTGCTCACAAACAGGATCTCGACCTCCGGGTCGCTCACCCGCCGGGCCAGTGTGGCCATCACATCGTCCGCCTCGAACCCCGGGACGCTGATAATCGGGATCCCCTGCGACGCGACGATCTCGAGAATTCGCCTGATCTGCGGCTCCAAGTCCTCCGGCGGCTCCTGCCGGTGGGCCTTGTACTGCGGGTCGATCTCGCACCGAAACACCGGCCCCTCGTCGGAGTCCATGGCCATCGCCAGATAGTCCGGCCGTTGCTCCCGGATGAGTTGCAGAAGCATCTGGCAGAACACATAGGTGGCCCGCACCGGCTCCCCCGAAGGGGCGCTGAGATGTTGAAAGGGTGCGTAATAGCACCGGAAGATCTGCCCGAGCCCGTCGATGACGAAGAATCGCTTGCGCATGATATGGCAAATGTTAGGGCATTTCCCCGCCCCAATCCAGCGATGGGCCAAGACCTCAGGGGAAAGCCCGTTCAGACGGAAGCCGGATCCATGAGCGTGATCGAGAATGGCCTGAAGTCATCGGGATTGAAAGTAAGGAGCCGCGTAATGCCATAGGTCTGCATTGGTATCGAGGAGGATCACTCGCCTTCAATCCGGTTATAGAGGGTTTCACGCGAGTAGTCGGCGCCGCCCACCCTCACCGTAAACGGCTCCATCTCAGCAAAGATGTCCTCATTAGGTGCCTGTGCCGCCGCATCTGACGGCTCGTCGACGAAGACAATAGCCTCGCGAACCTCACCGGCGATCTGAACCATCGCCTCAGCAATTTCCCGCTTGGAACCTCTCAGAACTTGTGCCTTCATCGTTCATCTCAGGCTTTTTCGACGACTCAACATCATATCATCCCTGACGGCGCCGGGATAGGCCGGCGTAAAGACGCGGACAGGTTCAGTCTCACAACGATGCGATGGCAGTAACCGTATGAGCCGCCTGCCGTAGTCGAAAATACGAGAACCTGACCGCCGGCAACTCACCGTTGACAACACTCGGAACCTACCCCTCCTCCCCCTCCATCCCGCGTAGAAACTCCAGCGCCTCCTCCACCGTCCCTACATCCGCCCCCGGCACGCGCGCACGATCATCAGTCTCGCGCAGCGCCATCAGATCCTCGAACCACTCCGACGCCCGGAGCCTCCCGGCCAGCTTTCCCCCGAGCGTCCCCTCCCGGAGCGCCACCGCATCCATGTGATGGCCGATCAGAAACTCCTCCCGCTCCGTCAGCGTTCCTTCCAGCGCCTCCAGCCCCGCCGCGACATGATCCCGCGGATCGATCGCCTTACCCACGTCGTGCAGCAACGCGGCGGTAATAAGCTCCTGATCGTACGGATACTCGTCGCGGGCAATCTCAAAGGCCTGAAGCGAGTGGTACAGGGCATCGCCCTCCGGATGCCAGCGCGGGTCCTGCTTCACCTCCTCCAACGGCGGGAGCAGCAGCGACCAGATTAGAAAGCGGTCCAGCCCGCCAGGTTCATCCTCGCCGGCGCTCTCCGCCCCCGGGTGCTCGCGCGCGATCAGCTCCTCCAGCTCGCTTATCGACGCCCTCACGATGGTCTTGCCCGTGATGGAGCTCTTGAACGGATAGTTCACCAGTTCGCGCGCATAGACGGTCAGCTCGTACGTGTAATCATCCTGCACATGCACGTGGGTAAAGACCCGCTCCTCGTTGTGCTTGAGGACGCGCTTGCGTTCGACCTCGTAGCGGTAGTTGTGCTGGTCGAGTAGGTCGGTGATGCTGGACACGTCGTTGCTGAACACGTGGACGTCGATGTCGGAGCCCTGGCGGATGTGGCCGGTGACCACGCTGCCGATCAGGTGCGGGTGGAACGCCGCCAGCAGCCGCATCATGCGCAGCCCGGCCAGGCGCATGTCCAGCAGCCGATCGAGCCGCCCCTGCCCCTCGTACATCCGGGCCAGGGCCTGGACCTCGTCGCGGATCTCGCGGTTGGAGGGCAGGTCCTGAGGATGGAACCGACAGTTGCCCCCCAGCCGGGCGGCCGCTTTGCGTTTGGCGGTGAAATACTCGCTCTCCACCCGCTCATACATGAGCCGGGCAGCCTCGACGGCGATCTGCCGCCGCAATCTGGAATCGGACATGGAAAAATGCGCTCGATATTGGAAGGCCATCAACGCGAGCGCCGGCCTGTAAAGACATTGTAACCGCCCCGCCAAACCCACACCAACCATGAGCCTCCCACTTGCGTCTGCGCTCTCCCAGGAGTCGCTGGTGGGGTTTGGGCGTGCCAGCCGAGGCGCGAGGTCGCCCCCTTCAAGGACATGGCTCCGGCCACTGTACCCAGCCAAAAGCGACAAGGTTGTCGCTTTGCAGGGGCTCGCCCGTTTTTGAGTGACTGGAAGTGTGCACCGTGAGGACTGAGGGATGCGTAACCGCTTGTCTATCAATGGCTTGAATAAAGAAGCGCCTCAAACCGGGTAACGTGGTGAGCCAATCCGGCTGAAGCCGGCCACTCAGCCGGGAGCCCCGGCACACCGGGCTTCGCCGCGGATCTGCAGCTTTTGAGAACCGCTGCCCGATCCTCTATAGTGTCCCGCCTGATGTCGGCCCGCCGGAACGGGCCCTTAAAGCGTTCAGCGGTCAGCGATCAGCAATCAGCGGGCAGCGGCGGCCCAGCCAAGCGGCTGACCGCTGATCGCTGACTGCTGACCGCTTATATGTAACTACCGGAGAACAATAGGCATGACCGAGATTAAGGCTACCAATATCACCTGGCACGAGGGCCACGTCACCCGCGAAGACCGCGAGAAGCTGCTCAAGCAGCGCGGCGCGACCGTCTGGTTCACCGGCCTGAGCGGCTGCGGCAAGAGCACCATCGCCTTCACCGTCGAGCACGCCCTGATTCAGCGCGGCCACCTGGCCTACACGCTGGATGGCGACAACATCCGCCACGGCCTCAACAAGAACCTGGGCTTCTCCGCCGCCGACCGCGAGGAGAACATCCGCCGGATCGGCGAGGTGGCCAAGCTTTTCGCCGATGCCGGAGCGATCACGCTCACCAGTTTCATCAGCCCCTACCGCAAGGATCGCGACCAAGTGCGCAAGATCCACCAGGAGGCCGGCCTGCCGTTTGTGGAAGTCTTCGTGGACGTGCCCATCGAGGTCTGCGAATCCCGCGACCCCAAGGGCCTGTATAAAAAGGCCCGCGCCGCTCTGGCCGAGGGTAAAGGCATGGGTTTCACCGGCGTGGACGACCCCTACGAGCCCCCCACCAACCCGGAGATCGTCCTGCGCAACGTGGACATCACCCGTGAAGAGGCCGCCGCCCAGGTGCTCAACTACCTCGAATCCAAAGGCTTGCTGGGCAACGGGCTGTAGTCTGATGAAGCGATCAGCGGTCAGCAGTCAGCGATCAGCTTGTGACGGCTGACGGCTGACCGCTGAAAGCTGATCGCTGAACGCTGACTGCTGAGTGCTGAAAGCTGACCGCTGACCGCTAAAACATGTAAACCAACCCCGCCCCGCCGACAATAACCGTATAGAGCCCGAAGCACATGCGAGGGTTTGTACAGTACGGCATTCTGTCGTAGAATATCAGTGGAATTACCCGCTTTTTCTGACGCAAAGGCGAGTCGGCTATGAGCGAACTCGAAAGATCCGCACGGCGGGCACAACGACGGCTCCTGCTGAATCGCTGGCTGACGGCCTTGGGCTGGTCCATGGCCGGAGCGGCGGGGTTGTTCATCATCACGATCTGTATTGGGCGGTCCCTGGCTCTGCTGGAGGAAAGCGGGCGGTTTTACGGCTGGCTGACCCTGGGGCTGGTGGGCGGCGCGGTTGCCGGCTCGGCCCTGTGGGCGTGGCTGACCCGCGAGAACCTGCCCACGGCGGCCGCCAGGCTCGACGAGGCCGCCGGACTCAAGGAACGTATCAGCACCGGGCTGTTTTGTGCCACTTCCGCCGATCCGTTCGCCCGCGCGGTCGTGGCCGACGCCGAGCGGGTCAGCCGGGCCCTGCCGCTCAATCATTACCTGCCCGTGCGCGTGCCCCGTTCGGCGCCCTGGGCCGGGGCCGTCACCCTGACCGCGCTCCTGTCCTTCTGGCTGTTCCCCACCCTCGATCTGCTCGGCAAGCAGGAGCGGCAACAGGAGACCATCAAACGCCAGGAGCGCATCGAGCGCACCGCCGCCGTGCTCAAGCCGGTCATCACCCCCACCCTCAAGAAGCTTCAGGAATCCAATCCCGAGCTGAAAAAAGAGCTCGAAGATCTCGAAATGCTCAAGGACGCCAAGCTCGAAACCCCCGCCGACCTCCGTCAGGAAATGATGAAAAAGGTGGAGAAGATCAGCGAGAAGCTCGAGCAGAAGGCCCAGACCGGCGAGATGGCCCAGGTCGAAGAGTTCAAGAAGATGATGAACCGGCTGGCCAACGAGCCCAAAAGCAATACGCCGGTGAGCGAGCTGACCAAGGCCCTGGCCAGGGGCGATTTCAATGCCGCCCAGGAGGCCGTCAAGAGCCTCCAGGAGCAACTCTCTAAGGAGGCAAAAACCCCTGAAGAGAAGCAAAAGGCGGAACAGATGAAGCAGGAGCTTCAGCAGCTCTCCGAGAAGCTCAACCAGATCGCGCAGGACGACAAGAAGATGCGCGAGCAACTGGCCAAGACGGGCATGAACGACCAGGAAATCCGGGAGGCCCTGGAGAAGCTGGCGCAGAAGGACATGGAAGGTCTCAAAAAGCAGCTCCAGGAAAAAGGTCTGTCCGAGAAGCAGGCCGAACAACTCGCTCAGCAAATCAAGAAGAGATCTGATGCCGGCAGTACCGCCCGGAAGCTCGCCCAGTGCCTCTCCAACACCGGCGGCAAGCAGGGGCAACAGTCCGGCGAACAAGGTGAGATGGAATCGCTGGAGGGCCTCACCGACGCCGCCGAACAGCTCTCCGAACTGGAGGCAATGGAGCAAAGCCTCAATGAACTCAAGGCCTCCATGAGCCAGGTCGGCGCGCTCAAGAACCGGATCGGCGAGTCCTGCTCCCAATGCAACGGCACCGGCATGGTGGGCGATGGATTGTGTACCGCCTGCCAGGGCAGCGGTATGGGCAACCGGCCCGGCGGTGGCGGATACGGTTCCGGCATGGGCGCCCTCGGCCAGGGAGAAGGCGGTGTCGTGGATTACGAGCAGACCAGATACAACACCGTGCAGCGCAAGGCCCAGGTCAACACGCAGGCGGGCTCCGTCATCTCCAGGCAGGAGTTCGACGGTGGCATGCAGTTCAAGGGCGAAGTGAGCAAGGAGTTCTCCGAAGCGGTCATCTCCGCCCAGCGTGAGGTGGCCGACAACATCGCCAACGAGAAGATCCCGCGGCCCTACCAGCGCAGCCTCAGCGAATATTTCAAACGCTCCGCAGAGGACATGAAGACGCCCCCTGCGAAGTGAGAAGCGGGAGCTCTCCGACGCAAAGAGAGAAGTGGGTGACTACTAACGAAAAGCGAGAAGAGAGAAGTGAGAAGTGAACTGATCGCCGAACGTTCGGAACTATCACCAGGAGTCCATTCAAGCACCGGAAGAGCCAAACCAACGAGCCCCGAGCGCAAGCGAGGGGACCGCCCCGAAGGGGCCGACAGAAATCTGAAGACAGCCGAAATACGCGTGCCCTGTCGGCCATCCTTTCTCACTTCTCACCTCTCACTTCTCACCTTCACCCTGTTACTCCCGGTCCTGGTCATTGGCTGCAAGGAGGACAAAGGCGCCGCTGCCCCCACGGTCACGCTCTATTCGAGCGTCGATGAGCCCTTTGCCCGCGAGGTCATCGCCGCGTTCAAGCAGCAGACCGGCATCGACGTCAAGCTGAAACTCGACAGCGAAGCCGGCAAGACCACCGGGCTGGTCAACCTGATTCGCAGCCAGAAGGACCGGCCCCTGGCCGACGTGTTCTGGTCCAGCGAGCTGTTCAACACCATCAAGATGGCCCGCGAAGGGCTGCTGGCCGAGTATCGCCCACCGGCCGAGGGCATTCCCGAGCGTTACCGTGATCCCGCCGGCCGGTGGACCGCGTTCGGGCTGCGCGCCCGCGTCCTGGCCTGGAACCCCGAGCAGCTCAAACGCGAGGAGGTGCCGGCCACCTGGCGCGACATCGCCAACCCGCGCTGGACCGGCAAACTGGCCGTCGCCAACCCCCAGTTCGGCACCACGCGCGGCCACTTCGCCGCCATGCTGGCCCTGTGGGGCGAAGAGCAATACAGTCAGTTCCTCACCGATTTGAACAAGGTTCTCAATGGCCGGCTCATGGACGGCAACACCACCACCGCCGCGGTCGTGGCCCGGGGCGAGTACCTGCTCGGCGCTACGGACACCGACGACGTCTGCGTTCGCCAGAATCGCAAAGAGCCCATTGATATGGTCTACCCGGACATGGGCGACGGCGGCATGCTGCTGATCCCCAACTCCGTGGGCCTGATCACCGGCGGCCCCAATCCGGAGGCAGCCAAGAAGCTGATCGATTTCCTGACCTCGCCGGAGACCGAACGGATGCTGGCCCGGAGCGATTCGCGCAATATCCCCGTCCGCGAATCACTTCGCAAAGAGCTGAACGCTCCGCTGGTTCCCGAAACAAAGCTCAGTTTCGACGCAATTGCCGATGCCATGGACAAGGCCATCGAGATGGCCGGCAAACAGTTGACCAGGTAAAGACCCCGTGTGCTGCGGCTCTTGAGCCGTACCAGGTGCTGTCCGGAAACGGCCGGTACGGAGCCGCCACGGAATAGAAAACGGCCGGTACAGAGCCTGGCCGATACGACTGTGCGCCGGGGGCCATGCTTATACGCGGTACTCAGGCGGATAAGCATATGATGAAGTCCCCGGAGTATTCCCCATGCCCACCCGCGGCCCTGAGCCTGGTGGTATTCGCAGTGCTTGAGGGGGCCGCGTGTGAACATGGCACCCGGCAATCCCCCCATCCGCCACGGCCGATGCAGCCTGATACAGGCCTCCCGGCTTGACGATGCCGTTCTGGCCCTCCAGAATCTTCCAGCGGAGTGATCAGTGCGCATCGACGAGCTACAGTTTGATCTGCCCCCCGAGTACATCGCCCAGTATCCGGCCGACCGGCGGGATGCCAGCAGGCTCATGGTGGTCCGGCGCGACACCGGCCAGCGCAGCCACGAATGGTTCAACCGGCTGCCGCAACTGCTGCCGCCCGGCGCATTACTCGTACTCAACGACACCCGCGTGCTGCCCGCCCGGCTGCACTTGAAACGCCGTAGCGGCGGACGCATCGAGGGCCTCTTTCTGCACGAGCCCGAGCCCGGCGTATGGGAAATGATGCTCACCGAATCCCGCCGCCTGCGCGCCGGAGAGCTGCTGAGTATCGAACCGCCCCAAGCCTCGCCCCAGGAGCCAGCCCCGGCCGTCCAGCTCAAGCTGATCGACCGGCAGGAGGGCGGAATGTGGAAAGCGGCCCCCGTCCCCGCCGGCAACGCCCATGCGATCCTCATGCGCTTCGGCCAACCGCCGTTGCCGCCGTACATCAAACGCCCCCGGCGCGAGGGGAGCGAGGCACAAGCTGAGCACAGCCGGCCGACCTCGGAAACCGTGGAAGACGCCGAGCGTTACCAGACGGTTTACGCGCGTCATCCCGGGGCCGTCGCGGCTCCGACGGCCGGCCTGCACTTTACGCAGGAAGTCTTCGACGCCCTGGCCACGGCCGGAATATCCACCGCTTTCGTGACGCTGCACGTCGGCGCGGGGACGTTCGCGCCCATCCGCTGCGAAGACCTGGCCGATCACCCCATGCATGCCGAGTGGTACGAATGCCCGGAAGCCTCGGCCGCTGCTGTCAACGCCGCAAGAGCCGAAGGCCGCCCGATTGTCGCCGTCGGCACCACCAGCGTGCGCGTGCTGGAGACCTGCGCCGACGAGGACGGCCGGTTGCAGCCCGGCAGCGGCTGGACGCGCCTGTTCATCTACCCGCCCTACCGCTTCAAGGCGGTGGACGCGATCCTCACCAATTTCCACCTGCCCGGCAGCACCCTGCTGGCCATGATCTTCGCCTTCGCAGGCCGGGAGACCACCCTGGCCGCCTACGAGGAGGCGATTCGCGCCGAGTACCGCTTCTACAGTTACGGCGATGCGATGCTGATTTTGTAGCGTTGGGCGCCATAGCGGAAACGGCCGGTACAGAGCCCGGCCGCTACAAGACAATGGGCGGTACTGGGAAAACGGCCGGTACAGAGCCCGGCCGCTACAGGAGTATGGAGAACGGCCAGAGCCCCCCCGGCACGGCTCAAGAACCGTGGCACACACCGGCCGGCTCAGGAACCGCGGCACGCCAATCGTGCCGGGGCACACAAATTGGGCGATTTGTTGTCTCTTCCAGCGCGGACGGTGATTGAGCTGCGGCGGCAACCACAATCGGTGTCGGGGTTACTTCTTCTCCTGTCGGGCCTTGAAGAAAGCTTCCGCGCCCTGCTTGCCGAGGGCGCTGATCTCGTTCGGCGTCAACGCCCGGCCGTACACGAGCACGTCATCCATCCAGCCGCGGAATTGCTGCTCATGGCCGTGGGCCGCATCTTCCCCGATCCTCAGGTTGCGAATCATGGATACCGGATCGCCGCCGGGAACCAGACCCCGTCCCACCACTTTCCCGTCCAGATAGAAAGTGATTCGGCCGTCGTCATACGTGACCGCCAGGTGGTGATATTTGTCATCGGCGAAAGTCACCGGTCCGGAGTGCACCTCCATGCCTTTGACGATCAAGCGCAGGCCCGGCAGGCACTTGCCGTTGGGATCACAATCGAACACCAGCTCGGTAGTCTTGTACGCACCGCGATCCTCATACGAGCTGAACAGACGTGCCGGGCGATTATCTTTGCTCTTGGCCATGACCGACAGCGTGAACTGCGTGCCCAGCTCCCTAGTCTGGTCAATCTCGAGGGTCTGCAGCGGAGCGAAGGTCGAGCCGACCCTGGCCGCCCCCCCGCCGAAGGCAACATTGGCCCGCTCGGAATCAATCCGCATGTCGCCGTGAAGGATCGCCCGCTGCTTGCCGTCGGCGGTCAGCGAATCGGTCCAGCCGTTCTCAAAGGTAAAAAGAACGCCGAGCGGCGCGGTGGGCTCGTCCAGCACTTTGAGGCCCCCGCCGGCGGCAAACGAGTAGAGCGACGCATTCTCCAGGATAAAGCGAAGCCGGATGGGCCGTCCGCCCGGCAGCGTTCGACGGTCCCGCCAGGCCACGGTCGCGTCGATGCTGTCACCGGTCAATGGCGTGCAATCATCCCGACCATAGCCCGGCAGGACGTTGCCCGTCGCGTCGAGCACCTCCACGCGCAGCGAGCCGGAAGCGGTGTAATTGACCCGCAGAGGGCCGCGCGCCCCCACCAGGCGGCGCGTCAGGACCGTTCCCGTTTCCCCCTTCGCATCCAGAGAAGCGAACCCATCCTTGCGCAGGGTGGCCAGGCCAATGCCGCTGTGCCACGGCTCGTTCTTCCTGGGCAGGTGCTTGCCATCCACGCCGCCGTAGTACAGCCAGACCTTCCCGTCGACAACCAGCGGTTGCGTCGCCGAGAACACCATGCCCCGGTCCCAGGCTTTGCCGGTTCCGACAGGTAGAACGGGCACCCGCTCACCCTGCTGGCGCATCCAGTGCACGCCGTCACGGCTGGTAACCAGTTCGCAGAAAATCGGTCCGTCGAAGTAGCCTTCGGTTTCGTCGTCCGCCCGGAAAACCCACAGGAACCCGAGATACATGCTCTCGTAAGCAAAAGCCGAGAGGCCGTAGAAGCTGGTTCGCTGAATGCCGTGGGCCCAGCGATCGTCGAACGTGTCCGGCGCCAGGACAAGCTCAGGCTCCGGCCAGGAAAGCGGATCTTTGCTGGCAATCCGGGCCACGGCGCGGCGCCGCATGTCGCTGACCTGGGCCGTGTTCTTGACGTAACCGACGTACTCGCCCTTGTGGAAGTCATAGAGGAACTGCCCGACATCACCGCCTTTGGTGAATACGGCCTTGTCCGCGGCGTCCGTCCAGCGCAGGCCGTCCGGCGACCAGGCGACCACGTAGCCGTCGAACTTGTCGCCGTCATAGTTGATCATGAGGTACTGTCGTTGCGGGTCCTTTTCCCAGGGCGTGTGAATGATGGAAGGGATGTGATCGCGCGAGCCCCGCCGGATAAAGATGTTGTTGTCTTTGGAGCCCTTGTACTCAACGAAGCCCAGGTTCGGCTTCTCCCAGGTGATGCCGTCCCGGCTGGTGGCGTAGAGCAGGCGGTAGGCGTCGTCCCCCTTCGTCTCTGGTAAGGCGTGATACCACATCCGGTAGCCCGGCCCCGACTCGTTCGGCAACACCGTCCCGTACAGGTAGACGTTATTGCCTTCCCAGGGCCGATCCGCCTTCAAGAGCGGGTTGCGCGGGTCTTTCTCGAACGGGTGATACGTGCGGACCACGTGCTCCTTTGAGGCCACGAGGTAGTCGTCCACGAAGAGTTGCCACGGCCCGGTCAAGTCATTGAGCGACCGCGACGGCTGAGCGCCGACCGCCCCCAAACAGAGGCTCATCACCGTCACCGTGGCCACGCCAAGACAACGCCTTATAGACATCGCAATCTCCATTCTGCCGCCCCCACCCAGAGCTTATGGCGACCCGGCCGGCTCTCAAGTCCAGGCTGGCCGCGGGGTGTCGATCCCGGTCCGCAATTGTTGACAATGATACCCGAATTCTGTTGACAAACAAGCCGACCTCGTTAGTCCCTATGCCCTGCAGCGCAAAGTCGTAGCGGCCGGGCCGGGTACCCGGCGAAAGCCAGGTGCCGGCCGCTTTATGGGCCAAACGGCCGGTACGGAGCCCGGCCGCTACAAAAAATGGCCCACTTTGCGTTGTAGGGTACGCTCATGCTATTTCTTGTCGGAGCATTCCATACCTCCGTAGCAGGCGGACGGGACCCGACCTGCCGCCGGCTGACCGGCCGGTCTCGCCCGGCGGTTCGCGGTACGGGGAAATTTGGAAACGGCCCTAAGGCTGGACCGGGGGCAGTTGGCGGAAGAGCAGGGCCACGCGCCCGATCCGCTGGATCAGGTGGCAGGGAACGCGCTCGGCCAGCTCATGGGCCAGGCGCTCCGCCTCCGCCGCGTCGTCCTCGTCCATGCGCACCTTGATCAGTTCGTTGCGGTCGAGCTCTTTGCGGACTTCCGCCAGCACGGCCTCAGTGAGCCTCTTCCGGCCAACGATCAACCGGGCCTTGATCCGGTTGGCGCGCGAGCGCAACTCGCGTTTTTCGCTCGCCGAAGGGGTGGGGCCGGCGTCCTTCCATTCTGCGGGTGAATCGCTCATGAACATGACCATATCCCCCACCCAGGTCACCGGCAAGAGCGTTCGGGGTGCAGAAGACGGAATTGTTGGGCATGCCGACCCGACTTTCCCCTGTCGTGCGTCGTCACCACAACTGAAACTGACCACTGACCACACACTGCGGACCAGGACCGTTGCTTGCTCCCCCACCTCTTCCTAAAATGGCCGGAAACATGCGGGAGAAATGACTATGCCGGTGGATGAAATCGAATTCGAATGTGAAGAGTTGATGGAGAAGGCAGTCGACTACCTTCGCCAGGAGCTGCGCGGCGTGCGCACCGGGCGGGCCTCGCCGGGGCTGGTCGAGCACCTCAAGGTTCCTGTAGAGGCATACGGCTCGACCATGGAGCTGCGCGAACTGGCCAGCATCTCCGTGCCGGAGGGCAACCTGCTGTTGCTCAAGCCTTACGACCCCAGCGTGCTCAAGGACATTGAGCGGGCGATCCTGACCTCCGACATCGGTATCACCCCCATGAGTGACGGCAAGGTCATTCGTCTGCCCGTTCCGCCTCTCTCCGGCGAACGGCGACAGAAGATGCTCGCCCAGATCCGTAAGATGGGCGAGAATCAGAAGGTCGCCATCCGCAACACCCGCCGGGACATGAACCGCCGGATCGAAGCCGAGGAGAAGGAATCCAAAATCTCCGAGGATGAGGCCGAGAAGGCCCAGGAAAATATCCAGCAGCTCA
Source organism: Phycisphaerae bacterium (assembly GCA_012719955.1). Taxonomy (GTDB): domain Bacteria; phylum Planctomycetota; class Phycisphaerae; order UBA1845; family PWPN01; genus JAAXZI01. The sequence continues at coordinate 48,121 of JAAXZI010000239.1, read as the reverse complement.
CCAAGAAATACGAGAGCCAGGTGGATGCCCTGGTCGCCGCCAAGGCCAAGGAGATCGAGGAAGTGTAGCAATCGCGTCAGTTGTCAGGCGTCAGTTGTTCCGGATTTCGCCTGGGTCGCCCCTTTTGTGGCCCATCGCGCGTGGCTGCCGCCTGCGTGAGGCACTGAGGAAATGTAATTGGCATGCCTCGTCAAGGGCCGCACAACAAGGCCAGAGGCTCCGCCCTCTCCGTATCCGAGGGGGGGCGTGAGGACCGCCTGATTGGCGCGCCATCTTCCTCAACGCTGGTTGTATCCGGTCCCCTGCCACTGCCTCTGTACCACCACCCGGTCGTCGCCTTAAGCCTGGTGCTCATGGTAGCCTGCCTGGCCCAGATCGCCGCCTGGCTGGTGAGTACGCGGCTGCCCTTTGCCGCCGCGCAGCCCCCGCCCAACCCCGCGGTTTATGGTTACCTCTCCGCGCTGCTGGAGACTCGCCTGGGGGCGATGGTCCCGGCCCAGAAGGTGGACTCGGCCCTGTTTATCGCGGCCCTGAGCATCTGTGTACTCTCCGCCGCGGGCTGGTATGGGGTGGCACGAGCAGGCCTCGGCACCAGATGGGGCCTGTGGACCGCCCTGCTCTGGGTCGTGCATCCGTCCTTCGCTTTCATAGCCCAACGCGCCGGCCCACTGGCGCTGGTCATTCTGCTGACCCCGGTGTCGCTGGGCCTGCTGCTGTGGTGGCGGAAGCGCCGACGACACCGGCGGGCCCTGCTGGCCGGCGCCGCTCTGGGGTTGCTGGCTCTCACGAGTCTGCACGGGCTGCTGCTGGCCCCCATCCTGATAGTGGCCATCCTGCTGGCCCCCTTCCGGCGGAAGGTCCGGGCCCGAGGAGCATTATTCCTGTGCGTGGGCTTCGGCCTGGTCATGGCCACGGCGACGATGGTACTCCGCCCCCCGTTCCAGCTTTCCGAGGCGGCCCGGCATGTTGACACCTGCTGGCGTCTATCCCTGGAAAGTGATCACCCGGAGCTCAGCGCGACGGTCTCCCCCGAAGCGGCAGCCGTTTCCCCGGCCGAGCCCTGCGCGTGTCTTCTGCTGCAGTACTTTCGGGAGTCGCCCGGCGAGAGCCTCAGATGGCTGGCCGGTCGCCTGTGGCGATCGGTGTACGCCACCGTCACCGGGACCCTGCAGCGGCCGTTGTTCGCCATGCAGATGTTCTTCCTCGTGCCGGCCGTCTGGGGCTGTATCGTGGCCCTCCGCTACCGGCCATGGCGATGGACGGCCGTGGTCTGCTGCCTTTTCGCCGCCATCTTCTGGCTGCTGGCCGGCCTCATGGGACCGCTGGCGAGGAACCTTACCCCTGTCGGCGGCATCCCCGTTATTCTTGCACTTATCGGCGTGGCCGATGTTTACGAGCGTTTATTCGGCCGGCGATTGACCTCAATCAGGCAACCACGCACCCCATAAACCCGCCATCGGCGGCCTTAAAATCCCGTTTCAGCAGCAGTAGATGCGGCCCAAGACCGCCAGAGAGCAGCCACCGGCGTGCTTCCAGTACCCCCTTCAACGGATACGGAGAGAATTAGCGCCCATTGCGACCAGCCCCGCTGTACCCTATAATACACTAATAGCACAGGAATAAGGGACGGTAGCGGCGGTCATGCCGCCAGCCCAGGCCTGACCGTGCGATGCCGGCCGCCCCCGATGCGGGAACAGGAAGGAGGATTGTGTCTTCCCCACGGCCGCTACTATTGCTGCTCTCGAACCCTGTTCAGGTCTAGGCTGTCATGTCCTCATCCTGAACCGGAACTACTTGGCCATCAGGGTCACTACGGCCAGACGCGCTTTTTCCCTGCTCTATCGCAACCTCGCCGAAGTCATCCACGTTGAAGACGATCAGTTCGTCTCTTACGACTTTGATTCCTGGGTTCAGCTCAGCGAAGTCAAGAAGCGTTTTGAGCCGCACCGCCATGACTGGGTACGTACCACCCGCATGAGCCTTGTGGTGCCGCGGATCATCCGGCTGACGCTCTACGACCGTCTGCCGCGCAAAGACGTCAAGCTGAACCGCCGGAACATCTTCGCCCGCGACGGAGGACGGTGCCAGTACTGCGGCAAGAAGTATGCCTCCAGCGAGCTGAGCATCGACCACGTCGTACCGCGCAGCCAGCACGGCAAGACCTCGTGGGAAAACGTAGTCTGCTGCTGCCTCAAGTGTAACGTGAAGAAAGGCGGCCGAACCCCCGAGCAGGCCGGCATGACCCTCATCACCAAGCCGGTCAAGCCGAAGCGCTCGCCGGTCATCAACCTCCAGCTTTCCAACGACCGCTACCGCTCATGGCAGCAGTTCCTCGATCACGCTTACTGGAGCGTGGAGCTGAAATAATACGGATCCCAAATGAATCTCGTGCGTTGGGTGCCCCGCCTCTTCAGAGGTGGGGGCACGAAGATTTAAGCTATCAGCGCGCAGCGACCAACAACCAGGCAGGAACCTGCCCAAGTTTGTAACGGAAACCGTATAGTAAGCGGTGTACGGCCAGTTCCGTATCCGATACAGGCTCATCTCCTGCAACGTGATCGTTGAGACTTGCCCTGCAATGAAAGCCGGCCGGCTCAGGCGGTGATCCGCGCCAAACCGGCCGGCAACTCTCTGTGGGCAACCACTCACCCGGTGGCCCCCTTCATCCACAACGGCACGTGATTGCCCCCGCCATCCACGAGCGCACGCGGCTTGCACCCTCGATCCACGGGCGCACGTGATTTCGGATGCGACAAGCGGGTTCTACCGCTCCCACTTAATGGCGTCGGCCCGACCGACGTTGAGGGCCGGCCCCGAGCCGGAACCCGTCGAGCCGTCAACCGTCACGGTGTACTGGGTATTGCGATTGAGCGTGTACGTCCCCAGCAGATACCACTTGTTCACCGAGTTACTCGAGCAGCTTGTGTTCTGGCACACGCCTACGGTGGCGGTCCCACCGGCATGCGTGATCTTGAAGATCTGCGGGTTGCCGGCGTTGTTGGTCGTACCGTTGGTCGTATAGACCCTGTACGTGCCGGTGGTCGGGGGTGTAAACCGGAAGACCGCCGTCTTGGGTGAGCTGTTGAGCTCACACCAGCGACTTCCGATGCCGGCCGTGCACCCGGCAGCGGTGCTCTTGGCCACGCTGGTGTTCCAGGTGCCGGTCTCCGAATACCGGTTGTAGTTCTGCCCGCCAGGTCGGCTTTCCACGATGTAGGTGTAGCTTGCGCTCGTAACCGTCAAAGTGGCCGCGTTGGACGTCGCGCTGCCGCACCCGCCGGTGACCACACAGCGGTAGGAGGCCTCATCATTGCTGTCGGCATTGGAGATGGTCAAGGTCGCGGTGGTCACGCCCGAGTAGTGCCCACCGTTAGTCAGGTTGGTGCCGTTCTTCTGCCACTGGTAAGTCGGCGTGCCTTCGCTTGTCGCAACAACGGTGAAGGTGGCCGTTCCGCCGCCCGGCGTGGACTGGTTGGTGGGTTGCTGGGTGATGGTGGTGGCCTGCTTGAGCGTCAGCGCGGCCGTGTTCGAATTCGTGCTGCCGCCCGCGTTGGTCACCACGCAGCGATAGTCGCCGACCTGCGACGGGCCGACATTCAACACGGTCAGGCTCGCCGTGGTCGCCCCAGCATAATGCTGGCCGTCGGTAATATTGGCGCCGTTCTTCTGCCACTGATACGTGAGCGTGCCATCGCCGGTGGCCGTGACCATGAAGCCGGCCATCCCTCCCGGGCAGAGGCTCTCGGCGGTCGGGTGCTGGGTGATAGTGGGCGCTGGCACCGTATCCACCCGCTCCCACTTGATCGCCTCAGCGCGGATGACCGATCCACCCGAAGAGCCTTCTGAGAACTGGGTCACGGAGTAGGTCGTGCCCGCATTGAGCTGGTAAGAGCCCAGCAGGTTCCACTCGTCACCGCCCGTGAGCTGATTGGCATAGACGGTGCTCGTACCACCGGCGTGCGTAATTACGTGCCGGGCGCTGCTGCATGCGTTGGAGGAAGTGATCCAGGTGGCATACACTTTGTACGTGGAAGTGACCGTGGGCGTGAAGCTGTAGGTTGTCGTGCGCCCGGCATACCCCAGGCCTGAATAGAGGCTGCCGATCCCCGGCGTGCAGCCCTCCGCGGTGCCCTTGCTGGAGCTGACCGCCCAGGTACCGGCCGAGCTGAAGTTGGCGTAGTTCTGTCCCCCGGGGCGGCTCTCAACGATGAAAATCGGGCTCGTCGTGTGGGACAGGGCGAAGTTGGCCACGCCCAATCCACCGGCCACCACAGTGGCCGAATCGGTGGCCGAGTCATAGCCGGGCGCGCTGGCGGTCACGCTGTAGATGGCGCCCGCCCCGGAAGCGGGGAGCAACGTCATCGTGTAGTAGCCGTTCCCGTCGGTCTGCACCGGCGTAAACCCGCTGATTTGCACGGTCGCATCGTCGATGGGCTCGCCGGTGGTTGCATCGGTCACCATACCCCACAGCGTGCCTTCGGTCGCGGTGGCCGCGTAGCGCCACGGCATGGTGGGAACGGTGTCGGTCGTGGTGAAGACATTGCTGGCCACGTAGGGATACCAGTCCCAGGCGTTGGCGCCGGTATCGTTGGTGCTGCGATAGCTGTAGGTGCACAGGCCATCCGCGCCGGCATTGCGGGCGTAGAGCATCTGGGTCTTGCTGTTGGCGAAGCTGTTAAGATAAATGCCCACCCCGACCACCATGTGCCGGTCATAAGCCCACTGCATTTGCTTGTTCACCCAGCCGGTGTAATAGCTCGGGTACACATCCTGATCGTAGTAGGTCATGGGCACAGTCATATCCAGGTAGCCCAGCCGCTGCCATTCCTCCCAGTTCTGGAAAAGCGTGTAGGCGCTGGAGCCGGTAAAGTTGGACGGCGCGCCACCCCAGGTGATGACCGAGGCGCTGTGCCGAACCGGCTGGGACACACTGGGAATAGCGGCGATTTCGGCCCGCGTCCGGCGAACCAGTTCGGTAACGCACCGCCGGCGGAAGTCGCTCCATGGTCCGTAGCTGCTGGACGGCGTACCTGAATAGCCGGTAATGCGCTGGAACCGCGCCAGGCCGGAGTTGGCATAGGAGGTGTTGGTGGGGTAACCGCTGTCGGCCTGCACGTGCCGAATGCGGTCCCAGTGGATTCCGTCGATCGCGTAATTGGTCACCAGTTCCTGGACGATGCTGATCAAATACTGCTGCACGTCCGGGGAGCCCGGGTCCAGGAAGTATTCGCCGCTGAAGGCCTGAGGCCCCCCACCCATACCGGCCTGCGTGGTCATGAGCCACTCGGGATGGGCCTGCAGCGTCGGGTTGCCTGCCGGCGGCCACGCGGTGGAGGCCCGGTAGGCGACCAGCCAGGCGTGCACCTCAAGACCGTTGGCATGGGCCTGCTGGACCAGGTAAGCCAGCGGATCAATGCCGCCGACAATGTCCGGCGCCTTGGGGACGATCGCTGAATTCCAATATGCTCCATGCCCCCCGGATGCATTGTCCTGATAGGCCAATACCTGGGCCACGATCGCGTTATACCGACCGGCCAGGGCTCGCGTGATCATGGCGTCGATTTGAGCCGTGCTCTTCACACCTTCCCCCCATACATCAGCCCAGAAGCCGCGAAACTCCGCCGCCGGGGAGGGAACGGCCGTCAAACACACCCATCCACATAGAAAGACTGCCAGAAGTGACTTGTGCCGCATAAACCATACCTCGAAAAAGAGGGACACAGACCGCGCGCAGAGCCAGACGCAGCTCTGTGCGGCCTGCACGAATTGCTTCCTCTATCAGACCGCTCAGCCCTCAGAGCGTTCGGGAATGGTTGAGAACAGCTCGTTCGGCGATCGGTATTCGCTTGGGGTTAACGTGAGGGTACGGACGCGCGGCTCGACATGCGCCAGGGCGGTCGGGCACACGCGCGCAGACGGTCTGCAGCGCATCCCTTCCCAACATCCTCCAGCCAATACGAACAGCAACCAACTGCCGTCGAATCCATCGACGTGACGTGTTCTTAGACATGGCAAGATCCGGTTGGCACGGATCTTGTCATCAGGCTTCATTTATACCGTTGTTTTATCGGTCTGCAAGGGGATTTTTTCAAAAATGTTGTAGTTCGTTCACAACCGGACCAGGTTCGTGAGCGCGCCGGTCATTCGGCCGCGCCCTCATAAACCACTTTGCCATCCATCACCGTCAGCACCACCCGCACCTTGTCGATCTCGGCGGGATCGATGGTGTAGATGTCCCGGTCCAGCATCACCAGGTCGGCCAGCTTTCCGGGCGCCAGGCTCCCCTTGACGTGCTCTGCAAATTCAGCGTAGGCCGCGCCGACGGTGTAGGCCCGCACGGCATCGTCGACGCTGATCTTCTGCTCGGGAATCCAGCCGTCCGGATGTCCGCCATCGAGCGTCTGACGAGTCACCGCCGCCTTGATGCCCTCCAGCGGGTTCAGCGAGGCTACCGACCAGTCCGACCCGAAGGCCAGCGTCACCCCGGCATCCAGCAGCGATCGGAAGGCGTAAGCGCCCTTCGACCGCTCGGGGCCGATGCGCTTGTCGCACCAGCGCCCGTCGTCTGCCGCATGGTAAGGCTGCATGGAGGCGATCACCTTCTGCTGGCCGAAGCGCCGAATCTCGCTGGGCCGCAGATGCTGGGCGTGTTCGATGCGGAAGCGCCGGTCGCGGGGGCCGTTCTTCTCCGCCGCCTGCCGGTAGATGTCCAGGATCCGCAGATTGGCCTCGTCGCCGATGGCGTGGATCAGCACCTGGAGCCCGGCCTTGTCCGCGCCGGTCACGCGTTCGAGCATGATTCCCTCCGGCAGCATCTGGTCGAACAGCAGCCCGCGCGTGCCGGGCGCGTCGTTGTACGGCTCAAAGAACAGGGCTGTGGATGAGCCGAGGCTCCCGTCGGCAAAGCCCTTCACGCAGCCGATGCGCAGCATGTCGCTACCGAACCCCGCCTGCACGCCGGTCTTGGCCAGCACATCCCAGGAGACAATCGAACGCGCGCCGTAAATCCGCGTCTTCAACTCGCCGCGCTGGATCATGTACTGGTAGAGCCCCACGTCGTCGCCGGCCGATACGTCGGTCACGCTGGTCACGCCCAATCGCGCGGCGTGCTCCGTCGCCACCCGGGCGGCGGCGAGTTTTTCCTCAAACGACTTCGCCGGAATCACCCGCGCGATCAGATCCTCGCCCGTATCCTTGAGCACGCCGGTCGGCTCGCCGGTCTTCGGATCGCGCACGATCAGGCCGCCTGGGGGGTCCTGGGTTTCCTTAGTCACGCCCGCCAGCCGCAGCGCCAGGCTGTTGACCAACACCATGTGCCCGTCCAGACGGCTCACCATGACCGGGTGATCCGGCGTGACGGCATCGATCATCTGCCGGGTCGGCAAGGGCGTCCCCGGCCATTTTTCGTGGTCCCAGTTGCCCTCCAGGATCCAGGTTCCCTTGGGCAGTTTCTTCGCATATTCCCCCAGCCGCCGGGCCATCTCCTCGGGCGTCCTGGCGTCGCGCAGGTCCACGCTCAGCAGCGCGAAGCCCCCCATCAGGAAGTGCACGTGGGCATCGTTGAACCCTGGAAGGACGAGCTTTCCGCCCGCATCGATCGTTCGCGTTGCGGGGCCGGCCAGGGTGCGGATCTCCGCCGTCGAGCCTACGGCCACAACGCGGTTGCCCAGTATGGCCAACGCCTCCGCGGTGGGCCGAGCATTGTCCATGGTGCGGACAGAGGCGTTGAGGATGATCAGGTCGGGTGCAAGCGCCGACCCACGAACGTCTGAAACAGAATTCAACATGGTGATACAACCCGCGAGAGCGACAATCAATTCTTTCATGGGGGTCAGTTTCAATCCCATGTACTGACTATTTACCCCGCCTCCCCGCAATTGTCCATTCGCCGGCCCAACCGTAGAATCAAGCCCCCATGAAGATCCCCTTCTCACCAGCCGTCTACGAACACGCCGCCCGGTTCGTCGGGCGATCGCCTTCAGAAGTTTCCCGCGACGGCGAGCTTCTCTTCGAAGCCCATCGCCGGACGTGGCTGGAATACCGCCACACGCCCATTGCGGTCGGCATCGACATCTACAATCTCGAGGCCGAGGCTTACGGCGCGACCGTCTGCTTCCCCGGCGATAACGCCATTCCCGCCATTCTGGAACCGCTCATCACCGACGTGTCCGCGGCCGGCGACCTGCCGCCGTACGATCCTCATAAGGATGGCCGGATTGCGATGGTCATTGACGTGGGCCGGCGGCTCAAGGCGGCCCTGCCGGAAGCCGATGTGCGCATCCCGGTGGCCGGGCCATTTTCCATCGCGTTTAACCTGCTGGGGATCAACAACCTGTGCTTGGCCGCCGCCCTCCAACCGGAGCAGGTCGCCCGGTTCCTCATGCGCCTGGCCGAGAACCAGGCGGTCTTCTGCAAGGCGGTGGCTCAGGCCGGCCTGGACGTGGCCTTCTTTGAGTCGGCCGCCTCGCCGCCGATGCTCTCGCCGGCACAGTTCCACGAGATCGAACTGCCCGCCCTGAAGCGCATTCTGCAGATCGCCGCCGACTGCGTCGGCCATCCCGTCCCCTGTATCATGGGCGGCGACACCTACCGGATTCTGGATGATCTGCTCTCGACGGGCACGAGCTACCTGGTCAGCAACGTGGAGACCGACCAGGCCAGTTTCGTCCGTCGCCTGGCGAAGACGCATCCGCACGTCCGCGTGCGCGTGAACATGGACCCGAACGTGGTCGTGTGCACAGATCCGCAGTGCATCTACGCGGAGATCGACCGCATCCTCGCGATCGCCGCGTGGCACCCAAGCTGCCTGCTGGGCACCGGGGCCGTGCCCTACGAAACGCCGCCGGAGAACATCCGGCTGATCAAGGAATACGTGGCGTAGCGCCGTGCGCAACGAGCTTCCGCTCGCAGCACCAGTAAGGAACTAACCACCAGACACGCCGCGCAGCCGGGCCAACGCCTGCAGCTCTCTGCTTGCGCTTCGGCCTCAAAACCCCCACAGCAGACGGAGGTAGACACACCATTTGAGCAACGAAGAGAAGACTCTTTTCGCCTCTACCGCCCTCTCAGAGCTCGCGCATCCGGCTCTCTGCACAATTTGGGGAACGCTCCTTATCGAATCTCCATTCCTGCGCACTAAGCTAACATCCGGCAGTGAGTCGACGGAAAGGCTCTTGTGCAATGAGAAGTTGGTGCAGGTGTGCGCCAGGGATGGCGCTGTTGGTTTTGGGTTTGCCGCTCACTGTCCTTCCCCTGACGGGCGATACGCCTCCGCCCTCCGATCCGGCCGTCGTCATCAACGGCGATCAGGGCGGCCCATTTACCCCCTCCACCTTCACTTTCGGCGTCGTCAACGTCGCGGCGGTTGGTTCTTACTGGTCCGTGACGCAGGCGCCCTCCTGGCTCGACCTGGAAATGACCAGCGGTTATCTGGCGCCCGGCGAGCACATCTCGCTCACAGCCACGGTCAACGATCAGGCCCTGGCCCTGCCACCTGGAACGCATACCGAGGATTTCACCATTCACTTTGAAGCCCAACCGGGCGATTTCAACGGCGATCAGAAGGTGGACACGCTGGATGTAAGCATCTTTGAATCTTGTATCTCGGGAGCCGCAATCAAGTGTACACCCGAGTGCGCCGGGGCCGACCTCGATTTCGACGAAGACGTTGACCAGGATGACTACGGCATCCTCCAGCGATGCTTCTCCGGTTCCAACCTGGCCGACCGAAACTGCAAATAGGCCCGTCACGCTTGCGACCTGCGGGGTGAACCAGGGCCATCTTGATCATCACCCAGCATGGATATGCCGGTAACGCCCTACCGGAATGCAATGACCAGCGCCGTTCGTCCGGCTTCGGCCCCGTCGCGCCGGTGGCTCCACAAGCGATGGTCGCAGATCGAGCAAAGCCCGCCGATTTCGATGTGCTCCGGCCGGACCCCGGCGGCGATCAACTGCCGGCGGTTGGCTTCCCAGAGGTTGAAGAGGAACCGATCGCCGTGCGGCGAGAAAAAGTCGTCGGCGTCATCCATCCGCGTGCGGGCAATCCGGCGGACCTCGTCGCCCACCTCGTAGCAGCATGGACCGGCCGACGGCGCGATGGCCGTCAGCAGCCTGGCCGGATCGCTGCCATACCGGCGGGCCATCAGCCGGATCATCTGCGTGGTCGCCCCCGCAACCGTCCCCTGCCAGCTCGAATGCCCCGCCCCCACCGCCGGCCGGTCCGGGTCATACGCACACACCAGCGGACAGTCGGCCGACATGAGGATCAGCGGTACGCCGGGAATATCGCAAATCAACCCATCCACAAAGCGCAGGGCCGAATTCCGCCCGTCGCGCCCCCGGCCGACATCCGCCTCCTCGACCGGCAACACCTCGCCGCCATGCACCTGCGACGGCGAGGTCAGCTTTTCAAAATCCACGCCGAGGATTTCGCACACCCGCCGGCGGTTGGCAACCGCCATCTCCGCCCCCTGCCCTCGATGCGGCGCATAGTTGTGCGGCCGGGTCGTCACCGCATGGACCAGCCCCGGCTCGCGCGACAACCGTTCGAAACGAAGGAGGGTCAAATCCCCGAAAGCCTGTGCGATCATCCCGCATTACTCGCAAGAACTGAGAACTGAAAAGAACAGAAAACGGAGACCGGAGAACCGCAGCGACTCACCCCGGCTTGAGCAGCACCTTGATATTCCGCGAATCGGCCGCCAGCTCAAAAGCCTCCACCCCCTTGCTGAGCGGCAGACGGCGGGAGATCATCGACTCCACATCCACCTCCCGGCGAGCCAGGGCCTGGATGGCCTCCGGGAACGGCCCACATCGGCTGCCCAGCACCAGAATCTCGTTCACCACGACCGGGGCCAGGTTCAGGGGGGCGTCTCCCGCGTAGGTGCTCTTGAGCACCAATGTCCCCCGCGGTCGAAGCAGACGGACGGCCAGGTCAAAACCCTCCGGCGAGCCGGAGCACTCCACGACCACGTCGCGGTCGCCGCGCGGGACCAGCTCGCTCACGGGCGTGCCCTGGATCCCCTTCTTTTCGCAGAACTCCAGCGTCAGCGGATTGCGCCCAATGACCTGCAACTGGCAGCCGCAGGTCTTGATGACCTGAGCCACCAGCAGTCCCAGCCGTCCGGAGCCGATCACCGCCACCCGCATCCGCCGCTCGATCGGGCACTGGCGGATGACCTGATAAGCGGCCGCCAGCGGCTCGATAAACACCGCCTGCTCATCGCTGACCGCCTCGGGCACTTCGTGGAGGTTGCGTTCGGGCACGACCAGCATGTCGGCAAACGCGCCATCCCGCCCCTGGATTCCCACAACCGAGCGGTGGCGACAATGGCTGGACAGCCCCCGCAGGCACATGTCGCACTGACCGCAAACGCAGTTGATCTCGGCCACAACCCGCTTGTCGCGCCAGGCCCGCGGACCCTTGATGACCGTTCCCACGAACTCGTGCCCGGGGACGCCACGAAAGCCCATGTAGCCGCGAGTGATCTCCAGGTCGGTGGCGCAGATGCCCGCTAGCCGGACGGCCACGAGCACCTCGCCCTCGCCGGGCACAGGGTCGGCATAGTCCGTTACGAACCGAAGCTTCTGATCAAAGACAATTGCGTTCATGGCGTGACCGGCCTGATGCCCCGGCAGAGATCAAGGGGCCCTCCCGCCGCGGCTGCGACTGCGGCCGCCCCTGCTCTCACGGGAAGAACGGTCGCCACGACTGCGGCGGGACGAACGGGAGGAACCAGCCGACCGGTCCCCCCGGCTCGAGCGGGTGGAGCGGCGCACGCCGGAATCACCACTTTGCTGATGCGTCCCCGACGAACGGACCCAGAGGGGAATGTCATCCGTTTGTTTGGGCTTGCGAACCAGGGCCGGACGCGTCGTCGGCTGGTCACTGTCCGAACCGGTCCCCGCTTCCGCGCTTGCGGGCTGGGTGGTTGCCGGACGCAGGGCCGCCAGACTGGCCGGACTGGTCCCGGCAGGCAGCATGCAGCGAGCTTCGCCGGCCGGCGAAACCAGGAACAGGGCCTCGTTGATGGGGTTGCTCAGGGCCTGGACCACCTCGCCGGTCTGGACAAAGGCAACCGCCTCACCGGTCAGCGGGTCGAGAATCGCCACCTGGCGGTCATTCAGCAGCACCACCGGCCGGCCGTTCCACTCGGCCAGGAACTGCACGGCATCCGGCGCAAACCAGTTGGGCCGATCTCGTTCGATACCGATCCGCTGGAGGCCGCTGGGAGCCACCGCCTGGTAGATACTCCCCCGGCAAATCACCGGTGCCCCGTCCGGCTTGGCCGGCAGTCGGTAAGACCAAAGGGTCTCTCCGGTTTTCCGATCCAAGCAGTTCACCAAATTATCGGACGTAGCCACAAAGAAGTGCGTACCATCCGTGGCGATCTCGCCTTGGGGTTCACCCCCTAACTTGTGGGCATAGACAAGCTCTTTGTCGTCAGCCCAGACCATGCCGAACTGACCACTGCCGTCGGCCATCACCAAGGTGGCGACCGGGCTGGTTCCGTCGGTGAGGTCAGGCTGATAGACGGGAGGAACGGAAACCGGCCCGTCCATCAGAATCTGCCAGACCATGACGTTATCTTTGAGGTCATAGGCGCGAATATGGCGATTCGTCTCAGCCGAATAAATAAAGCCCGGCGAGTTGCCCGCGGAGGCGCTGGCGGGCGATTGCAACCGGATGCGCTTAAATTCCGAGCCTGTCTCGGGATCCAGAAGGACGACTTCGCTGGAGAGAGTGAAAGCTACCGCATAAAATTCAGGGGAACGGTAAGGCACCGGCGGGTAGATGGTGCCGGGCGGGTTGGTAAGCCGGCGGGACCACAGCAGCCGGCCGGTATCCACCCGGATGCAATGGGCCGAACCTTCGTTGCCGATGGCGTACAGGTAGCCCTCGACCAGGTGCCAGGACTCGATGGCGTCGATGCTCCGCAGGGGGAGCACGGCCCGCCAGGCCTGGCGTGCTTCGGGGCTGGGAGCCAGGGCCATGGCCCCGTCCAAGGGGCCGGGAGAAACCGCACCCCAGCCGGAACCGCAGGTAATCAGTACCGTAATAGATGCCAGGAACAAAAACCTACCCGGATTTTGCAGCATGATGCACCTCGGACGTGGATTGTACCGGGGTTTCGACATCTGTAAACAACTGAGGCCAAAAAGCCTCTTGCAAACCGCGGCACGGCGCGTATAGTGGCCATCGCTGACGGGTGGGGATTGGCATTCAAGGAGCCTAAGCTTGACGACGACAGCCAAGATTTTCATCATCCTCGTCTGCTTGTTCGCCTTCATTTTCACGCCGCTGGCCATCCAGTTTGCCGCGCAAACGAACAACTGGAAACAACTGGCCGAAAGCTGGCGCGACCAATCGGAGGCGGACGCCGCATATGCACGCAGCGTCCAGTCGCTCTACACGCGGGACGCCGTCCGGGCCGCTGCACAACAGCAGCAGGACCAGGCCCGCATCACAGAGCTGAGTCATCAAATCGAACAGCTCAACCAGCAGATCGCGAAGGTCACCAGCGATTTCAATACGCTGAAGCTGGAATACGCCAAGTTGAAGACGGCCAACGAACTGCAGAACGGCACGATGGCCGTGCTCGCCAAGCACCATGACGAGATGACCGAAACCAACCAGAAGCTGCGCGAGCGCGAACTGACCCTCCAGACGCGCAACGCCGAGCTGCTGGACCAGGTCAAGCGGCTTACGGCCGACAAGGTCGTGTTGACTCAGCAGTTGAATCAGCGGGCCCAGGAAGTCGCGGTTTGCCGTGAGGAAAACGAGGCCCTTCGTCAGGGCGCCGGTCTGACACGGCGGGGCGAATTTGAGACCGGCGGCAGCGTGGCTCCATCCGCCCGGGCCGTAAACGCCTCCGAGGCGCCGCGTGCCCCGGTTCGGGGGCTGGTCAAGAACGTCCAGGGCAACCTGGCGACCATTGACGTCGGCAGCAGCTCCGGCATCCGCGAGGGGATGGTGATGGTGGTGATGCGCGGGAGCGACTATGTCGGCGACCTGGTCATCACACAGGAAGTCAATCCCACCGAGGCGGTGGGCGAGGTCCGGGCCGGAATTCAGAACCAGAGAATCCGCCCGGGAGACGTGGTGGTGGACGAGGTGAGCTTCAACGCGCGGGGCTGATGGCTCCGTGACACAGGTCAGAGTCGGTTCGAGCCTGCGCCACGAACGAACCAGAGGAGAACGCAATGAGCACCATCCCACCCGGCAGACCACCTGTCGTCAACCCGCAGGATGACATTTACCTCACGTTGTTGATCACGGCGGCCGTTGTGTTGCTGATCGGTGTGATCTTCGTCGCGGTTCGCTCGTATCAGCTTTTCGGCTCCATCTGGCCCCCCGCAGGGGCGTGAAAGCCATCCCCGGCCGTAAGTACCCCTTTTGCGCGGACGCCGGACGGAGCAACACCGCGACTTGCCGGGGACCACGGGCACCATCAGCCATCCTCCCCCGTAAATCGCGCAAAAAACGATCCTTTGGGGGCTTGGCTCCCCCTACTAACGCGCCCCCGCTCCTGATACAATGCGGCCGAAACGGTTCTTTGCACGTGGAAGCGGCCGGCGGAAACCCGGTAAACGCCGCTGAATCCCCGGCCCATTCATTACGGGAACGACCCCTGTGATATTCAACCCGCTATTAAGATGGTTCAGCCTGGACATGGGCATTGACCTGGGCACCTGCAACACGCTGGTGTGCGTGCGGGGCCAAGGCATCGTGCTCAATGAGCCCTCGGTGGTCGCGGTCAAGAAAGGGACCAACCGCGTTCTGAAGAACGGCAACGCGGTCGGCCTGGTCGCCAAGGAGATGATCGGCAAGACGCCTGGGACCATTTCGGCCGTGCGTCCGCTCATGGACGGTGTGATCGCCGATTTCGACATCACCGAGGCCATGCTGAGTTATTTCATCCGCAAGATCCATGGGGGTCGGGTCTTCATGCGGCCGAGGGTGGTCATCTCCGTTCCCTCGGGCATTACGGCCGTGGAGAAACGGGCCGTTTACAACTCGGCCGAACGGGCCGGCGCCCGCCGGGTATACCTGGTGCCGGAACCCATGGCCGCGGCCATCGGGGCCGGCCTGCCGGTGGCTGAAGCACGGGCCTCCATGATCATCGATATCGGCGGCGGTACCACGGAAGTGGCCATCCTGTCCCTGGCCGATCTGAGCGTCTCGGAGTCGCTCCGCGTGGCCGGCGACGACATGGACGAGGCCATCGTGAATTACATGAAACGGACCTATAACCTGATGATCGGTCCGCAAACCGCCGAGCAGATCAAGATCGAGATCGGATCGGCCGCTGAGCTCGAAAACGAAACTACTTACGAAGTCCGCGGACGTGATATGATCAGTGGTCTGCCTCGCAAGACCATTGTCACCAGCGAGGAGATCCGCGAGGCTCTCAAGGAGCCGGTCGGCCTGATCGTCGAGACGGTCGTCCGCACCCTGGAGAAAGCCGAACCGGAGTTGGCCGCCGATCTGGTCGAAGAAGGTATTTGCCTGGCCGGCGGCGGAGCCCTGCTGCGAGGCCTGGACCAGGTGCTCAGCCAGACCACCGGTCTGCGAGTGCGCGTGGCCGACGACCCGCTCACTTGCGTCGCCCGGGGGACCAGCATATTCCTCGAGCATCTGAACGAGTGGAAAGAGACAATGGAGTCGGACGAGGATGACGTGTAGCGGGAGCGCGTAGCGAGGTCCGGCAGTTAGAGCAGGCCGGCGGCGTTTCCCGGTGGATTGCGGATGGGAGCAAGTTGATGGCCGGTGATTATTCAAGACAGCGGCCCTCGAAGCAGACGACCTTTGCGATCATGATGGTCACCTCGGCCGTGCTGCTTCTGCTGCCCTGGGACATTCTGGGCGCCGCCAAGAGCCTGTCCCAACTGGCCGCGGTTCCTCAGGCCGTGGTCTCGGGAGCGTCGCAGAGCCTGACCGAGCCACTCCGCAGCCTGGGCACGCCCGCACTCTCCGCGGAAAAACACGCCGAACTGGTGGCCCGGCAGGAGGCCCTGGAAAACGAAAACACCTCCCTGACGCTGCATTTGGCCGAACTTCAGGCCAGAATTGACGAGCTGACCCGCATCCGCAGAGAGGGCTTTCCGGCCCATGGCAAGCTGATCCCCGCCAAGATCATCGGCGCCGACGCGGTGGCCTCACGAGGGTCATTGCTGCTGTCGAAAGGCAGCCTTTCGCAGGTCAAGGTGGGCGACTGGGTCACCTCGCGGAGATTCGTGGATGCTGGCACCGAGGACGGGGTGCGCGAGGGCGCCAGCGTGCTGGCCCGCGAGTCGCTGATCGGGTGGGTAGAGGAGACGGAGGCGCTTACCTCGCGCGTGGTACTGCTCAGCGATAACGTGTCCCGGCGGGTTACCAAGGTACACATCGGGCGGCACGACGCCACCAGCGGCTCCCGGCTGGTGGCCATGCTGGACGGCAAGCCGGCGAGTTTCGCCCTGCAGGGCGCCGGCGGCGGGCTCATGAAAATCCCGGAAATCGGCTCGCGCTGGGTCGATCAGAAGTTGATCCGGGTCGGCGACGTGGTCATCTCCAGCCCGGATGATGCCCGACTGCCGGTAGCCATGGTCATCGGGGAGATCATCGCGATGGAGAAGGTTCGCGATGACAAGAAGAAACCTCTCTACTACAACGCCCTCGTGAAACATCGTTATGATCCCCGCCTGTTGGGCCAGGTGTTCATCGCCGATTTTTCACGTCAGGAGGGACAGCGACACACGTCGGAGCGGTAGGCCATGGTCAAAGACCTGAGTTACATCCTCTCGGGCTGGCCGATCGATGGTGAAGCTCCGCGGGTGCGGAAGTTTACTGCGACGGATGGGTTGAGCTTTATTCAGGTTCGAGTGGATCTGGGGGTGCTGCAGATCGCCCTCGACGGCCGGCCGGATGGCGAGCGGCCTCACGGCTACAACAACATGCTGGAATGCCTCCAGGACCAGATCCGCCAGTATGCGGAAGTCGGCGAGCCCCCCAGCGAAGCCGGCCTGCTGAACATCTCCGCTATCGAGTGGCAGTCGCTCATCCGCGAGATACTCCAGTATTACCACCGCCGCGTCAGTCTGATTGCCCTGGCCCATCAGGCCGAGAGAGAGGGCGACTTGGACGAATCGGCCGAGTGCTATCGCCGGGCCATCCGCGACGCGGAACACAACCTGGCCATTCTTGACTTCCTGCGCGACCGTTGCGTGACGGCGGACTTCATGGAGCCGCAGGAGCCCTACCGACCGTTCATCCTCATGCAGCGGGCCAGTTGCCAGGCCGAATACGCCCTGCTGAACGACGATCCGGACGGGGCCATTGACGCGCTCAAGCGGGCCATCGCCGAGATCGAGGCCTGCGCCCAGCACGTAACCATGGAGGACGACGGCGGAGGCGAACCGCTCGACGTGAGCGGATTTGTGGCGGAGCTTCGACTGATGGAGCGCCGCATCCGCCGGAAGTATCACCGCCGTCGAACGCTCCGCGAGCAACTCGAAGACGCGCTCCAGGCCGAGGATTACGAGAAGGCCGCCCGGCTGCGGGATGACCTGGCCGAACGGGCGAAGCAACAGAAAAAGCTCCCCTGGGACTGAGCCGACCCGTCATCGACGGCCCGCCCGCATTGCATTCAACCGTTCCAACACCGGCTTTACCTTGAGACGAGCACGGAATCTGAGCATCTCCCGGGCCAGTTCGGGCACTTTCGCCGCATGGTCGGCAGCGACGGCCACGAGGATGGGCACGTCGGCAAACATGATCAGCGTTTCGCGCCTGGCCTCCAGGTACTGGGGCGTCCAGAAGCGGACGATTTCAAGATAGACGCAGGTGCCGTCGGTGTGATGGAAACTGAAATCCGGCACGAAGACGTGTCGGCCCTGGACCAGGAAACCGCCCTCGCGCCGGCAAGTCCAGCCGTCGCGTTCGAGGCCGAACTTTTCAACGAAGCAGCGCTCCAGCTCGGAGTCGTATTCATCCGGCGCGGACAGGTGGCTTTGCAGCCGGTCGCGCGGCGAAAGGTCGAAACGGGCCAACCCCTGCGGCAGGCGCAAGCGGGCGGACAGCTCCCATCTCTTGCAGGTCAATAGAACCGGCAGGAACGCGGCCATGTTTACGCCGTAGCGGCGGGTCTGATGAAGCACGGCGACCGGGCCGGTGAAACGGATGCGGAACTCCTCTTCGCTGACCGCCTCAATCTCGTGAAGCAGCCCGTTGCGCTTCGCATGTCGAAAGATCCGTTCGTAGTCCTCGCGGGCGGTGACGACCATCTCCTCGGCCCAGAACAGTAGCGTCTGGGCCTGGGCCACGTTGTAGCGGCGCAGCAGCGCCTCGGGCGTGTCATAGCCGTTCAGCCGGATCAACCGGTGGAAAGCGGGCAGATCCGCGTACATGGCCGCTTCCACCCTGGGCCAGAGCATGCCCACCTCGCCGGCGATGGCCTCTTTGACCTCGCTCTCGCGAGACTGGAAGAGCGCGTTGGGCTCGGTCACCAGCGGATGCCGGGCCGCGGCCAGTTCGAAGACCTTGAGGCGCAGCCGGCAGGCCCGCCCGTCGATGTCGGTCTGGTATTCACTGGCCTGATCGAGCAGTTGCAGCAGTGCCTGCACGCGCTGAGGCGGACAGTCGGGATCATCGGCGAAGAGGGCCTGTCCAGCCCGATGCAGCTCCTCGCGCGTGCGTCCGGCCCCCTGCCGGTAGAGGTCCAGCAGCCGGGCCGCCAGCGGGACATAGTGGGCATGTGTCCGGCGGGTCAGCCGGTCGGGGTGAGCCCGTCCACGGATGCAGGTATAGAGAGCCAGTTCCTTCGGAAGCATGGCCTACCCGGCGCCGCCGGCCGTCTCCTCACGGTCCACCCAGGCGGCAAAGCAGGGAGGAGACGAACACTCGATCGGCTCCTCCGGCTCGGGGCAGACGCCCTCCACCGCTTCGATAGTCACCGTGACCTCCGTGCCGTCCGGCAAGTCGAGCGGCGAGGAAAGGACGATCTGGCCGTTCTGGATCCTGGCGCGTTGAACGATTCGCATTTTCGACATCCCGCTGCTGGTGGTGAACACATCATTATAGGCCGCCCTTTTCCCCCTATCGCTACCGTTCCATCCGCCGGGCGCCCTTGAAGGCCTCACCGCGACGGCGGGCGTGCGAGCAAGTGGCCTCGCGGGTCTCCTGGCAGACCACCTCGTAGAGGACGGCGGTCAAGTTGCCGTCCCCTCTGAGGATCCGACCGAGGCGCTGCTGGGCCTGGCGCGGCGAACCGAAGCCGCCGATGATCACGCCCACGGTGACGGCCGGCACGTCGATGCCCTCGTCGAGCGTCTGGGTAGTCACCAAAGCCCGGAACCGCCCTTCCCGAAAGCCGTCCAGCACCGCCTTGCGCTCCTGTTTGCCGGTCTTGTCGATAATCATGGGGATCAGGAACCGCTGGGAAACAGCCAGCGCCATGCGGCTGGATCCGGTGAAGATCAGCACCTGCTCGCCGGAATGGAGTTTAAACAGATCTTCCAGCACCCGAAGCTTCTCGGCCGCCCGTGTCTCGATGGCCACCTTGGCCTGGTAGGCGCGCAAGGCGCGTCGGGCTCGGGAATCGCGTGCGGCGTCTCTGCAGAGATCCTTCCAGGTATAAGGCCGCCTACGGACGGCAGAGCCCTGTTCCTGCCCCGCCCGCGTCACGCTGCGGGCCAACATGAACTCGCGGACACGATGGCTCAGATCGTCATAGCGGCGCTGCTCGTCATCGCTCAGGGCCACCGGGATGCGCACCACCTGGTACTCGGCCGGTGTATGCCTCCGGGCCTGGGCGACCGCTTGCCGGTACACGATCGGACCGATAAGCGAATCCAGCAGCACGTGCCGACCATCCGCACGCTCGGGCCTGGCCGTCAGGCCCATACGCCAGGAGCCCGCGCACATCTCGGCGGCCTGGCACAACCCCCGGGCCGGCAAGTGGTGCTCCTCGTCGAAGATCACCAGGCCGAAGCGGTCGCCCATCCGCTCCATGTGGATGCTCGCGCTGTCGTAGGTGGTGACGGTAACCGGCCAGATCTCGCGCCGGCCATCGCCCAGGATGCCGGCCTTGACGCCGAGCGCCGCCTCGATCCGCCGATGCCACTGGTACATGAGGTCTCGAATGGACGCGACAACCAGCGTGGCCACACCGCAGCGGGCCATGGCCGCCAGCGCGACCACGGTCTTGCCCGTGCCTGGGGGCATGATGATCTGCCCGCGCCGGCCGGCGTGCTCCCACGCATCCAGGGCGGCAAATTGATCACCGCGCAGCTCAGGCACCGCCAGGCGCGGCCACCGGATCAACTCCGGGACCAGCAGCGTATCGCGGGCCCGGCCGGCCAGCCGGGCCTTGACCGCACGGTAATGCATGGCCTCGCAGCGCCACTGCCCGGTCCGGCCGTCCCGGACGAACGGCGGACCCGGCGGGGTCGCGAGCCCGGTGAGCGTCAACGTACCGCGATTGAAGGAAAGAACAGGTACGGGGCCGCCCGGCGACGGGGGCGACGGCATTGGGCCGGAGAGAGAGTTCACGGCTCACCTCGCACTGCTCACCATTCCTGGCCGTGAGCATCCGGCGTGCGCGGCGGATGGGGCCGTGGCACGCCGTTCAATACGCGTAACGCTCCAGCAGGGCCCGACTCTTGATCACGCCCTCGTGATCGTCGATCTCACCTTCAAACTCGATGCCGAACAGGCCCTCATAGCCGGCATCGCGGAAGCTGCGCATGACCCGCGCGGTGTCGAAGTCCGGGTCCTCGCCGGCGGCATTGAAGCTCAGGAACTTAGCGTGGACGAAAGACGCGTGCGGCGCGAGCTTCGCCAGGGCCTCGTGCGGATCAACCGGCGGCGGAAAATTACGGAAATCGGCCAGCAACCCGAAGGATCGGCTGTTTACCTCTTTGTGAATCTGAATCATTCTGTCCGGATCGCCGGAGAGGCCCCCGTGGTTCTCCATGAGAACGGTGATCCCGCTTTCTTCCGCCCAGTCGGCCAAGCGGCGGAAGGACTCGGTGCAGCGGGCCTGGTGCTCGTCGGTGATGACGGGGTCCTTCCCGCCGGAGTTGGCGCGAAAGGCCGGGCAGCCCAGTTCGATACAGACGTCGAACCATCGCCGATGCCGTTCGACCGCCTGGCGGCGGAGCGCCTCGTCCAGCGCGGCCAGATCGCCGATGCGGTCCACGGTGATGTTCACAAACTGCACGCCGGCATCCTGGGCCCGCTGGCGCAGGTCGGCCAGAAAGCCCTCGCGGAAGGGGCTGGTCAGATCGGCGGGATCTTCGTACTCGAAGAAGACACTGTTCAACTCGATCTTGTCGATGCCGAACTCTTCGCGGGCCACGGCCGGGTAATCAAGCAGTCTGAGAGGGTTATCGGGCCGCCCGAATCGCCGATGAAGGCTCCAGCCGGCAAGTGCAATCCGCATGGTTCGTCCTCCGGTCGTCCGTCCCGTCCCTCCCGAAGTCTAACCGAAGGCCAGGCGAAGGGGGAGGGGCCCACGAACGGAACGCGCCCCACCCGACGGGACCGGCTATTTCTTGTTCAGTTCGCTTACCAGGTGACCAAGTTCGGGCAGGATGAGGCGGGTCATCGCCAACTGCACCGCATCGGTTGAGCCCGGCATGCAGAACACCACCCGCCCAGCATAGACGCCCCCCACCGCGCGCGAGAGCATCGCCCCGGGGCCGATGCTCTCGAAGCTGAGCATGCGGAACAATTCGCCGAACCCGTCGAGGCGTTTATCGAGCAAGCCGTCTACCGCTTCGTAGGTCCGGTCGCGCCTGGAAATGCCCGTGCCCCCGTTGACCAGGATGACCTGGCAAGTGGTATTGGCCTCGATCTGGTAGATCTGGCCGCGCACCTGCCCGGGCTCATCGCGCACAATGGCGTAATAACCGACCGTGTGCCCGGCCGCTTCCAGAAGCCGCCGAATCTCCTGGCCGCTGAGGTCGTTGGCGGCGCTACGGCTATCGCTTACCGTGATGATCGCACAGTTGACCGATTGCACGGCCTTCTGCCTATGTTCTTCGTAACCCATACCTTTGCTCCAGGAACCGTCGGTTCGCACCGGTAACGGCGGACCAGACGTCGACTGCCACTCAATCCCGGGGACGGCCCGTATGCACTCCACAGAGGGTCTTCATCGCGTCATGCGCCAGGCTCACGGCCGCTTCAGAGGCGGATGGCCGAAATCCCGCCGGATCCGGTTGGCGTGCGCCCACAGGTCCGGATCCTCGGCCAGGAAACGGACCAACTGGCCGGTAGAGATTTTCAGGGCCGCGGCGGTGTCGGCCACGCCCCCCCGGTTCGCATGCAACACGTCCAGGATATGCTGTATGACGTGGCAGTAGTGTTCGTGACGGGTATTCATGTGCAGGCCTGGGTCCCGCTGAAGGGCAGCGGCGTAAAAGTCCGGCGGCGCCGCCGCGGGATCGACCGGGTTGCGCTGGGTCAAGGCGATGGCCCGCCTGAGCCGCCCGAGGGCTCGGGCGCGGTTCTCATGCTGTGAACGGCTCTCGACCGCGGTAACGATCAGCCCGGTCGGGCGGTGGCGGAGGCGCACGGCCGAGGAGGTCTTGTTTCGCTTCTGCCCGCCGGGTCCACTGGCCCGGTAGAGATCGATATCACACTGCTGAAGCAGTAGGGCCGGCTCCAGGTCCAGCCAGCTACGGGCCGGGGCCGCTTCAGAAGTATTGGAGCGGACGTTGGTTGCCATTTCAGCCTCTCTTGAGGCCCCGCCGGGACAGTCGCCTGTCTCTTTGGCCGGGGTTTGGAATCACAGCATCCAAGATTTTTCATTTTTGTACAAACTATTGGACGCTGGAAGCGTCTAAGCGTATAGTAACGTGGAGTGCAGGGGTTATTACCGGATCAACGCACCGGCTCTGCCATTGGCGGTAGCACAAACCACGTGCGAATTCTAATCCGCGTAAACTGTCAGGCTGCACTTCCTGCTCCTTGGGGGGGCATAAAAGAACTCTGAACATCAGACGGTGCCCAATGGTCATTACGGGCCAGAGACGGCATTCCGTCACTTAACGAGCCATTCCCTTTCGCCCGCGCTCTCCGCGACTCTAACCTCCCCAAAAGCGCGGGCGTTTTTATGCGCGCTGCTTTCCGATTCTTCACCTGTGGCCAGTAAGAGTCTTCTGTCCGCGCCCCAATCAGGATGGTAAGGTTACCGGGGATGGCATCCGCAACCGAGCGGTTCATACGAAGGGTAAGACCATGTCCAGAGATGATGCACAGTCGTTCGCGCCCCTGGGGGCCAGAGGGAAGCTGTTCACCATGGGGATTAGCCTGCTGGCCATCAATCTGACGGTCGCCCCTGCCTGCCGGGCCCAGACCACGTCTCCCTCCACGCAGCCGGCCAGCGCGTCCAGCACAATCCAGACGGTCCGCGAGGCGACCAAAGCGGGCATGATCGCCTATAAGCTGACCGTTCCGGAGGAATTGCAGCGACTGTTGGGGGCGCCGCAATCTGAGACCCAGAACAAGGACGGCGAAGTCCAAACGCTGGTACAGCATTACCCCGGCGTCAAAGCTGTCTTCATGAAGCCGCAAGATAATGCGTTGCCCTTTGTGCTGACGCATCTGACCGCGGGGTGGCGAGAAGTGGATATTGGGCGGAACCGGGTGATCGTCCTCAGAAACGAAGGCGATCTCGGAAAGTTTGATTCTTTCTGGGGCCTTGCCAATGCCTCGCTGGTCAAGCTGGATCTGCGGCAGCATCGGGCCAGGCTCGACCAACTCCCGTTCGATAGCCGGACCGTGTGGCCGCCGGCGGACAGGCTGCCCGAGGGCTTTGACCCGCTGAAGCTGCTCGAAGACGGGAAGAACCCCGGCCTGGGGCTGCGCGGTCTTCACCGGCAGGGTATTGACGGCAAGGGCATTCATATTGCAATCATTGATCAACCGCTGCTGCTGAAGCACCAGGAGTACAAGGATCGCATCAAATCATATGAGCCCATCGGCGTGGGCGCTGTGCCCCCGCAGATGCATGGGCCGCCGGTGGTCAGCATCGCGGTCGGAAAAACCTGCGGGGTCGCTCCGGGGGCCGTGGTCCACTATTACGCCGTGCCCACCTGGTCCTGGTGGAATCTGCACTGCAAGCCTTATGCCCAGGTGCTCGACAAGATCGTGGAAAAGAACAAGCAGTCCGATCCGGCCGACAGGGTACGGGTAGTCTGCATCTCGCTGGGCATGTTCTCGGAGTGGCCGGACTATCGGCTGTGGAAAGAGGCCGTCGAACGGGCGGCGGCGGAAGGCATCCTGGTGGTGAGCTGCGATCCGGCGTTTCTTAAGTACGGCACGGCCAACCGGATTGCGGGCAAGGATGCGGAGGATCCATCCGGTTGGCAGATCGGGCGGTACTGGTCGCCGGGAACAGTGCTCCTCGTCCCGGCCGGCGAGCGGACGACAGCCAGCCATGTGGGCGCGGATATGTACACCTATTGGCGGCACGGCGGCATGAGCTGGGCCGCCCCCTACCTGGCCGGTTTGGCGGCGCTGGCCTTCCAGGTGGCCCCGGAGATCGAGCCGGCAACCATCGTGGAATTATGGCGAAAGACGGCCGGGGGAAAGGCCTCCAAGCCGGCGGTAGTCAATCCGGTGCGGTTTATTGAGGCGGTACGGGCCGGAAGGATTCAGCGTTCGGGGTCCCCGGGCCAACAGTCACAGTCGGAAGAACCGTCGGGCGTTGGCCGTTGAACGGGCGGCCAGGTCCTCGAAAGCTTCTCCCCGCAACTGGGCCGCGAAGCGAACCGTGTGCACCAAATTTCGAGGCTCGTTGGGGCGCATCCGGCGAACAGGCTCCGGGGAGAGGTATGGGGCATCCGTCTCGAACATAAGTTGATCGGGCGAAGTTTCCAGGCAGGCCTGGCGCTGAGGCCCGGCGTTTTTGAAGGTGATCAGGCCGGTAAAAGAGGTCCACCAGCCGTGAGAACGCAGCTCGGCGGCCTCTTCCGGGGTGCCGGTGAAGCAGTGGAAAACAACGGGTTTATGCTCGAAGCCGTGGCGGATGAGAATCTCGATGGCATCCTCCTGGGCATTGGGGGCACCGGCGCCCGCGGTTTGGTTGACCCCCGTGCCTGAAGGCGGGGTGGACGCCCGCTCTCCCGAATTGCGGCAGTGGATGATCAGCGGCAGGTCGGCCGCGGCGGCCAGGTCAAGCTGGCGTTCAAAGACCGCTCGCTGCACGTCGCGGGGGCTGAAGTCGTAGTGATAGTCCAGGCCCATCTCGCCGGCGGCGACGACGTGGGGCTGGCGCCAGGTGGCTTTCAGGGCTTCCCAGTCGGACTCCTGGACGCGTGCCGCCTCGTGCGGATGGATGCCGGTGGCCACGTAGAGGACAGGACGGGGGCCACCCGATGCCGACTCTGCAGAGGAGTCATCGCGCTGCTGTCCCTGGGCAGAGGCGGCAAGGTTGATGGCCGCGTCGAACTCAGCCGGGACGCAAGCCACGGTGAGAACATGGGAAACGCCCACGGCGGCAGCGGCGGAAAGAACCTGCTCGCGACGGGCCAGGAGTTCGGGGGCGGTAAGATGACAATGGGTATCGAAGAGTCCAGGGAGCATGGTCTGGCGGCCTCATTCGGGCACAGGCAGGCGGCCCACGCTACGACCAGGCGCGCGGGGCGAAGGCATTGATGAAATGCTCGATCTCCAGTACGCCACCTGAAACGCCGGTAATGGTCACAATATCAAAGCGGCAGGCCCGCCCTACCGAGCGAGTCTGCCGAAGAAAGACGTTGGCCGTGCGGATCAGCCGCTCCTGCTTGGCCGGCGTGACCGCCGACTCGGGGTCCTCATGATCACGGCTGGCGCGGGTCTTGACCTCCACGAAGACGATCATGGAACCGTCAAGCGCAACGATATCGATTTCACCAAAGGGCAGGCAGCGATAATTACGGGTGACAATGCGATAGCCTTTGCGCCGGAGGAACCGCTCGGCGGCCTTCTCCCCCTCGACACCCAGCTTTGCGCCATCCCACATCATCACACCCGGCAAAGCCTGGCAGCCTCAGAAGCCAGCCGCCATTTGGGGACGCCCCTGCCATCGCGACCGCAGCATTCGCACGATTCAAGAGCCGCAACATGCGAGCACGGCTCAAGAGCCGTGGCACACACGTCTGGCTCAAGAGCCGTGAGACACATCCTGGCACACAGGCCGTGGCACGCCGGTGATGGCAAGCAACGAGGAGACTCAGGACTCGGTCGTTGCGGGAGCGGCGGCGGTCTGCTTGGTCGTCTTCTTGTCGCGCAGGCGACGCGACTTGCCGACGCGGTCGCGGAGGTAATAGAGCTTGGCCCGGCGGACGTAGCCGGAGCGCACTACCTCGACCTTGCCAATCTTGGGCGAATGCAGGGGGAAGATTCGCTCCACGCCCTCGTTGTTGACGATGCGGCGGACGGTGAACGTCTCATTGATGCCGGTACCCCGACGGGCGATGACCACGCCGGTGTAGGGCTGAATGCGTTCCTTGTCCCCCTCGACGATGCGGACATGCACAGTCACCGTATCGCCGATGGCGAACTGGGGAATATCGGCCTTGGGCTTCTTGGCTTTGTCTTCGACGATCTGCAGCAATGGCTGGATCATGATGTCGCTCCTCTATCCACCAGCCACGCATCAGAAGGCGGGCAAGATGCCTGCCCCCCCGAATCACCGGGCTGGTCAGTGTCGTTGGCTTCCAACAGGTCCGGCCGGCGTTCCCGCGTTCGGCGGAGAGCCTCCGCGTGTCGCCACTGCTCGATCTGGGCGTGATTGCCCGAGAGCAGCACTTCCGGCACTTCCATGCCGCGGAACACCCGCGGCCGAGTGTATTGTGGATACTCCAGCAAATTGCCGGAGAATGATTCCTCCACGTGTGATGTCTCGTCACCCAGGGCGCCCGGCAACAGCCGCACGACGGCATCCACTATGACCATCGCGGCCGGCTCACCGCCCGAGAGCACATAATCGCCGATGGAAATCTCGCGGGGCTTCAAGCCCAGGCGGATCCGCTCGTCGAAGCCCTCGTAATGCCCGCAGATCAGCAGCAGCCGCTGCTCCTGCGACAGCTCGCGGGCGATCGTCTGGTTGAACCGCTCGCCCTGGGGGCTGAGCAGAACCCGCGTGGCCGGCCTGGGATCGGCGGCCTCAACCGCCTCCACCGCGTCAAAAAGCGGTCCGCACATCATCACCATGCCCGGCCCGCCGCCAAAGGGACGATCATCCACGCTCCTGCGGACCCCCTTGGCATAGTCGCGAATATTGGTGCAATGAATCTCGACCACGCCGGAACTTTGCGCCCGCCCCACAATGCTGGAAGTGAAGAAGGGCGTCATCACTTCCGGAAACAGGGTCAAGACGTCAATCCGCACGGTCGCTGCCTCGCCAGGGATGCGATCAGACTACTTGACCGCGGCCTTGGCCTTATCCATTGCCTTGAGCAGGGTGCGAACCGTATCACTGGGCTGGGCGCCCTTGCTCAGCCAATAGGCGATCCGCTCGGCATTAATCACAAACCGCTGGGCTTCGTTCTTGGCGCTGGGATTGTAATGACCGAGCTCCTCGATCACCCGGCCGTCGCGGGTTGCCCGCCCATCCACCGCGGCCACGCGGTAGGTGGGAGCATGCCGCCGGCCCATTCGCTTCATTCGAATCCGTACCATATTCCGCGTTTACTCCTGAACCGTCATCACGACTGTAATCTACCTGAGGCAGGCGGCAGGAAAGACCTGCCAACCCAGCGCCGGCCCCTCTGCTCGCCTTGGTTTGCGCAGAGGCTGACCGGGCCGATCAGGAATCCAGTAGTTTAGCACAACCAAGCCCGGCGAGCAAATCGTCGTAACCAGCTTTTTTCAAAGAAGTTAAGAAAAACCGATCCAACCCCGCCAGCGCCCCCTGCTTTCCTGCCGTGGTGTCACCCCGTCAAGCCGGTCCGGAGTTTCGCCCAGGCTGAGCCGCTCAGGCCACGCCCCATGGCCGAGATTGGGCACTGTTGGAGCGGAGCGTTATACTCTTGTGTTCGACCTGCCGGAAGGCCCGGGGCGCACCGCATGCGCAGCCCTACCCGGCTATGCTCAGGAATGGACTCTTATGAAGGTACTCATCACCGGCTCCAGCGGTCAGATCGGCACCAACCTTGCTTTGCACCTGATGGACCGCGGAGACCACGTCATCGGCATCGACCGCCGGCCGAACACCTGGACGGACCGTATCGAAACCTGCACGCTGGACCTGTTGAAGGCTCGCCCCGAAGACCTGCCCAAAGGCCCGTTTGACGTCATCGTACATCTGGCCGCCCATGCCAAGGTCTTTGAGCTGGTTCAAACCCCCACACGGGCGATGGAAAACGTGGTCATGTCCTTCACCGCGCTGGAGTATGCCCGGCGGCAAAACATCCCCATCATCTTCGGCAGCTCGCGCGAGGTGTACGGCGACATCCGCCGGCACGTCACCGAGGAGGCCGAAGCCGACTTCGTGGTGGCGGAAAGCCCCTACTCGGCGAGCAAGATCGCCGGCGAGGCGTTCATCTACTCGTATGCGGAGTGCTACGGGCTGCCTTACCTGGTGTTCCGGTTCAGCAACGTGTATGGCCGCTTCGACAATGACATCGAGCGGATGGAACGGGTTCTTCCGCTGTTCATCCGCAAGATTTACCGCGACGAGCCGATCGTGGTCTTCGGCAAGGAGAAGGTGCTCGATTTCACCTACGTGGACGACTGCGTGAACGGCATCACCCGCGGCCTCGACGCCCTGGTGAGCGGCAAAGTCATCAACCAGACCATCAACCTCGCCTATGGCCAGGGCAGCACGCTGGTGGACGCCATCAACATCATCAGCCTGGCCCTGGGCAAGACCCCGAAGGTCACCTATGAACCGGCCCGCCCGGGCGAGGTCACGCGCTACGTGGCCGACATCACCAAGGCGCGGACGCTCCTGGGCTATGATCCGCAGACGCCGCTGACCGCGGGCCTGCCCAAGAGCATCCAGTGGGCCAAAGAGAGCGGAACGCTCTGATTGAACCGCCAAGACGCAAAGACGCAGAGAAGGTAAGGATATAATCGGGAATCGTGACGAAACCTTAGCCCGGCGTGAGTCTTCGGTATAGCGGCGGAGATAGCTCATGATGACGCTCCGATTGTTTTCCAAGGGGCTACCCGCAATCCCGACCGCCACAACCTGGTACCTGACTGATCTGGCGGAATCCCTCGGAAAGCAGGGACTGTATACCCGCCAATCCCCACGGAAGCTGAAGGTCCTGCGCGAGCACGCACTGATTGAGAGCGCGGTCTCCTCAAACCGCCTTGAAGGGGTGGAGATTGACCAGGGCCGCATCGGTACAGTCATCTTCGGGCAGCCGCTGTTGCGCGACCGGAGTGAGGAGGAGATCAGCGGTTATCGCACCGCTCTGCAGGAGATCCACGAGCGCCGCCACGACATGACAGTTTCCGAAACGACGATCCTGCATCTCCATCGACTTGTACGCGGGCAAATCTGGGATGCGGGCCAATACAAGACGCAAGATGCAGACATTATCGAGAGGTACCCGGATGGCCGAGAACGCGTCCGGTTTCGGATGGTCCCCGCCACGAGGACGGCTGAATCCATTGCCGAACTGGTGCGGCTGTGGGACGAGTGCTTGAGAGAACGACCGGTCCACCCGCTCGTCGCAATGGCCGCTTTCAACCTGGACTTCCTGTGCATTCACCCCTTCCGCGATGGCAATGGGCGGGTCTCGCGTCTCCTGCTACTGCTCCAGTCCTACCACCTCGGGTGCGAGGTCGGGTGCTACATCAGTCTGGAGCGACTGATCGAACAGAACAAGGAACGCTACTACGAGACACTGGAGCAGAGTTCGCAGGGCTGGCACGAAGGGCGTCATGACCCCTGGCCGCTGATCAACTATCTTCTGTTCATTCTCAAGACCGCCTACCGCGAGTTTGAAGAGCGCGTCGGGCAGGTGCGTTCGCCTCGCGGCTCGAAAACCGAACTCGTCCAAGCCGCCATCGCCGCTCAGGCAGGTCCCTTTCACCTCGCGGACCTGCAGCGGCAGTGCCCTGGGGTTAGCACGGACATGATCCGGCGGGTCCTGAAGGACTTGAGACGCGCCGGACAGCTCACTTGCCTGGGCCGGGGCCCCAATGCTGAGTGGCACAAAACCGACACCTGGCAATTAGGTAATACCCATATAAATGGGTAATAGATTAGGTAATAACTTCGGCTCGCGTACTGCGGAGCTGTCATTATCGGACTTGTCAACTCAGCCCCACCTGACGGCACGCCGTTTTGAGCACCTCGGCTGAGGCCTGAAGACCCTTTACTTCATCCTCGCTCATTTCCACCGGCAGCGGTTCACCGACCCCGTTGCGATTGACCAGGCACGGAACCGACAGGCAGACGTCGCTGATACCCCGGTAATTCTCCAGGAGACGCGAGACTGTCAGCACGGCATTTTCATTGCGCAGGATGGCATCCACAATGCGCACGACCGCCAGGCCGATGGCCCAGTTGGTGGCCCCCTTGGCCTCGATGATCTGGGCCGCGGCGTCGCGCACGTTGGCGATGATCTCGGCGCGATCCCGGACGGTCAGCATGAGGTGACCGGCCGGATGGAATTCATGCAGCGGCATGTTGCCCACGTGGGCACTGGACCAGAGCGGCAATTCGCTCTCACCGTGCTCGCCGGCGATGTAGGCGTGCACGTTGTGCACCGACACGTTGACCCGCTCGGCAATGAGGGTCACGAAACGCGAGCTGTCCAACACCGTGCCCGAACCCAGTACCCGCCCGGGCGGACCCGGGTGCAGTTTCACCGCCGCGTAGGTCAGCACGTCCACGGGGTTGGAGACGATCAGCAGCACCGCCTCGGGGGCGACTGCGGCGATAGAGGGAATCAGTTCTCGGAACATCTGCACGTTGGAGGCGGCCAGGTCCAGCCGGGACTGCCCCGGCTTCTGCTTGGCCCCCGCGGTGACGATCACCACGGCCGCCTCACGGCAGTCCTCGATGCTCCCCGCGCGAACGCGAACGGCGGGCACAAAGCGCAGACCGTGATTGAGGTCCTTGACCTCGGCCGCGCACTTGGCCTTGTTCACGTCATTGAGGATGATCTGAGGGGTGAGGCCTCGCAGCATGGCCGCGTAGGCGATCGTCGCGCCGACAGAGCCCGCCCCGATGATGGCAATGGTGTTTTCGCTGCTCGAATCCCGCGGCATCCGTCCATCTCCCCGAAAGACCGGCGTGTCCCTTCTCCTGCAATCGTAGGCTGATCAGCCCGGAAAGGAACTGCCGCGGCGTGGAATCGTAAAACCGGAAAGGACGTTCGATCTCAAATCAGGATTGTTCGGCGACTGTGTCCCGGCCGCAGTCGCTGCCGGCCTTGATGGCCTGGATATCCGCGCGCACGGCCCGCGCGGTAAGCCCCAGGGCGCGCAAGGCGGAATGGGCGGTGCACCCTTTCTCCGCCAGCAAGCCGAGCAGGAGATGCTCGGTGCAGACTTCCTTGTTGCCCAGAGCGCGAGCCTCTTCAATGGCCCGGGCCACCACGTTCTTGAAATGCGGGGAGCCCGGCAACCGGCCAAACACCCAGGTATCTTCCAAGCGGGAGCGGATCAGCTTGTCGATCTCCTCCTGGATGCGGGCTTCGCTGGCTCCATGGGCGTTAAGAATCCTGGCCCCGATGCCCGTACCCTCGCGGGAGATGGCGAGCAGGATGTGTTCCGTGCCCACGTACTCCTGCTCGTATTCGCGCGCGATGGCGTTCGCAAGCTTGATGACCTGGTCCACACGGCTGCTCAGGTGTTCGTACATGTTTCACGCATCCTGTTTTGATCCGGCGGCTCCGCCGCACGGTCAGCCACCCATGTGATTGCGGTGCCGGCCCCGGGGTCCGGTTCCAGGGCGCCGCGCTCCTGGCTACGGGATTTCATCAAGAGATCATACCCGAGGCTGAGCAAAGCCACAATAACCGAGGCCACCAGGGTGATCTTGATGATCTTCAGGCGATTGGCAATTTCACGGTCGCGCCATTCGGCCAGCCGTCTATCAATCTCATCCAGCTTGCGATCGATGCGGAGCTCGATCTCGTCGAGCTTTTCGCGCACATAGTCATCCGCCGCGCCCCGAATCCGCCGGGCAATGCCGCCCACGACGCCCTCCTCGGCGATCTGCTCGCGCAGGCTGGGCACCCCCTTGTCTTCGGGCAGAAACTTGTACTCCTCCCCTTCCCCTTCCTGCGGGCACGTTTCGCTGTCGATCATCTTGCTGATGAGCGAGCCCAGCATTTCCCGACGCTTGCGGCGCACCATGTCCCAGAGAGGTTCGCTGAGCCGCATGGCCTTCTCGATCTCCGCCCGGGGAGCCATCCGGTCAACGGGTATACCGCGCAGCCGGGCCAGCGCCCGCAGGCCCCTGTCGCTGAGCTGTGCGAAATCCATTTTCTTGACGGCGGCGATCTCCTTGGCAAGCTGCTCCTTGCTGGCCGACTGCCGCACCGGGCGACGGGCCCAGACCACAATGTCCAGCAAGGCGTCCTTGTCCAGCTCAATGAGCAATTCCTGTCGCTCACGAACCCTGCGCAACAGTTCGCCGTGCCCCATTTTGGCGTTCAGTTCGAGCCCGAGCTGCTTGCCGTAGTCGATCAACTCATCGATCGGCAACTCGCTGATGGCCAGCGTCTTCTTCACATCCTCGCTTTTCACCCGTTCCACGCGTTTACTCCAGCCACCCATGGGCATACACCAGCAGGAACAACGCTCCCAGGAGGACCCCGATCTGGGTCAGCTCCCAGGCAAACTGCTTCAGCCGGACCCGCAACAGCAGAGTCATCGTGTACCGACCAAGAATCTTGCAGTGCCGGTCGCTCATGAAATAGACCAGCCATGCCCGCAAGGTCTGCCCCATCACAATAACGGTATAGATGGTGCAGGCAATGGCCAGCAGCCATCGGAAAGTGGCGAATATCTGGAATTCCGCTAACATCGGTTTCATTGTCTGCCGGGCCGGCGGCCCAATCCGCCAACCTGATGCCTCCAGACTTCCCGCCCCCGGGACTTCCCCGGTTGCCGCACCGAAACACCGTCGCCATAATAACCTGGCCGCCCAGGCGACGCCGCCGGGTCCATCCGGCCACCGAGGAGCCGCACATGGCAGAACAGAAACAGACCGTCGTCTCGTTCCGCGTCGATCAGCATTTGGCCGAGATCCTCAACAGTCTCCCAGACAAATCAACCTTTATCCGAGATGCCATTCTCCAGCGGTTCCACACCGTCTGCCCCTTCTGCCGGGGCCGGGGCGTACTGCCACAACTCATCGTGGAGTGGCTCCAATCCAGGATCCCGCAGTTCGAATCGATCGAATGCACCTGCTGCCATTACGAGTACCCGACCGATGTCGTCAAGCAGGAACTAAAGACTCGAAACCGGGGCCGTTTCATCTGCCCGCACTGCGACGAGCACGAGCACGGGCACTGATACCGATATTGTAATGCCTGATCCACGTGCCGGTGGCCCCGCACGCAGCAAATGCCGACCGTAACAATAACCACAGCTCAAGCCTGACGTCCAGCCGTCCCGGGGCCAGGGGCCAAACCGCTCGCCCGTTGACGACGTAATACAATAGATTAGGATAGTCATACAACGTATGACACGCTGACGGGAGGCTGGTGCCTCGCCGTCAGCCAGGCGGTCGGCGGACCGGCCGCGCGGGGGTTTTGGAACCAACCATCGCTTGCTATGGAGTGTGTGATATGGCGCCCTCAGACCCCGCCCCCGCTAAGCGTCGGGGGCTTCTGATCCTGATGCTCGGCATAGCTTTCCTGGTGGTGGCCAGCCTGGTAGCCAGTTCCCGCCGGCCCGAGCAGAACGACGGTCGCCTGAAAATCCTGTGCAGCTTCCTGCCGGTGTACGTCTTCACCTTAAACGTGGTGGGCGACGCGCCCGGGGTGGAAGTGGAAATGCTGCTCTCGCCGGAGCTGGGCTGTCCGCACGACTACTCCCTCCGTCCGCGAGACATGGTCCGCGTGAACCGCGCCGATCTGATCATTGCCAACGGGTTGGATGCTGAGCCGTTCCTGGAGTCGCTGCTGACCGGAAAACCCTCCGGGCATGTGCTGACCATCGCGGACGACGTCACGCCCCTGGAAGCCGATCATGAATGCGGGGAGCACGCCGGGGCGGACGACCATGCCCATGCCCACGACCATTCCGATGCTCACGACCATTCCGAAGGTCACGATCATGCCGAAGGTCACGATCATGCCGAGGGTCACGCGGAAGTTGACGCCCCCCACAAGCATCATCATCACGGCCATTTCAACCCGCATGTCTGGGTTTCGCCGGATCAGGCGGCCCGGGAAGTGCGCACGCTGGGCCGGAAGCTGGCCGCGGCCGACCATCAGAGAGCGGACCACTATCTGGCCAATGCGGAGCGCTACGCGAAAAGGCTGGAAGCCCTGGCCGGTCGGATGCGCGAGGCCGCCGGCGGCTTCAAAAACCGCAACATCGTCACGTTTCACGATGCCTTTGCCTACCTGGCCCGCGATCTCGATCTGAATGTGGTGGCCACCCTGACCGTCGAACCGGACGCAGGCATTTCCGCTCATCAAATGCGCGAACTGGTTGGTACCATCCAGAAGCAGCAGGTGGCGGCCATCTTCTACGAGCCGGCCTATTCGTCGGCTGTGGCCCAAAGCCTGGCCGAGCAGACCGGGGTGCCGGCCTATCCGCTGAACCCCTTCAACTATTTGAAAGGCCAACCGGCCGCTGACTCCTATGAGCAGGTGATGGAAGAGAACCTGAAGACGCTCCAACAGGCCCTGGGGAATAACCCATGAAAACCATCGCCGAACCTGCGACCGATTTTGCCCTTCGCATCCAGAACGTCTCGGTTACGCTGGGCGAGACGCAGGTGTTGACCAATGTGTCCTTCGAGCCGGCCGTGGGGCAACTGAACGCCATTATCGGCCCGAACGGCGCCGGCAAGACCACGCTCCTGCGGGCCATTCTGGGGCTGGTGCCTTACACCGGGACCATCCGCGTGGGGCAGGCCTCCACGGGCCGGCCGTTGCGGATCGCCTACGTGCCCCAGCGGCTGGATTTCGACCGCGGGATGCCCATGTCCGTGTACGATCTGCTCTGCGGCGGACTGCAGCGCCGGCCGGTCTGGCTCGGCTATAGCCGGAAGGCGCGGCGCATGGCCGAGCAATGTCTGGCCCGGGTGGGCGGAGGCGGCTGGGGCGATCGGCGGCTGGGGACGCTCTCGGGCGGCGAGCTGCAGCGCGTCCTCCTGGCGTTGGCGCTGACCACGGAGCCGGACATCCTGCTGCTCGACGAGCCCGTCTCCGGCGTGGACATCGCCGGTGAAGAACTGTTCTGCGATCTGCTGGGCTCCCTCCAGAAAGAGGGCCGCTACACGATGCTGCTGGTCAGCCATGATCTGAGCATCGTCACTCAGCACACCCAATACGTCTTATGCCTGAACCAGACCGTGCAGTGCCAGGGCGCCACTGTGGAGACGCTGACGGCTGACAACCTGAAAGCTCTTTATCGCCAAGATGCCGCCCTTTACGGGCATACCGGGGAACATGAGGGGCACGCACATGATCACAAGCACCAGTGACGCTTCTACTCGGAGAGCTCCACGCCTCAGCAGCGGCCGGGCCGGGGACCCGGCAAGAACGGACTGCAAACGTTCGATTCTCAGTTCGATTCTCCGACGGGCCAACGTGCGCGAGATAGCCTTCTCACTTCCACACGTTCGCACGTTTTCACTTTCGCACCTTGGCACGATCTCACTTTCACACTTTGGCACTTTCTCACTTTCGCACCTTCTCACGCAAGACCAGGTGACCGCATGAACCTCGATATTCTCAATTGGTGGGCTACGAGTGGGCTGCCGACGATCGAGCAGTTTTTCGGCCGTCTGCCTTTTGAGTGGGCTCAGCAAACCTTCATGGTTCGGGCCTTGATCGAGTGCCTGCTGCTGGCGCCCATCTGCGCGGTCATGGGCGTGAAGGTGGTCAATTTCCGTATGGCCTTCTTCTCCGACGCCATCTCCCATTCCGCTTTCGCGGGCGTGGCCATCGGCCTGCTGCTCAATGAATTTTTCAGCCTTCCGGGCGACGACCCCTTCTATCCGCGCCTCTCGCTCATCGGCTTCGGTCTGCTGGTCGGGCTGGGGATTGCGCTGGTTCGGCGACGGACCAGCCTCTCCAACGATACCGTGATCGGGGTGTTTTTCAGCGCGGTGGTGGCCCTGGGCATCGCCATCGTGACCAGCAGCGGCAGCCGGACGGCCGATTTCCAGCGTTACCTGTACGGTGACATTCTCACGCTCGACGCCGCGGATCTCGGGCTGACCGCCCTGCTGGCCGGCGTGGTGCTGGTCTTTGCGGGGCTGGGCTTTAACTCCATGCTGATGCTGGGATTGAACGCGGAGCTGGCCCACAGCCGGGGCATCCGCGTACGGCTGTACGATTATCTGTTCGCGGTGGTGCTGGCCCTGGTGGTAACCGTTTCGATTCGCACCGCCGGCATCCTGCTGGTGACCGCCCTGCTGGTGGTGCCGGCCGCCGCCGCCCGCAATGTGGCGGCTAATGCCGGCGGTATGCTCCGCTGGGCGATCGTCTTCGGGCTGGCCAGCGCGATCTCCGGCACGCTGGCCTCGTACTCGCCGTACCTGCACAACATGAGCACCGGCGCGGCGATCGTGCTGACGGCGGCCCTGCTCTTCGCCCTGAGCTTTGTCGCCCGGCGGGCATGAGCCGAAACCAGTGCCCCCCCGCCACACGGTTTGTGCCCCGTTCTTCACACGGTGTGTGCCGCTGCTCTTCGCACGGTGTGTGCTACTGCTCTTGAGCAGTGGGGACGGCAGGTCGAGCATCCCGGACCACGGCTCAACAGCCGTGGCACACCAATCGCGATCTTTCCTGCCGGACCATCACGCGCGGTTATCCAGCTCCACAACAGGTTCGCGCGCACGAAGACATTGTTCACCTGCAGCCAGTGTTTGGCGTCGCTATCCTCACTCTTGCGGAACGGCCGGGTAAGGCCAACGCCCAGCACGACCTCCCAGCCCGACGCGATCAGCGTCTGTATTTGTTCAATCACATTCCGGCGAGGTGTCTGATGATCCTCTTCCCCAATAAACAGGCCCCGGAAAGGCGAAGTGGGGCTCATCACGCCGATCCGGGGCTGGAACCGAACCCGAAGGGGTCCCTCACTACCGTGCAACCTCCACCCGCTGCGGCCTTGACGTCTACTCTTCGCCCGACGTCGCCGCTGCCACGCCGGCCGGCTCGGAACGAACCGCCAGCCAGTCACATACCGACGGCCATAGCTCCTTCTGGGCTCGCGAGCCCACGGCTAGGCCGATGTGGCCGGCCCGGAAGGTGATCGCCTTGCGATCCTGCGAGCCGACCAGATCGTTGAACGGCAGGCTCTGCCCACAAGGAACCAGGTCGTCCCTCTCCGCCATCAGGTTCAGTACCGGGCAGACGATGTTCTTGAGGTTCACGATGCGCCGTCCCACCGGCATCTGCCCCTTGACCAGGAGGTTCTGCTGGTAGAGATACTTCGTAAACTGTCGATACACCTCGCCCGGAACAGGAATATTGTCGTTCAGCCACGTTTCCATCGCGAAGAAGTCATCGATGTAACTCTCGTCATCAAGGCGCTCGAAGAAGTTGATCGGTTTCTCGATGAGGTTCTGGATCGGCTTGAGCAGCAGGAAAGTGGCCTGGAGAAATTCGGCCGGGCAGTTTCCGTACGTGTCCACAAAGCGATCCACATCGAAGTACTTCTGGTCCGTCCAGACATTCAGAAGGCCTTCGCGCCCTTCAAAGTCGATTCCGGCCGCCATGAGGATCAGGTTCCTGACCCGATCCGGATAGAGCGACGTGAACATCGCGCTCATGGCCCCGCCCATGCAGTACCCCAGGATGCTGACCTGCTCGGATTCGGTGCGCTGGCGGATGTGGTCCACGACGTTGAGCATGTAGCCGTCGATGTAGTCTTCAAGCCCCAGGTGACGATCGGCGTAAGTGGGCACCCCCCAGTCGATGAGGTAGGTGTCGAACCCGCGCTTGACGAAATGTTCGACCACGCTCTTGCCGGGCTTGAGATCGAGGATGTACGGCCGGTTCACCAGCGCGAACACGAACACCAGCGGCGTGGCGTAATGAGGTTCCGAGTCGCTCAGATAGTGCAGCACCTTGAGGTTGTCCTCTTCGTAGACCACCTCGCAAGGCGACGCGCCCTTGCGCACGCGCTGGGCGTGCTCCCACAGGAAGGGAATGCGGGTCAACCGGCGGACGTTGGCGAAGTACTCATCCATCATCGCCCGCTGATACGCACTCGGATTGCTGGTGGCGGTTCGTTCGCTCATCGGGCACCTCTCTTAACCTGGGCGCCGGCCGGCGCGTCTTTCGAGCGAGCGGGACGGGCCGCCTGACCCGGTTCAGTCATCGCTTGACGGGGCGCCGTTCCGGCCGGTGGACCCAACTGCTCATCCAGGCGTTCCAGCCTGGCGGCCAGATCATCCAGCCGGTCCAGGATCCGCGTTTCCATGTGCTTGAGCCGCGTCACCAGGGCATCCACGTCGCCCCGGGTTACCCCCTGCAGCTCAAACTGGACCCGGCCCAGGAAGTCGTTGACCATCTTCCTGAACTGGACCCCCATATCCATGGACTGTTTCATCGCCTCAAGAAACTGGGGCGACTGCATGAACTCTTCGGCGTACCGGGACATCGCCTGGAACATCGCGCCGCGCATGTTCCGGGCAATCTCCGGAGGCGGCGAATCCGGGCTGAAGGACATGCCCGCGGACATCATCCGCGTGGCAAAGTCCGTCCACATTCTGGTAAAGGCGTCCACGCCAGCGGTGGAGCCGTTCTGTCCACTGGTCATTATGGCCCTCCCACAGTGTTCCAATGTCAGCGCCGGATAGGATCCCGGCGTGCGGGGCCTCTCAAGACCCTGTCTCGCCGCCGCGCCCCGCACACCGCGATCCGCAACTCGATTGCACCTAGACGCGTTCAACCACCAGGGCCACCGCCTCGCCTCCGCCGATGCACAGGGACGCCAGACCCCTTCGGCCGTTGCGTTGTTTCAACCCGTTCAGCAGGGTCACCAGTACGCGGGCGCCGCTGGCGCCGATGGGATGCCCCAGCGCCACCGCCCCGCCGTAGATGTTCACTTTCTCATGAGGAATGGACAGTTCTTTCATGGCCGCCATGGTCACCACCGAGAAGGCCTCGTTGATCTCGAAGAGGTCCACGTCCGAAACCTTCAGCGAGAGCGCGTCGAGCACCTTGCGGATGGCGCCCACCGGCGCGGTGGTGAACCACTCCGGCTCCTGGGAGGCCGTGGCATAGCCCAGGATCCTGGCCTGAGGCTTGACGTTCAGGGCCTTGGCCTTCTCCGCGGCCAGGACCACGATCGCCGCCGCCCCGTCGTTCACACTGGAGGCGTTGCCGGCAGTCACGGTGCCGTTCTTGTCAAAGGCCGGGCGCAATTGCCGGAACTTATCCTCGTTGAAGCGCTTGGGCTCCTCGTCCTCCTTAACAAGCGTGGTCGTCTTGCCGGAGGTAACTTCCACGGGCACGATCTCCTCGGCGAAAATGCCCTTGGCGGTCGCCTCCTGGGCCCGCTTGTAGCTGGTGATGGCAAAGGTATCCTGCTCTTCCCTGCTGAAGTTATACTTGGCGGCACACTTGTCTCCGCACAACCCCATGTGCATGTTGTTGTAGACGTCCCACAGGCCGTCCCGAATCATGGAGTCGATCAACTCCCCGTGGCCCATGCGGTATCCTGTCCGGGCCTTTTCGAGGAGATAGGGCGCACGGGACATGTTTTCGGTGCCGCCGGCGACAACGACCGAAGCATCGCCGCATTGAATGGCTTGAGCGGCCAGCATGACCGCCTTGAGCCCCGAGCCGCACACCTTGTTGACGGTGGTAGCGCTCACCGCGGTGGGCAGGCCGGCCGCGATGGCCGCCTGCCGGGCCACATTCTGGCCCAACCCGGCGCTCAAGACATTCCCAAAGATGACCTCATCCACCTGCTCCGGACCAATGCCGGCGCGTTGGAGAGCCGCCTTGATGACGAAGCCACCCAGTGCGGGAGCGGGCGTCTCGGCGAAAGCGCCGCCGAACCCTCCGATGGCGGTACGGGCCCCCCCGGCTAGATAAACATCCTTGATCATCTCAATGCCTCTTTCGAAATGGTGGTTGTGTCACAGGGCAGCCGACCCGCCCGGGCCCGAGCACAGGCGGTATTTACCCTATTCCGTTTTACCCTATATTCCCGCCAAACCCATTTGTCCAACACGCCGTCGATTTGTGCCCGGCAGATCTGGCGGACAGACAGGGCAGCCGGCCTCACTTGCTCCCGGACGAGGTTTTAGCCGTCGATTTAACCTCAGGGGTCTTGGTGGCTTCGAAGTTCTTCCGCATGAACTCCGACCAGGACTCGATGGTCTTGGCATTGGCCTGAACCAGCGCCTGGGCATTCTCGCGCAGGGTCCCCAGCGAGGCCTCCCAGAGCCCCTGGATCTTGTCCCGGGCGTCGGATACCGACTCGGACTGAGCGGTATCGAAAACCTTGCGGAGCAGATCCAGACTGGTACGCGAATTCTGCTCAATGACCCGGAGGGCCTCCTCGGCGGTCTTCTGGGCCAGAGGCATGGCATCCGCCATCATGGCCTGGGCCCGCTTCTGCCAATCCTGAACGGGGCTGGTCTCCCCCATCAGGTCTGCCCACCACCGGGCGGTATCCTCCTGCATCTTGATACCTGTCTTAAAGGCACTGTTGTAGGTGTCCATCGCCTGCTCGAACAGGTCAACCATCGCTTTTTGCTGCTTGACTTCCATGACCAACTCCTCATGAAAAAAGTACTTCCAGGGATCCACCCCCCTTTGTGAGTAAAGGTACACCACCTTTTCCCGCCGGTCAAGCAATTTTTGTGCGTTTGCACAATTTCCCCCACCAATGAGCCGTGGAGGCCCACAAAGGGCGTAAACGTGCCAACACACAGGTGGTTACGAGCTATGCAGGGAGCAAAGCATCAACGAGGTGAAGACTGCAATTGCTGCATTCGCACATCCGACCGGACCGATCCGGGCCGCGGAACGGCGAGGTTTAGCGAGTGGGAGGCCGGCCTTTCTTGCGGTGTTGCTTGTGGTGTTGCTCGCGGAGCTGGTTTTCCAGGCGAGCCACCTGCTCCTGGAGGTCCTGAACCAGCCGTCGAAGCTCCTGATTGGCCTGTTCAGCCTCTTCCCGGGCCCGTTGTTCAGGCTTGGGAGCGTTTTCACCGCGCCAGAAAGGCGGGACGAATGGCCCGAACATGGCCCGGGTCCAGTCCAGCATGGGGACGCCGGCAGTCTCATCGGTGGAGAGCCCCATCATCCGCCGGAGATACCCCTCGAATTGTCGCTGCGATTGCAAAAAAGAGGACAGTGCCTGGTTGAAATATTTCTCAACAAAATCGCGAACCAGTTGCTCGTTGGCCCGGATCAGTCGATGCAACAGAGGTACCGGAAAGACCTCCAGCTTGGGCGGGTCGCGTTCCAGCATGATCTGGGCGAGGACTTTGCCGGTGATGTCGGTGCCGGTTTTGGCGTCCGTCACCCGAACCTCATGACCGCTGCGGATCAATTCATGGATATCCTCGAGGGTGACATGACGGCTGTGGGTGGCATCGTAATACCGCCGGTTTGAATACTTGCGAATGTCGAGGGTCTCGGAAGGACCCGATCCGTTGCTGTCCATGGTCCGCCTCGAACCGATGCGTTCGCCCTTGCGGCCGGGGAAACGGGGAAACGTCGTGATCAGACCGCCCCTGCTGGAGAGCCGGGGCCGGTCTAGGCCTTGAGTTTACAGCGCGGCGAAGGCCGCGGCCACTCAAAGCCCCTGAAAAACGGCCCCGCCCTTTTTCGCATTCGCACCAAAGAATTTGACCAAATGCACAAAGTATTCTATATTTCAGACGGGGCTACTCCAGGCATTTGAGGGTTCGGGCCATGGAAATCACCAGCAAAGTTGCGATTGTGACCGGCGGCGGTAGCGGCATTGGCGAAGCGGTCTGCCAAGAACTGGCCCGCCGAGGGGCCAAGGGCGTCGCGGTGGTCGACCGCAGCGAGACCGCCCGGGAGACGGCGGCGCGCGTCAACGACTCGATCGGACAGCCGGTCGCTGAGGCCTATGTCGGGGATGCGACCGATACCACCTTCCGTCGAGACGTGTACGACCAGGTATCCGAGAAATTTGGCCTGCCGCGGATTTGCGTGCCGGCGGCCGGGATCACCCGGGACTCGCTGGCCGTCAAGCTGGACAAAACCAGCGGCAGAGCCATGATCTACCCCCTGGAAACATTCCGGCTGGTAATGGAAGTGGATCTGGTCGCACCGGTCTACTGGGCGCTTGAGATGGTCGCCCGTATCGCGGAGGATCGCCGAAAACGCGGGCTGGGCCGCTGGGAGCCGCAGGAGCACATCCAGGGCACGGTCATTTTCATCGGCTCAATCTCTTCATTGGGCAACAAGGGTCAGATCGCCTA
This sequence comes from Phycisphaerae bacterium, assembly GCA_012719955.1. GTDB lineage: Bacteria > Planctomycetota > Phycisphaerae > UBA1845 > PWPN01 > JAAXZI01. Next base: position 5,579 of record JAAXZI010000239.1, on the reverse strand, counting down.
CGCGGCCGCCAAGTCCGGGTTGGAAGGGGCGGCAGCCACCCTGATGGCTGAGGCGATCTTCTACGGCGTCCGTTGCGGCGTGATCCACCCCGGTTTCACGGACACGCCCATGGTTCGCGCCATGGGCGACGAAATGATCAACGAGAAGATCCTGCCCTGCACGCAACTGCGCCGCCTCATCACGCCTCAGGAAATCGCCGACGCCATCTGCTTCATGATCTCCAACTCAGCAGTCAGCGGAGAGCTTTGGGCGGATGCCGGCTGGCATCCTTCGGCGTGAAAGACTGAGCCGCTCACCGCCTTTTCTCATCGGTTTGGCGTCCTGTTGGCGTCTGGCGCCGCCATTTTTCCTGCAGATCTTGCAAAGTCAGAAGAATTAACTATCGTTCAATGTAGAGAGTAGTCAGACGCCGCATGACGCGTCGACGATCGGGGCTCTCGCGCTTTCACCCCCGGGACTCCTTCCCTCTTTAGGTGAATCAGCGCTCTTTCCCATGCACATGACGTGCGGTTTCCCCAAGTGAGTTTTCTCGGCCGGTCCCGGCACTGGGCCAGGCCCGGCGACCGAACCCGGATTGCCCCCAGGGGCCAAGCAAGGAGGTCTTCCCATGAAACCACTCCAGGGCAAAATCGCTCTCGTCACTGGCGCATCGCGCGGCATCGGTCGGGCCTGCGCGCTGGCGCTCGCGGAAGCAGGGGCCGACGTGGCTGTGAACTGCCGCTCCAATCTGGCTGCGGCCCAGGAAGTCTGCCTCCTGATCAGCAAAATGGGTCAACGGGCCCAGGCCTACCAGGCCGACGTCTCCAGAGAGGAAGAGGCCCACAACATGGTCGAAGCGATCCGGCAGGACCTGGGGCCCGTCAGCATCCTTGTCAACAATGCCGGCATTACCCGGGACAAGACTTTCATCAAGATGACCAAGTCCATGTGGGATGAGGTTTTGGGCGTCAATCTCAATGGCCCCTTCAATGTCACTCACGAACTGGTGGGCCAGATGATCGAGGTCGGCTGGGGCCGGATCGTCAACATCACCTCGATCGTCGGTCAGACCGGCAACTTCGGCCAGGCCAACTACGCGGTCACCAAGGGTGGACTGATCGCCTTCACCATGACCCTGGCCCGCGAAGTGGCCCGCAAGGGCATCACGGTAAACGCGGTTGCGCCGGGCTTTATCGAAACAGACATGACCAAGGACGTGCCCCCGGCCACCCTCGAACAGGTTAAGGCCATGACCCCGATCGGCCGATTGGGAAAGGCCGAGGAGGTGGCCGCCGCGGTGGCGTTCCTCGCCAGCCCCCAGGCCAGCTACATCACCGGCCAGGTTCTTCCGGTCAATGGCGGGATGTACATGTAGCCAAGACCTTGTCGCGAGTTGTTCCCGTGCCGCCACGCCCACGCGCGTCCGGGGCGAGCGGCACGCTTTTGATGACATCATCTTGCCGGAGAACGGGGACTTCAGGCATCGGTTTCAACAGTCCACCGAGACTCAGGATGTCGGCATGAATGTTGCCGAAAAGAAACTCTGTCGCGCGCTTCCGTTGACTCCGTGCAACACCTGTGCGACGGGCCCCTGAGTCTGCACGGATGGCTAATCTACGCCCTTCCAAGTGTTTGGAGCATTTTTCGCGGGAAACCGGGAAATGGTCTAAAAAATGCTAGAATTCGTGAATGCTGTGCTACCAAATGGCGCTCTCACACGTATAATTTGATGTGAGTCGTGGTGGCAAGCACCAAGAGCAGCCTCAAGCTCACGAACAAGAATTTAAGCTAAAGCCTCAGGTTTCTCGCCACGATATATCGGTGGCAGAGCATGAGCGGGACCTGATTTTTAACCGATCTTCCACTCGCTGCGGCACCCTTGACCGCGCCAAGAACTACAGGGTGCCGCACGCCCTTTTTGGGGACTCGTTTCACTCACCAGGATGCCCAGAGGCGATCCCCCGTGACACGACCTCATCAACCTTTACTTGGCCAGGCTGTCCAGAAATGCCTGGTTCGAAGGGGTTTTTGCAAGCCACTCCTGCAGGGTCTGCATGGCCTTGGGGGGCGGAAGCGGAGCCAGTTGCCGCCGGAGTCGATAGATCTTTTCCACCGCTTCTTTACCCAGCAGCAGCTCTTCCTTGCGGGTGCCGGAGAGGTTGAGATCCATGGCCGGCCAGATGCGCAGATTAGCCAGGTCACGGCTGAGCATGATCTCCATGTTCCCCGTTCCCTTGAATTCGTTGAAGATCAGCTCATCCATCCGGCTGCCGGTTTCGATCAGGGCGGAGGCCATGATGGTCAGCGATCCGCCGTTCTCAATGTTGCGAGCCGCGCCGAAAATAGCCTTGGGTTCTTCCAGGGCCCGGATGTCCACGCCGCCGCTCATGGTCCGGCCGGAGGACTTGATACCCGCATTAAAGGCCCGTCCGAGACGGGTGAGCGAATCCAGCAGAATCAGCACGTGCTGGCCGGTCTCGACCATCCGCTTGGCCTTTTCGATCATCAGGCGCGCGATCCGAATATGGCTGGCGATGTTCTGATCGTTGCTGGAGAAGACCACTTCCCCACGCACCGTGCGCCGCATTTCGGTCACCTCTTCGGGACGCTCATCAATCAGCAGGACCATCATGTAGATGTCCGGGTGATTGGCGGCGATGCCGGCCGCCATCTGCTGCAGGAGGATGGTCTTGCCTGTCCGGGGCGGAGCGGCAATAAGACCCCGCTGGCCCCGCCCGATGGGAGTCATCAGGTCGAGCACCCGCATGGTCAGCGGCCCGCCGGGGGTTTCAAAACGGATGGTCTGGCGCGGGTCGATCACCGTCAGCTCGTTGAAGCGTTGCAGCTCTCCCCGGGCGTCAGGGGCCATTCCGTCGATCTTGTCCACGGTCACCAGGGAAAACTGGGCCTGTACCCCATGTTGGCGCCCGGAGCCCCGTCGAGTCGGCCCGATAACTGTCTCGCCGCCACGAAGGTCGAAGCGACGCACCAACTCCGCCGGGACGAGCGGGTCAGCCTGATGGATCGCATAGTTGCGTTTGGCGGAGCGAAGGAATCCCCACCCTTTCTCCTGTTGTAGTTCGAACGTACCTTCCGCGATCGATTCCGACATCCCGTAATCCTGACTAAATAATCAGCCTTCCGCGGCCGTGCGAATTCAGCAACACCCAACGCAAGCGACCGGCAGCCAAACGGCTTGGAATACCGAGGGGGGCTGCTTCCTTTTAGTCGATTCGTCGCGGGGAGTCAAACCGGAATGGAAAGACGTCAGGTCAGGTCAGCCACGATGGCCCGGATGTGTTCAGGGCCGGTGCCACAACAGCCCCCTATCACGTTGACCCCGAGCTGGACCAGTTCGCGGACCCTGGCCACGAAGTCATCCGGGGTCGTACGGTACACGACCCGGCCGCCCTCCAGTTCAGGCAGGCCGGCATTGGCTTTGACCCACAGGGGCTTGCGCGTCGCCGCCCGGAGCAACTCTGCGACTTTGACGTAGTTGGCAATACCGATTCCGCAGTTGCATCCGACCATGTCCGCCCCGGCATCCTCGAGGGCTTTGGCCGCCCATTCAGGAGTCACGCCCATCATGGTGTTGAGCCGGTCCTGGCCGGAGTCGAAGATCATGCAGCCCACGACCAGCAGCCCGGTCCTCTTGGCCGCCTTGACGGCCGTGACCGCTTCGGCCAGTTCGCTCATGGTCTCGATGACCAGACCGTCCGCCCCCCCTTCGGCCAGGGCTTCGGCCTGTTCTCGATAGGCTTCGTAGATCTCGCCCTCGCTGGCCTCCCCCAGCAGGACGATCTTGCCCGTCGGCCCCATCGAACCGAACACGCGGGCCTTGTTGCCGGCCGCCCGTTTGCTGATAGCGGCCCCGACCCGGTTGAGCTCCTTCACCTTGTCCGCACTGTGGTGTCGCCCAAGGGTGAACCGGTTGGCGCCAAAGGTGTTGGTCAGGATGATTCGCGCCCCGGCCGAGACGTATGATTCGGCGACCTCCTGAACCAGCTCCGGATGGGTGAGGTTCCACTCCTCCCGGCAGGCCCCCGCCGGACAGCCCAGTTTTTCCAGCTCGGTACCCCAGGCGCCGTCCGCGACGGTCACGGTTCCGATGTAATCTTCGATTCGGGCCGGCATTAGCCACTTTTCCTATTGTTGCAACGTTAAAGCCGCCGCACCTGTGCATCTTGCGCTTCGGAAACCCAAAAGACCAGAAGGTGAAAACCTTAAATACATGTGAAATCAGGAGAAATCACAGCGGATCCCCCTGCGGCTCAGGCATTCTCCTGTTCCCAGCCGGCCCGGGTCGGTATACAGTACAGCGCCAATATTGCAGAGCCTGTCCCGGAAGCGCGTGGGCCGTTACGCTTGAGCGGCGCGGGAACGTGCCAGTGACCGCTGATATGGCCTCAATGCCTGCCGCTGGCTGATGCATTGGCAGTTTATGGGACGGAGTCTTAGTCCGGAGGCAGCCCTTGAAAATCATTCGGAACCCCAAGATTTACCTTGTCGGCCGCCAGTCGCTGGACAACGCCGGAATCGACCGGTTTCTGGCCGATCATGGCGTCAGTCACTGGACCACCGACACGGATGTGGCCGGAGAAAAGCTTTGTGAGGTCGCCGGCCGGGTCTGCTACATGAGCTTTGCGAAGCCCCGTCCCGGCGGCAATAGCGCGTATCTCCACCACATTCTGGAAGTGGGTCATGGCAGCGTGTTGGAGCACGCCGTCTTCAACCTGCTGATCACCGGCGTCTCCCGAAGCTTTACCCATGAGCTGGTGCGGCATCGAGCAGGATTCGGCTACTCGCAGCTCTCTCAGCGGTACGTGGACGAGTCCACCGCCGACTTCATCGAACCCGACTGCATCGCGGATGATCCCCAGCTTCATGCCATCTGGTTGGAGGCCATCCAGCGGTCACATGAGGCCTATTGCCAGCTCGTCGAAGGGCTGATGGGTAAGTTCGCCGATGTGGAGGACAAGACCCTCCGGCGGAAGATGGCCCGGCAAGCGGCGCGCTCCGTGCTGCCCAATGCGACGGAAACCAAGATCTTCGTGACCGCCAACGCGCGAGCGCTGCGGCATTTCATCGAAATGCGCTGCAGCGAATTCGCCGAGGTGGAAATCCGGAAGGTGGCAGGAGAAATGGTCCGGGTACTCCAAAAAGAGGCCCCTAACCTGTTCGGCGACTATGAGCTGGTGGACCTGCCGGACGGCACCCAGGCGGCCCGAACACCTTACCGCAAGGTCTGAGTCAGTCCCCGTTGCAGACTTCGGCAGGTTCCTGCCTGGTTGTTGGTTGCCCCGCTGTCGTCGATTGCTTGAACCCTACAGCGCAAAGCGGGCATCTTCTGTGGTGGCCGGGCTCCGTACCGGCCGTTCTCAATACTGCAATCCATACTGCCGTTCTCGATGCGCGCGGTAGCGGCCGGGCTCTGTACCGGCCGTTCACCCGTAGCGGCCGGGCTCCAGTTCCGCTGCCGTTTCCGCGGCATGGACCCGCGAAGGCCGGCTCGTCGGCGTCCGGATCAGTCGACAAAAACGAACCTGTCCCGTCTGTTTATCCCACATGCCATTCGTGACCGTCTCATGTTCCCCCGTTT
>JAAXZI010000238.1 GCA_012719955.1 Phycisphaerae bacterium | reverse complement strand
GGCGAGGGGTGAGGGGCGAGGGACGGCTTTCTGCCTTTCTCGCTTTCTCACCTTCTCACTTTCTCACCTTCCCACACTTCCCCCTTTTCGCCCAGTCACTTACGATGTGCCCATGCTCTGCTGCGAACCCATCACGTTGCGTTACTCGGATGGCTACGAAGGCTTTGCCCGCCTCTGGTGCCCCGTGAAACCTCGTGGGGCGGTCCTCTACCTGCACGGCATTCAGTCGCACGGCGGCTGGTTCGAGAGATCCGCCGCTTACCTCGCCGAAGCGGGTTTCGTCGTACTGCTGCCGGACCGCCGGGGAAGTGGGCGAAACCAGCGGGATCGTGGCCATGTTTCCGGCCCACGCCGGTGGCTGCTGGACGGCGTCGAATGCCTCAACGAACTCCATGTGCGCACCGGCTTTACGCGCTTCCACATTGTCGGCGTGAGCTGGGGCGGCAAGCTGGCTCTGGCCCTGCACCGCTATGCTCCGGGCCGTATCGCCGGCCTGTCGCTGATTGCCCCCGGCCTGTTCCCCAGGGTCGATCTGCCGTTCAGGGAGAAAATGCGCGTGGCCTGGTCCATGATCGCGGCCCGGCGAACGCTTTTCGAAATCCCCCTCAACGAGCCCGAGCTGTTCACTGATACGCCGGCCTGGCGGTTATTCATCCAGGGCGACCCGCTCCGGCTTCGGCAGGTCACGGCGGCTTTTCTCGTCTCGTCACGGCGGTTGGATCGGTATGTGCTGGGTCTGGCCCGCGGCCATTCGGGATGTCCGCTGCACCTGTTTCTGGCCGGCCGTGATCAGATCATTGACAACGCCGCCACGAAAGCTTTCGTTCGCGGGTTGAACTGGCCCCTGGCCCAGATCACCGAGTACGAGTCTGCCTGCCACACTCTGGAGTTTGAGCCTGATCCCGGCGCCTTTTTCGACGCCCTGGCTGCTTCTGCCGGCGGAATCGCGTCGCCAATCTCGCCGGCCCGGCCCTGCTGAAAACCCGTGCCGGAAGATTGTGCGGATGTCGGCTACGGCAGCAAGAGCCATGCAGAATATGGGAGTCGTTCCCGCATGGCTCAAGAGCCGTGGCACGAAGGGCCGTGGCACGCCAATCGTGGCCTGGGTGTCTCCCATTCAATCACCGGCTCGGCCAGCTACTCGTGATCAGGCGAGGCGCTCCGCCAGGATGGCGGTGGGGCGGTTTTCGAGGCGGGTCAGGAACAGTACCCCCGGACGGCTGCCGCCCGGTCGGACCTGCTTCAGGATGGCCTCCGGCGAGGCGGCGAAGGCCCGCGTCTTAACCTCCAGCGGCCCGATGTCGTAATGAGCCAGCCATACCCGGGCGGCTTTGGCCGACCACGGGCGGACGTCCAGCACCCGGAATGTCCGCATCAGCGGATCGGTGATGGCTTGATCGCCCACCAGCCAGGCCACATGGCTGTCTACGGGGGCCAGACCGTGTTTCCAGGCCAGCACGCCGACCAGGTCGGCGCGAATGACCGCCGGGTCCGGCTCGTAGAGGAAGCACTCCGGCTCCGGCGGGCGCGCGAGCGGCCAGTCCAGCAACTCGCCGGGCAAGGCAGTCAGCGATTTTCCCGCGGGCAGCACCGTGGCCCGGCGCGAGGCTTGGGCCCATTCCCCTGTCCATGCTACCGCCTGCTTGCATTCCCCATGATGGCTGATCAACTCGATCTCGGCAGGGAAGGGGAGCTCTTTGAAGTTGGCCCCCGGCGAGAGCTTGATAGCCACCTGCCCGTAGCGTGCGACGATGCGCTCCAGCGTCCGCAGGCCCGGAGAGCCGGCTTCGATATCGTGGCTGCGCCGGCCGGCAGGGCGGCGGTCGGGGTCGATGTGGGCGGCGTCGGCTTCGGGCCAGTCAAAACTCACGTCGCCGGTTCGGGCCGTGATCTCCCGGCCATAGACGGCCGCGTTGTGACGGGCCATCTCAGCGAGAACCGCCGACCAGTCCACGGCCACCAGCTCCCGTCCGGCGGCCAGCGCCAGGGCATCGCCGCCGATCCCACAGCACAAGTCCGCGACGCGCCGGGCGCCGGCGAACCGGCGGGCCTTGTGGGTGGCGATGGCCTCATCGGTGCATTGCTCCAGGCCTACGCGGTCGAAGAGCATTTGGGCGGCCCGGGAGAACTTGGCGGCGCCCGCCCGTCGGAGCAGCACCTGGGTCCAGGCGGCCGAGACCTGGCGCGGGGTGAGCCGCTGACGCCAGCGTTCGATGGCGGCCGGCGTGTCCGCAGGCTCGGCCTCGGCCATGGTCTGGCAGGCGGCCTGGCCGGCAGGCGACTCCAGCCAGGCGAGATCCTCCAGCGTGGGCAGGCGATCCTCGCGAATCCATTGCGGTCGGGATGGTGTCCGTCGTTTCATACGTGCTCATTGTATCGCCGCGGCGACGACTTATAATGCGGTCGCGGCAGGCCCGCGCCTGCGCAGCGCGAGCCTTCACGATGCTGAAAAACTGGTTGAGTCATTTCGGCTTCCGGCGGCGTTACCTGCTCGGTTACATGTTGATGCTCACCGGCGGGGCGGTCGTGCTCGTCTGGCTGCACCCGGTCGGGTGGCCGGGGATCGTCGGCATGTGGGGGGTGAGCATCGCCACCGGCACGATCATGGTTCGGCTGGGCGGTAATTCCTTCCGGCGCGGCATTCGCCGCCTCCGCGAGGCTGCGGACGCCATCGGCCGCGGCGAGTTGCAGCATCGCATCGACCTGCGCGGCCATGATGATTTCGCCAAGCTGGCCGGCTCGCTGGACCGCATGGCCGCGTGCCTGGAAGCCCATATTCACGAACGCGAGGCCCTCCAAAAAGATCTGAATCGTGTCGAGAAGCTGGCTCTCATCGGGGAGCTGGCCGCCACGGTGGCCCACGAGGTCAACAACCCGCTGGATGGCCTGCAGGGCGCGTTGCAGATTATCCGCCGGGCGCATCCCGGCGACGACCAGATCGGCCGGCTGCTGGACCTGATGGAAGGCGGTCTGCATCGCATCGAGCTGATGGTTCAGCGGCTGCTCGGGCTGGCCCGACCCTCGCCGCTGGAACTCGCGCCGGTGGACCTGGAGGAGGTGCTTGGCGATGCGATGCTGTTCGCCGGCCCACGGTTCAGCCGCGCGCACATCAAGCTGGAGCACGATTTTCCGGACGAGCCGCTGGTCGTCCGTGCCGATGCCATGCAACTCGCCCAGGTGTTCATCAACCTGATGCTGAACGCCGCCGACGCCATGCCCGAAGGCGGGCGCTTGCGGCTCACGGGGCGCGGCGACGTTGGCCGGGTGGTGCTGGAGATCTCGGATACCGGGATGGGCATCAAGCCGGCGGATCTGCCGCACGTCTTTGAGCCGTTTTGGACGACCAAGCAACAGGGCACCGGGCTGGGCTTGGCGGTGGTGGCGCGGATCATCCAGGCCCACCAGGGACGGGTGGACGTGCGGAGCGAGGTAGGGAAGGGAACGACATTCCGGATCGAACTGCCCGCCGCCGACAACGAGGGCGCGTCAACCGGCTGACACAGTTTGCTCCCTGCTCGCAGTGGGACCGCTTGGCGGTCTCGTACGGTTTCCGTTGTAACTGGGGTGGGTTTCTGCCTGGTTGTTGGTTGCCCCGCTATCGATTGCTTGAACCTTACAGCGCAAAGTAGGCCATTTTCTGTAGCGGCCGGGCTCCGTACCGGCCGTTTTGCCCGTGAACGGCCGGCACCCAGCTTTCGCCGGGTGCCCGGCCCGGCCGCTACGACCTTGCGCTGCAGTGTTGAATCTTTGTGCCCCCACCTCTGAAGAGGCGGGGCACCCAACGCGAAGAGGCGGGGCACCCGCACCCAACGCGAGGAGGCGGGCACCCGTACCCAACACACAGCATTCATTTGGAATCCGCATCAGGCGCGCTTGAACTGCCGCTCCAGGTCGCGGATGGTCAGTCGCAACGACGTCGGCCGGCCGTGGGGGCAATTGCTGGAGCGCTCCACCCGGTGCCGTTCGCGCATCAGCGCCCGGATCTCCTCCTGCGAGAGCGGGTCGCCGGCTTTCACCGCCGCCTTGCAGGCCATCATGCTCAACAGGTCGTTGGTGAGCATCTCCGGCGAGGCGGGCGCCGAACGCACGGAGAGCCGATCGAGCATGTCGCGCAGGAACTCGTGGACCCGCCCCTCCTTGAGGAGTGAGGGCGCGGCGTGAATGGCGATGGTGCCCGGCCCGTAGGGGGTCAGCTCGAAACCCAGCCGCGCGAGCGTGTCCGCATACACCTCGATGACCCCGACCTGGTCGGGGGCGACATCCATCGTGTCCGGAATGAGCAGCCGTTGCGATTCGAGCGGCCCACGGGATATCTGGGCGCTGAGTTGCTCGAAAAGGATTCGCTCGTGCAGCGCGTGCTGATCCACGATGATGAGGCCGTCCGGCGTCTCGGCCACCAGGTAGGTGCGATGAACCTGGATGATCACGTCCGGCACGAACGACTCGCCCGCCGGATCGCCATCGCCGGCTCCCATCTGAGGAAGCAGCGTGGCCGGCATTCCCGGCGACGTATCGCGGGACACGTCCGGCTCGGCCAGCCGTGCCGCATACCCGATGCTCTCCGCGCTGCGGTCGGTGGTCGGCCTGCCCGTCCAGCCTTCGTCCGGGATTGGAGAAGGGGGAACGCCCGGGCCGACGACCGGCCGGGCGGTCTTGAAGAAATCGGCGATAGATTGGCGGATCTGGGCGCGGCGCTGCTCGGCCAGGGCCTCGTCGGTTTGTGCGCCGTCGCCTGCGGCATGGCCTGTGGCCGCGCCCGGTTCGATGCCCTCCGGCGGGCCGTCCGTATCGGAGATGTCCCGCGAGTAGGTCCGGCCGAAACTCGGGTCCGGCGTCAGCGCGGGCGTAAGATCGGCCCGCAGGAACCGGTCGCGCAGCGCCGAGAGTACCTGTGAATAGAGGAGATTGGAATCCCGCCAGCGCACCTCGATCTTCGTGGGATGCACGTTGACATCCACTTCGGAGGGATCAATTTCCAGAGCCAGGAAGATCACCGGATACCGACTGGCCTCCATGAGTCCGCGGTAGGCTTCGCGGATGGCGTGCGAGAGAAAACGGTCGCGGATGAACCGCCCGTTGAGGAACAGGTATTGCCACTTGGCCGTCGAGCGGTTGTCGGCCGGGCGCGACACCCACCCGTGAATGCTCAGACCGCGCTCCTGGCGGTGAATTTCCAGCAGCGAACCGGCCATCTCCGCCCCGTAGAAGTCGCCGATCCGTGGTCGCATGCCCTCCACCGGCGGGAGGTGATAGACGGTCCGGTTGTTGTGCGTCAGTTTGAACTCCACCCGCGGCTGAACGAGCGCGATGCGGGCGAGCTGTTCGGTGATATGCCCCATTTCCGTCTGGGCCGTGCGCAGGAACTTCTGGCGGGCGGGCACGTTGAAGAAGAGCTGACGGACCTCGACGGTAGTGCCCGGTGGGGCGGCGGCGGCCTTGATCGGCTCCACCTGGTCGCCGACCACACGGATTTCGTGCCCCTCGTCAGAGCCCCTTTGACGCGAGACGATGCGGAGCTGCGAGACGGATCCGACGCTGGGCAGGGCCTCGCCGCGAAAACCCAGGGTGCGGATGCCGAACAGGTCGTCCTCGCGGGCGATTTTGCTGGTCGCGTGCGGCTGGATGGCCAGGGCGAGGTCGTCGGCATCCATCCCGCAGCCGTCGTCCACCACGCGGATGAGCTTGCGCCCGCCATCCTCGACGTGGATCTCGACGCGCGTAGCCCCGGCGTCAAGACTGTTCTCGATCAACTCTTTGACCACGCTGGCGGGACGCTCGATGACCTCGCCGGCGGCGATCTTGTTGACGAGCAGGTCGGGGAGTAATTGGATTCGAGGCATAAAAGCCCGTCCGCACCGCTTGGAGGGTGTCAAAAAACTGTGTCTGTCCTGCCGGGAGCAAGTATAACGGTGCCCGCCGGCACCGGCAAAGGCTCAGGCGCCGCTGTTCATGAGTGGTGCCCCCTTGCGGGCAGAATCTGAAGAGACTTCCGCGGGATGTTTATAAGTGGCTGCGTTTAAGCCTCTTCTGTTTCGCTGGGCGGCCATACCCATCGGCCGCTCGGTCGGCTATAATATCTACCTGAAGAATCTCCCGGGCACTCCCCGCCAGGCACTACGGCGACGGTTGAGGTCGCTGATCCTCCTTGCGTTCATGGGAACCGTGGAAGAGGGCATCAGGCCAGCGGGGCCTGCCGGAGATCGTGTTGTTGTCAGGAAGTCCACAGGATTTCTCCAAGGGATCCATACCGTATATGAGTGAAAGTGTCATTGAAAGGCGGACCGTCGGGCACGGCTCGACCGGCGACGGCCGGCCGGGCGCGGTCAATGCCAATATCCGTAATGTGGCCATCATTGCCCACGTCGATCATGGCAAGACGACGCTGGTGGACCAGATGCTGCGCCAGTGCGGGCAGTTCCGGGACACCGAGCTCAAGGGTGAGCGCATCCTCGACTCCAACGATCTCGAACGCGAGCGAGGCATCACCATCCTGGCCAAGAACGTGGCCATTCGCTGCGGCAATACCAAGATCAACCTGATCGACACGCCCGGCCACGCCGATTTCGGCGGCGAGGTCGAGCGCGTCCTCAAGATGGCCGACGGCTGTCTGCTGCTGGTGGATGCTTTTGAGGGCCCCATGCCGCAGACGCGCTTCGTACTGCGCAAGGCCTTCGAATACGGGTTGCGGCCGGTGGTGGTCATCAACAAGATCGACCGGCACGACGCCCGCCCGGCCGAGGTGCTCGACGAGGTCATCGACCTGTTCATCGAATTGGGCGCGGAGGAAGAGGCCCTGGAGTTTCCCACGGTGTACGCCTCCGCCGCGGAGGGCTACGCCACCCTCGATCCGAAGGTGCGCACCAATAACGTCCACGTGCTCTTTGAGACTATTCTCAAGCACGTACCGCCGCCGCGGGCCGACGTGGAAGCCCCACTGCAGATGCTCATTACCACGCTGGATTACAATGACTACGTCGGCCGGATCGCCATCGGCCGGGTATTCAACGGCATGTTCAAGGCCGGCCAGCAGGTCACCGTGATTCGCCGGGACGGCACGCACTCGCAGGAGCAGGCCGCCGAGCTGTTCGTGTTCGACCGCCTGGGCCGCATCAAGACCGACCGGGTCACCGCCGGCGACATCTGCGCGGTCGTGGGCCTGGATTCCGCGGACATCGGCAACACCATCGCCGACCCGGACAACCCCATGCCCTTGCCCACCATCACCATCGACGAGCCCACGCTGCACATGACTTTCCGCGTGAACGACTCGCCGTTCGCCGGGCGGTCGGGCAAGTATCTCACCAGCCGTCATCTGCGCGACCGCCTGGAGCGCGAGTTGCAGAAGAACGTCGCCCTGCGCGTGGAGCCGGGGCTGACGCCCGAGGAATTCAACGTCTCCGGCCGGGGGCTGCTGCACCTGTCCGTGCTCGTGGAGAACATGCGTCGCGAGGGGTATGAGCTGGCGGTCGGCAAGCCCAAGGTCATCTACCACGAGGAAAACGGCCAGAAAACCGAGCCGATCGAGTTTTGCGTGATCGATGTGCCGGCCCAGCACGTGGGGGCGGTCATGGAACTGATGGGCGCCCGCCGGGGTATCTGCACGCGCATGGATACCAAGGGCGAGTACGCGCACATCGAGTTCACCGTGCCGGCCCGCGGCCTGATCGGCGTGCGCACCCGGCTGATGAACGCCACCAACGGCACGGCCATCATGCACCACAACTTCCACCAGTACGAGCCGCTGCGCGGGAGCATCCCCGGCCGGAATATCGGCGTGCTCATCGCCAGCGAGAGCGGCCAGGTGACGGCCTACGCCCTGGACGGCCTGGCCGACCGCGGAGTGATGTTCGTCAAGCCCACGGACCAGGTGTACGAGGGCCAGATCGTCGGCGAGCACTGCCGCGAGAACGATATCGAGGTCAACGTCTGCCGGCTGAAGAAGCTGACCAACATGCGGGCGGCCTCGGCGGATAAGACCGTGGTGCTCAAGCCGCCGCGCGAACTGACCCTCGAAATCGCCCTGGAGTACATCGAGGACGACGAACTCGTCGAAGTGACCCCCGACGCCATCCGGCTGCGCAAGCGACTGCTCAAAGAGCACGAGCGCAAGCGCGCCCAGCGGGCGGCGCAGGCGTGACGCTCGGGCGGGAACGCCTGCCTGGGCAGGTAGTTGATAATCACAAGACAAAAGTCTGGCCGTAAAAAGGTGCAAGAGGCGCAAGAGAATTCCGGTCTTGCGCCTTTTGTGCGTTATTGACAGACCGTACCTCCATGCGTCATTCTCCTGTCTCTTTTCTGACGGAGAATGCCATGTTGACCTATCGCCCATTGGTTGTCCTTTCCGTTTTCGCAACGGCCCTCAACGTGTTTGCCGCTGACCAACCCGCCGCGCGTCCCGCGTCGGAGTGGCAGATTGGAACGCCTATTGTGACCTACTGGGCGGGGCCGGGCTTTGAGAGCCGGCCCATGACCGATGCCGACGCGAAGCAGCTTGCGGAGGGCGGGTTCAACTGGGTCTGGGCGCACGAGTCGGAGTTTGACATCCTGGCGAAATACAAGCTCCGCGCCATACTCAATGACGACTTGGTCCGGCCGGAGTCGCTCGACGACCCCGCCCGTCGCGAGCAGCTTGACGCGCTGATCGCGCGCGTGAAAGACCATCCGGCCATGTACGCTTATCACCTCGTCGATGAGCCCCCGGCGGGGGTGTTCCCGGCCCTGGGCCGGCTGGTGGCCTATCTGCGCGAGCGCGACCCGGCGCACCTGGCCTACATCAACCTGTTTCCCACGTATGCCAACAACGAGCAGCTTGGCACCAAGGGGGATACGGAGACTTCGTACAGGGAGTACCTCCGTCAGTACATCGATGTCGTGAAGCCCGGGTTGGTCAGCTACGACCATTACCACTTCACGGCCAACGGCGATGGCGATCAATATTTTCTCAACCTGGCCCTGGTCCGGCAGGCGGCCGTGGACGCCGGTTTGCCATTCCTGAACATCGTCCAGGCCTGCTCGTGGACGCCGCCCATGCGGAACCCCACCGCCCATGAACTCCGCTGGCTGGTTTACACCACCTTGGCCTACGGCGGGCAGGGGATCTCCTATTTCGTCTATTACTATGAGGGCTTCTATCGCCCTGACGCCGGCATGTTCACCACGCCGGAGGGCAAGCCCACGCCCAAGTATGATGCCGCCAAGGTTCTCAACCGCGAGTTCGTGGCCATTGCCTCCGAGCTGCAGAAGCTGCGCTCGCTGGGGGCTTACCACGCTGGGATGGTGCCCAGGGGCGCCGAACCGCTGCCGGGTAATCTGCCGTTTCGCCTGAACCCGCTGCCGGAACGCAAGGACCACAAGTCGCCCAAACCGGTTGAGGGCCTGCTGGTGGGCACGTTCGGGCCTTCTGTGAAGGGCGCCCGGCCGGAACCAACGCACGCCCTGATTGTCAACCTCGATTACAGGAAGTCGACGAAGGTTTCTGTCACGGGGCCTGGACCGCTGGAACTGTTCGTCACCGCCGACGGCCGCTGGAGCGAGCCGGCCCGGCACACGGAACTGCTCCTGCCCGCCGGCGGGGGCCAGCTGGTTCGAGTGAAACAAAGCCCTTGAGGGTGCAAGCGGCCGGGCTTGGCTGTATAATAGCAGTAGCTGAGTCGCGGAACTAAAAGCATGCGCGGTTATCGGCGGGACCTTTCTCAGATAGCTTGGCCGCGCTTGCGGAGGGACAAAACCATGTCGGCCGTTAGAGTGTTTTCCCCTTGCAAGGTGGGCGGTGTGCGCCCGATAGTCTGTTTCGTGTTCGTGGTGCTTGGCGCTTGTGCGAGCCTGCAAGCCGGTTCCGCCTCGGCGTTGCCTCCGCTAAGCCTGCAGTTCGACAATCCCTCGTGGTCGCCGGATGGCAAGTGGCTGGCGTTTTCGGATGGCAACCGCAACGGGCTTTACCTGTATAGCACGGCCGATAAGACCACCATCCAGATCGCCGACTCGCCCAGCACGGGTTACGCCTGCAACTGGTCTCCGGACGGCACGAAGCTGGGGTTCAAGCTGCTGGTTCCCAACGGCGAGTCCTTTTTACACCTGCCGGCCTGGTTCGATATCCAGAACAGGCAGGTGGTGCCGCTTTGTCCGGCTGCGGCACAGGCTGGCGTGCCGTCGTTCTCGGCGGGGGGGCTGATCGCCTTTACCGTCGGCGAGGAATTGCGGGTCGTGGATGATGAGGGCGGCCTGGTCGCGAGCATCCCCCTGGATCACTACGCGAACCTGGCCCCCATCTCGCCCGACGGCAAGTGGGTGGCCTGCAATGATCCCGACGACCGCCTGGTGCTGGTCGATCTGGCCACCGGCGAGAAGAGGCTGCTCACGCCCGAGGGCAGCCACTTCGGCCCGGTGTGGTCGCCGGATTCCAGCCGCCTCGTGGTGAGCACGCTGGGCGGCCGGCTGAAAGCCATTGAAGTGGCCACCGGCCAGATCTTCGACCTTGATGACGGTGACCGGCCTTCCTGGGCTGCCGACAGCCGGACGATTTTTTACAGCAAGATCGAGCGCGTGGATGGCGTCGAAGTGACGGCCGCGCGCATTTGGCACATCCAGGCGGACGGGACGGGCAAGTCGGCCCTGGATCAGCCGGCCGAAGAACTGCGGACGGCCGCGCGCGTTGCGCCCGATGGTCAGAAAATCGCCTTCGCATCGCTGCGGGACGGCCAGTTATACGAGATGCCGTTGACGAAGCCCAAGGCCCTTCAGAGCATGGCGCCTGCCACGGCGAAGTATGCGCCCGGTCCGGCGGTGAAGCTTGACGTAGACATCAGCAAGGCGAGCCCGGTCCCCGGGGCACTCTCGGTAGCGAAATCGACGGCTGCCCAGCCTTTGTCCGTCGTCCAGCCTGCGGCACAGATCCGGATCAGCCGCACCGTGCCCTACATTCACCAAGTGTACGATACCCCCAATGAGTTCAACGGGCATTGGGCCTGCGGGGCCACGTCGGCCATGATGTGCATCAGCTATTACAATATCCTGCCGTATTGGGACTGCACCGTTTCCGTCCCCTACTCGCACGTCAGCCACTATGGCCGGTATATCTCCCAGATCTACACCTTCAACGGTTACACGTACAACTACGGCGCCGCCGATCCGAACGGCAGGATCGCCTACGGCGGCTACGGCTACATCGTGCGCAACAATTGGAAGGACACCAAGGGCTACATGCGGGATTATTTCACCAACCATGGACTGAGCTACGTGCCGGTGGACTGGTCGCCGACGTGGTCGGAGCTGCGGACGGAGATTGATAACCAGTACCCCTTCGTACTTCTGAACAGCCTGACCACCTCGGGTCATTACATCGTGACCATCGGCTATTTCGACAGCCAGCACACGGCCATCTTCAACGATCCCTACGGGAATAAGAATACTCCCGGCTATCCCAGCTACGACGGCGCCGGGGCCTGCTATGACTGGCCGGGATACAACAACGGCTACCAGAACCTGAATACCGTCCATTGCTTCATTTTTGCCCGGGGCAACCTGGCTCCAGTCATCACCACGCAGCCGCAGCCACAGAGCGTCTGCCCGGGATCAACGGCGACCTTCACCGTGGTCGCGACCGGCACAGGCACTCTCAGCTACCAATGGCAGAAGAACGGCAGCAATCTGAGCAACGGCGGGCATTACTCCGGCGTCACCACAGCGACGCTGACGGTCTCGAATGCCAGCGCTGCCGATGCGGCCAACTATCGCTGCGTGGTCACCTCCTCCGGAGGCAGTTCGACGTCCAACCAGGCGGCTTTGACCCTCCTGGCGCCGGTGTCCATCACCCAGCAGCCCACGGCACAGACCGTGACCCTGGGTGGTTCCGTGTCTTTCACCATCGCCGGCAACGGTGCGGGGCCATTGACCTATCAATGGCAAAAGAACGGCAGCAATCTGAGTGATGACGGACGCTACAGCGGCGCCCAGTCCGCGACGCTGACGATTCACGGCGCCGAGAAGAATGACGGGGGCACGTACCGGTGTGTGTTGACCGGCAATTGCGGCAGTACCACCTCCAATGGAGCGGTTTTGACCGTCAAGCCGCTCGTGGCCGCTGATTTCGATCTTGATCGCGACGTGGACGGCGCCGACTTGAACGCGCTGCGCGCCTGCCTGAGCGGCGCGGGCGCTGCCCCGTATTCAGGCTGTGAGGACAAGGATCTCGATGGCGACGGCGATGTGGATCAGGACGATTTCGGCATCCTGCAGCGGTGCATGAGCGGTTTGGCCGTCGCCGATCCAGCGTGTGACGACTGATACCGCTTTCGAGCGGTGCGGACCGTGAGCGTCGTCCATCCACGGCTCAAGAGCCGTGGCACACAGACCGGCCGTGGCACACACATCGTGTGCTGGGCGGTCTCACCATTGTGCGCGGCCATCGGGGTCCGCGACTTCGCTGGAGCGGCTTGTCACTTCATACACTGCCGCTTAACATCCGCGGCGGAGGTATTCCCATGGACCGATTCGCTTCGCTTCTTGCGTGCCTGGTATTCTGGGCCCTGCCGCTCCATGCCGCCTCGTTGCCCAACATCGTCCTGCTCTACGCCGACGATCTCGGCTACGGTGACGTGAGCTGCAATGGGGCGACGCGGATCAAGACGCCCAACGTGGATCGCCTCGCGGAGCAGGGCTTGCGTTTCACCGATGGTCACTCCGCCTCGGCCACCTGCACGCCGTCGCGCTATGCTCTCATGACCGGCGAATACGCCTGGCGGCGGAAGGGCACCGGCATCCTGCCCGGCGACGCGCGGCTTATCATCGAGCCCGGCCGGACCACGCTCCCCTCAATACTCAAGAAAGCCGGCTACGCCACGGCCGCCGTCGGCAAATGGCATCTCGGACTGGGTGCCGAAAAACTCGACTGGAACGGCGACATCAAGCCCGGTCCGCTCGAAATCGGTTTTGATTACTGCTTCCTGATCCCCGCCACCGGCGATCGTGTGCCGTGCGTATATGTGGAAAACCACCGCGTCGTCGGCCTCGACCCCGCCGATCCAATAGAGGTCAGTTTCAAGATGCGGGTTGGCAACGAACCGACGGGCAAGGAGCATCCCGAATTACTCAAGCTGCGCCCCAGTCACGGCCACGACATGACTATCATCAACGGCATCAGCCGGATCGGCTACATGACCGGCGGCAAGTCCGCCCGCTGGGTCGATGAGGACATGGCCGATACCATCACCAGCAAGGCCGTCTCCTTCATCGAGCGGAACAAAGACCGGCCATTCTTCCTTTACTTTGCGACCCACGACATCCACGTCCCGCGGGTGCCGCATCCGCGGTTTGCCGGCAAGAGCGGAATGGGTCCGCGCGGCGACGTCATCCTCCAGTTCGATGATTGCGTCGGCCGGATCCTGGACACGCTCGATCGCCTGAATCTCGCCGGGAACACTCTCGTGATCCTGTCCAGCGACAACGGTCCGGTGGTGGATGACGGCTATCAGGATGATGCGGTTGAGAAGCTCGGTAACCACAAGCCGGCCGGGCCTTGGCGGGGGGGCAAGTACAGCAACTTCGAGGGGGGCACCCGTGTGCCCCTGCTGGTCCGCTGGCCGGGGCGCGTCAAGCCGGGCGTGAGCGACGCTCTGGTGTGCCAGGTGGATCTGCTGGCGTCGCTGGCCGCCCTGGTGGGCCAGACGTTGGGGCCCGATGACGCGCCCGACAGCCTCAACATGCTGCCGGCGCTCCTGGGAGAAGCGGAAACCGGCCGCGAGCAACTGGTCGAACATGCCGGCGTGTTGTCCCTGCGGAGCGGCAAGTGGAAATACATCAAGCCGGGCAAAGGCCAGAAAGTCCACCGCAACACGAACGTCGAGCTGGGCAACGACCCCGAAGGCCAGCTCTATCACCTCGGCGACGATCCCGGCGAGACGAAGAACCTGCTATCCGAGCAGCCCGACAGGGCCCGGGAAATGTCCAGCTCTCTGGATCGAATTCAGCAGGCGGGGCGGTCCCGGCCGTAACCGGCAGAGGCCGGCCGGGTATCCATCGAGCAGGATGTAATCGAAGGGTGGCCGGCACTGCTCAAGCGCCGTGGCTCACCTCTTCGGGTGGCCCCCGTCTTCAGAGGTGGGGGCGCGAAGATTCAACAGTACAGTGCAAGGTCGTAGATGGGGATGAAAGCCCGTTGCTCCGGGTGGTATTACAACCGCCCGGAGCAACGGCGGTGAAAAACGAACCCGTCCCGTTTTTGCTCCCGGGACGAAGGCCACGGCTGAACGCTGAACGCTCGCCTTGATGACCGCTTGCGGATTGAAGACCCGTGCGCTATTCCGCGCAGGCCGGATCGGCCGG
>JAAXZI010000237.1 GCA_012719955.1 Phycisphaerae bacterium | reverse complement strand
GGACAGGGGCCAGAGTTCAGGGTTCGGGATTCACGGTTCGGAGGGTCAGGGGGCGGAATCGGGGGTTTAGGATTCGGGGTTCAAGGTTCAGGAACAGGAGAACGCCGCGGTTGAGAAGTACCATACGGGAGAGGCGAGGTTGAGAGATACCATGCTGAAGAGGTGGGGTTGAGAAGTACCATACTGGAGAGGTGGGGTCGAGAGGTACCATGCTGAAGAGGTGAGGTTGAGAGGTACCATGCTGAAAAGGTGAGAAAGTGCGCGACTTGCGCACTTTCCCACCTTCTCACCTTTTCACGTTTTCACAATCTCACAATCTCACAATCTCACAATCTCACATTCTCACCTTCCCACCTTCGCACCATTCCCTCCACCTTCATCCTGTTCCTTCCATCTTCCCCTCGCCTTCACACTGTTCCACTTTCACCGCTTTCACTTCGCTTGCTTCCCCGATTCACCAGCCTCCATAGCCTGAATCACGAACACGGACGTGCACGGTCCGATGGGCGTGACGCCCAGGACGACTTTATGCCCCGGCGGCGCGACAATCGTGGTCCTGAGCGTGGCCAGGTTCTCTGGTGGCTGGGGCATGCTTGGTCTCGGGGCCGGCGGGGCGGATGGGGCATCCGGATCGGTTTTCGGCACCAGCCCTGTGGCGGTGAGGGCCACTTCGAGCCGGGGCGGCTGCGTTCGGGTCTGCTCGAGTTTGCCCTCGATCTTCAGGCGGCAGGAGTCGAACGCGGCCGGCGTAGATTGGGTTTGGAACTGATCGCCGGCGGTGGTCTCAACGATATGCTGGGCGGCCAGGCGAAGATCGCGCACGCCGATGACCTGGAGCTCTTCTAGAACATCCTGCAGATCGGGCGGCGCTGGGGACAACGTGGGAATGCTCACCAGCCACACGAAGCGGATCCGGCGGCTCTCTGCGCCCGGGCCGGCCGTGACGGAGTCCAACTGCTGGATGAGCTGTTCAGTGACCTGCATCTGAGCCGGGTCACCAGAGGCCAGCAGGCTGTTGGTGCGTTGATCCATGGCGAAACTGACGCCTTGAAGAAGCGTCTGCAGCACCTTGGAGGTTTCGGTCACCAGGGCGTTCTTCAGCCGGTAGACGCGGATCTCGCGCGTACGCTCGGGAACATCCAGCTTCTTGATGAATTCCTCCACCGCTTTGAATTGCTCCGGCGCGGCCGTCACGATGACGGCGAGGGTGTTGGGCTCCGGCACGCAGTAGATGGGCTTGGACTCGAAGGGGATCTGGCTCAGCGTGGTGGAGAGGTACTCTGGCTCCGCAAAATTGAGAGGGTATATCTTTGTCACGAGCCCCTCGCCGGAGCCGGGAGGGATGGCCGCGGGTCCGTAGGAAGGCATGCCAGAAGGCCCGAATCCGATGGTGGAAGGCGGGCGCGGAAAATCGGGAGGCTGTGGCGCCGGTGGGGCCGGATTGACGGCCGGTGTCGCACGGTCCTGCTGTTGAGCGGCGGGGCCGGAGGGCGGCGCCTCGGCAAAGACTGCGACGGCAGGCAGGACCAGACAAATGGCGCCAAACAACAGTTTCGGAACGGAGAGAACTGGTCATGAATGGGCTCCTTCAATGGTTGAGGCCGGTGCGATCCGCGAGGAGGGCGAAGCCTCCGCGGTCTGCACCGCCGGGTAGACCCAGAGAATGGTGACGTTCTGATTGCTTGTCGGTTTCGGGATCGCGATCACGTCCGATGACGGACTGAACTCCACGTGCACCAGCGAGCGCGGATCGACGGGCTGCTCCACGGTCTGACCCGCGGGTGGGGTGTCTGTGGTCCTTGGAAGATCGGGTTGCGCATGGGCCGGCGAATCGTGTTGAGCGATCCGCTCTTGGGGTTGGCTGCGCAAGCCGTTCAAAGCCCACCAGATGCCCGCGGAGAGGGCCATTGCCGCGGCCGCGGCCATCCACGGCCGCCAGGTCTTCAGCGGCTACCTCTTTTTAGAACCCGTCAAACCGCAACTTGGGCCGATCGCCGCCAGCCGGCCCATGGCCTGGCGAATGGCGCGATGTTGGCGCCAGGCTTCGCGGCAGGTACGGCAGCGAGCGGTGTGCCGCTGGAGGGCCCGCTTCTTCAGCCACGGCAGCTCTCCGTCCAGATCCAGTTGGATGGCGTGTTGTGCTTGCGTGCAGTTCATGAACGTTCCCAACCTCGGCCCGGTGGGGGCGGAAGAGAGTCGCCGCTTCACCAGAGCCTCACCCCGCCCCTTACGGGGCGGCAGGCAATATCGGGATGTCACGCAACCACCAGTTCCGCTTCGCTCCACTGGTGGCTACTCTCACTTGGCCCCTTCGGGGCCACCGGATGACGGTTATCCTGCACGCCTTGTGTGGCATGCACAGGATGCCTCCCATTTTGCCGCATACACGCCTCGCGAACCGCTCCGAGCACCTTGTTTCAAGGCCCGAAGCTATCCGGCCAGCGTCGCAGCAGGATCTGCCGGACCGCCTCGCGGGCCCGATGCACCAGCAGCCGGGCCGCGGCCGGCGAGACCTCCAAAACCTCGGCGATCCGTTCGTATGCGAGCCCTTCGAGATCGCGCAGGATAATGGCCGCCTGCTGCCGGTCGGGCAGTTCTCTCATGGCCATCCGGACCCGCTGCATGAGTTCGTCCATTTCCGCCTGCGACTCCGCCGCCGGTGGGGCGACGATGGCTTCCTCCGGCGGGAGCGGTCCGGCCTTCAGCCGGCGCAGGCGGTTCATGGCCAGGTTTATCGTCGCGCGATACAGCCAGGCGTCCCGGTGCTTCAGGTCGCTCACCTGTCCGGCCTCTCGCCAGGCCAGCGTCATCGCGTCCTGAACGATCTCCTCAGCGTCGTGTGTGTTCCACAGATAGCGGCACGCCAGGCGGACCAGTGCCGGCCGGAGCGATTTGGCCCAACGCTGGAACTCCAGCCGGGCGGCCGCTGAAGCGGAGTCTTCTCCTGCCTTCCAGGTCCCAAGGTCGCCTCGGCTTGCTGGCATCTGTTCACCGGCGGCTCTTTCCTGGCAACACTCACGTGCTCACTCGTGAAGTGTTGTCAACCGGGGAAGTGTTTCATGGAATCTGTGGATTTGTACTGACCAGGTGTGGCCTGGGGTGCGGGCTGGCCCCAAAGCACGCCGGGCCCGCCTTGCGGCGAGCCCGGCGAATTGATCTTAACCTGGCCGGCGGGAAGGGGTCCCGCCTCAGGAGGGATTCTCGCCCCGCAAGCCACCCTCTCGCTTAAGCCGGCTCCGCACTTGCGCTTGGAGCTGTGATCAGGTGGGCGAGAAGTTCACCCCGGAAAGGGCTTACTTGCCCTTCTTGCCCTTCTTGCCTTTCTTGGCGGCCTTTGCCGGCTTGGCGGCCTTCTTGGCCTTGCCGTTCGCAGCGGCCTCGACCGCGGCCTGGGCGGCGGCCAGCCGGGCGATGGGCACCCGGTAAGGCGAGCAGCTCACGTAGTTCATGCCGGCGCGGACGCAGAACTTGACCGATTCGGCCTCGCCGCCGTGCTCGCCGCAGATGCCGACCTTCAGGTCCGGACGGGTCGAGCGGCCTCTCTGGATACCCATTTCGACCAGCATGCCCACGCCGGACTGGTCCAGACTCTGGAACGGGTCGGCCTTGAAGATGGCCTTGCCGCCTTCCTTCTCGTTCATGACGTAGACCGGCAGGAACCGGCCGGCGTCGTCGCGCGAGAGGCCCAGGGTCATCTGGGTCAGGTCGTTGGTGCCGAAGCTGAAGAACTCGGCCACTTCGGCGACCTCGTTGGCCAGCAGCGCGGCCCGCGGGATCTCGACCATGGTGCCGACCATGTACTGGAGCTTGACGCCGGCCTTCTTGATCAGGGCGTTGGCCACCTGCCGGGCCTGATCGGCCAGGATCTTCAGCTCCTTCTTGTCCATGGTCAGCGGGATCATGATCTCCGGCAGGACCTTGATCTTCTCCTTGGTGCACTGGATGGCGGCCTCGATGATGGCCGTCACCTGCATTTCGAGAATCTCCGGATAGGTGATGCACAGACGGCAGCCGCGATGACCCAGCATCGGGTTGGCCTCGTGCAACTGCTCACACCGATGACGAATCTTATCGGGGGCGATGCCGGTCACTTGGCTCAGGCGACGGACACCGGCGTCATCCTTGGGCGTGAACTCGTGCAGCGGGGGGTCGATCAGACGGATGGTCACCGGCTTGCCGTTCATGGCCCGGAAGATGCCGATGAAGTCATTGCGCTGGAAGGGCAGCAGCTTGGCCAGGGCCGCCTTACGGGCGTCCACGGTTTCGGCCACGATCATTTCCTGGATGGCCAGCCGGCGCTCTTCGGTGTCGAAGAACATGTGCTCCGTCCGGCACAGGCCGATACCCTCGGCGCCCATCTTCACGGCGTTCGCGGCGTCGTAGGGCGTATCGGCGTTGGTGCGAACCTTGATCGTGCGGAGCTGGTCAACCCACTTCATGAGCGTGTAGTAGGCCGGCGGCAGCTCGGGATCCATCAGCGGCAGGTCGCCGACGTAGACCTCACCGGTCGAGCCGTCGAGGGTGATGAAGTCACCTTCCTTGATGACCTTGTCGCCGACGCTCATCTGCTTGCGCTCATAGTTGATGTTGAGGGCCTCGCAGCCTACGACGCAGCACTTGCCCCAGCCACGGGCCACGACCGCCGCGTGGGAGGTCTTGCCGCCGGTGGCGGTCAGAATGCCCTTGGCCGCGTGCATGCCGCCGACGTCCTCGGGGCTGGTCTCCTTGCGGACCAGGATGACCCGCTCGCCTTCGCCGGCCAGCTCCTCGGCCTCGGCCGCGGTGAAGACGACCTTGCCCGCGGCGGCGCCGGGGACGGCGTTGATGCCGCCGGCGAGCCGGGCCTTCTTGAGCTCATCCATCGAGACCTTCTTGGTGTCGATGATCGGGTAGAACAGCCGCTCGATGTCTTCCGGCGTGATCCGGGCGACGGCCTGTTCCTTGGTGATCACCGGCTTGAGCGCGGCCTCTGCGTACTTCTTGGGCAGGTAGCCCTTCTTGACCAGCATGCTGGCCTGGGCCTTGGTGAGCAGCGGCTTGGTGGCCTGGTCCACGGCGATGCTGAACGCCGCCGCCGGCGAGCGCTTGCCCGTGCGGCACTGGAGCATGTACAGCTTGCCGTCCTCGATGGTGAACTCGAGGTCCTGCATTTCCTTGTAGTACACTTCCAGGATGGCCCGGACCGCCAGGAGCTGCTTGTAGACTTCCGGCATCTGCTCTTCGAGCGTAGCCAGCTTCAGCGGCGTGCGAATGCCGGCCACCACGTCCTCGCCCTGGGCATTGATGAGGTAGTCGCCGTAGAAGGTGTTTTCGCCGCTGTTGGGATCGCGGGTGAAGCACACGCCGGTGCCGCTGTTGTCGCCCTTGTTGCCGAAGATCATCTGCACGACGTTGACGGCCGTGCCCTTCAGGTCGGTGATCTTCTCCACCCGGCGATAGGTGACGGCCTTTTCGGCCTCCCAGCTATTGAACACCGCCATGATGGCGCCCCAAAGCTGGGTGTACGGATCCTGCGGGAAGGCCTCGCCCTTCTTCTCCTTGTAGAAGGACTTGAACTGCTCGCAGAGCTCCTTGAGCTTTTCGGCCGGGATCTCAGGATCGGTCTTGACGCCGAGTTCCACTTTCATCTGGTGGAGCATGTGCTCCATGGGCTCCTTGGACAGGCCCATGGCCGTGGTCGCGTACATCTGGATGAAGCGGCGGTAGGCGTCGTACGCGAAGCGGGGATTGCCGGTCTTGGCGGCCAGACCCTCGACGCTGACGTCATTGAGACCCAGGTTGAGAATGGTCTCCAACATGCCCGGCATGGAGCGGGCCGCGCCCGAACGCACGGAGACCAGCAGCGGGTCCTTGGGGTCGCCGAACTTCTTGCGGGTGGCCTTCTCCAGCTTGGCCACCGCCTGCCGAACCTGGTCCTGGAGACCGGCGGGAAGCTTGCGGTTGAGTCTGTAGTACTCTTCGCAGGCCTGGATGGTGATGGTGAAGCCGCCGGGGACGGGCAAACCGATGCTGGTCATCTCCATGAGGCCGATGCCCTTGCCGCCCAGCACGTTCTTACTCAGAGTCTCGCCTTTGGCCTCGGCCTTGCCGTTGGCAAATGAGTATACCCACTTTGTGGCCATTCTAATTAGTTCTCCCGGGCTCTTAGAGCCTCTAAAAAAACGAGTATAGTCCGTACACCGGCGCAACCGTCGGGTGAGCGTCGTCTCTTGGCGTTCCCGGACTCATATCTGGAACAGTCGGATTTCACGCCTGTCGGCCGGTGGACGCCGCGGTTGTCGGCCCGTCGGCCCCGAATGCGCGGTTGAAAGGTAAGGAAACCGCGGCGCGGTGTCAACCTGATACGTCAGTTGTAAGTGGTCTTGTCTGAGGGGCTGGCCCCAGGTCGCGAGCCCGCTTTATGCCCGTGTTGGCGGCCGCCTGGGCCGGGCGCCTGAACCTCAGCGGAGGAGGGGATGGGAGCGTCCTGGTTGGCAGCCCGAACGAGCGTCGGGCACCCCATGAGGCCGGGCATCGTTCAGGACGCAGGGGGGTGGTGGGCGAGGTTGGCTTGCCGTTCAGAGCGAAGCCGGTTGATACGCGTTCCGTCACAGGACTGCGCCACCGGGTCCGCACAGTTGCCGGCGTTTCCGGGCGGCGGGATAGCGGCCGGCAGGGCAGGGGCTGCTGTGAATGTAATTCATTGAACATTAAGGTGTTATATTGGTTTACGGCAAGAGGCCCCAAATAAAGAACGGCACAGTCGTTGCCGCTGTGCCGTTCTCCATCTGCCAGGTGGTCCGGGCCGCAGGGGGCTCCGGGCCCCCCGGCCATCGGAGGGAGGATTTACGTCGATCAGGCCTGGCCTTTCTTGAACCGGTTGGCGGCTTCCGTCCAGTTCACGACGTTCCACCAGGCGTTGAGATAGTCGCCCCGCTTGTTCTGGTATTTCAGGTAATAGGCGTGCTCCCAGACGTCCACCCCCAGCACCGGGTAGTAGCCCTTGCTGAAGGGGCTGTCCTGGTTGGCGAACGACTCAACGATGAGTTTGCCGTTGCGGTCCAGGCTCAGCCAGGCCCAGCCGGAGCCGAACCGCTTCAAGCCCGCATCGGTAAGGGCCGCCTTGAACTTGGCGAAGTCCCCGAAAGTGCTCCTGATCGCATCGGCCAGTTCGCCGGTCGGTTCGCCGCCGCCGCCCTTGCCTGCCGGGGCCATGAGGGGCCAGAAAATCGAGTGGTTGGAGTGGCCGCCGGCGTTGTTGTTCACCGCCGTGCGGATCTCCTCCGGTACGCTGTTGATGTTCTTGAGGATGTCCTCGAGGCTCTTGCTCTGCCAGTCGGGGTACTTCTCAAGGGCCTTGTTGAGATTATCCACGTAGGCCTTGTGGTGCCCGCCGTGGTGCACGCGCATGGTCGCCTCATCGATGTAGGGCTCCAGGGCGTTGGGTTCATAGGGCAGGTTGGGAAGGGTAAAAGCCATTTTCTGATCTCCTTTATGGGCTTCGTTCTGTTTCTTCTTCTGGTCCGCGCCAAGCACCATGGGAGCCAGAGTTCCTCCGGCCATCGCGGCTCCGACCCGCTGGAGAAACCGCCGTCGCGGAATGGTAAAAGGGTTCATTGCCGTCCTCGCTGGGAATACTTCCAAGATTGCCGCGTCAACTCTAACTCTGCGTCGGCCCGACGCTGCCTTGCTAAAGCAATATTGTATGTGCATGTTTTTGCGGGTTGCAAGGAATGCACAAGTCTATGCCCACGGGGGACGGGCGAGAGGATGTCCTTTGTAAGTCGTTTTGAAAAATGGGTTTATGTTCAGTTTGGGAGGTGCGGGGTTGGTTGAGTATACTTTAATGTGGGCTTTATGGCTGAATTGGGGGTGCCGGAAGTCTGCGATCCCTTTCGATGAGCGCGCCGGGCGGCTCCATCGGGGCTGAAAGTCCAGCCGGGGGGTGGCGGTTTCATCCACCCCTTGCCGGCCCTGCTTGCAACCGGCCGGTCGTTTCGGCATAATACCCGGTTCGCCTCTCGGGTCAGGCCCGGGCAGGCGGCTATAATGCCCGGTGACCCGCCGGAGTGGCCGCGGGTTCAGTGATGAAGTTGGTCAGCATCGAACCTTAGTCATAAGGTAGGCCTTAATCGTAAGGTAGAGAGTCGAGATGGCATACAAGCGGTTTACCAAGTCAGATGAGCAGCTCCGCCCGGACCCGCGCTACAACAGCAAGCTGGTCAGCAAGTTCATCAACTGCCTCATGTACGACGGCAAGAAGAGCGTGGCAACGCGCCTGTTCTACGACACGATGGACATCATCGCCAAGAAGGTGAAGGACGTCCCGCCGATCGAGGTTTTCGAGCAGGCCATTCAGAACGTCAAGCCCAACATTGAGGTCCGCTCCAAGCGCGTGGGCGGCTCCAACTACCAGGTGCCCATCCAGGTGAACCGCCGTCGGCAGCAGTCGCTGGCCATTCGCTGGATCCTGGAGGCCACGCGCAGCCGGAAGGGCCAGAGCACTTCGGCCAGCATCGCCCAGGAGCTCATCGATGCTTTCAACCGCCAGGGCTCGGCCATGACCACCCGGGAGAATGTCCACAAGATGGCCGACGCCAACAAGGCGTTCTCGCACTTTGCCTGGTAATCTGGGCTTTGCGGGGCATGGCAGGCGCCGCCCGGGGACGGGCGATCCGGGAAGCGGGAATTTGAGGTTCTTGAATTTGAAACTTGAGATTTCAAACCTGAGCCCGCGATCCTGGAGCTGACATCCCCAACCGAGACAGATTGAGGCCTGTGGCTGACATTGCCGCAGGCCTTTTTCATGCGCGGTACATCCGGTCCTCAATTGCCCTGCGGGCACCGTTCCGCATTGGATACCAAGTCCGCGCTGGCTATCAGGTTCAGCCCTTCACTGCGGCCGGCCCGACCCTGCACCGTGCGAGGGGCTCAGCCCTGCAGCCCTACCATCCCCGGCGGGTTCAGCCCTACAATGGGCTCCATGGCGACCACCACGGGTAAACATATTTCTCTTTCGTCGGAAGAGTGTGAGCTGCGGACTGACAAGCTGACTCGCCGGCTCTACGCCACCGATGCCTCCATCTACCAGATCGAGCCGGCGGGCGTGGCCTTCCCGCGCACGGCCGGCCAGGCGGCCGCGGCCATCCGCGCGGCGGTGGAGGCCGGGTTGTCCGTGATTCCGCGGGGAGCGGGCACCGGCCTGGTGGGCGGGGCCCTGGGCAGCGGGTTGGTCATCGATTTTGCCCGCTACAACCGGCAAATCCGCGATTTCAACCGGGAAGCCCGCACCGTCCGAGTGGGCGCCGGCGTGGTGCTGGATGAATTGAATGCCTTTCTCCGGCCGCATGGCCTCTGTTTCGGCCCCGACGTGGCCACCAGCTCGCGGGCCACGCTGGGAGGGATGATCGCCAATGATTCATCCGGGGCCCGCGTCCCCGTGTACGGCACGACCATCGGCCACGTTTTGAGCCTGGGGATCGTGCTGGCCGATGGCACCATCGCCGAAGTCGGACTTGGCCAGGATGGTCTGCCACGGCAGCGGGCGGCGGCCGATGCGATTACCGACCGCTACGCCAAACCCATCGCCGACTTCTACCGGCCGGCCACCGACCGGCTGCTCAAACGCCGTCCGGGGTACGGATTTGGCCGGTATCGCGAGCGTCGTGGCGACCTCACCCAACTGATCGGCGGCAGTGAGGGCACGCTGGCCGGCATCTTCTCGGCTACCTTGAAGCTCTCCCCCGTGCCTGGGCGGCGGGGGCTGGGCGTCATTTTTTTTGCCTCTGTAGCCGATGCCATGCAGGCCACGGTGGAACTGCTCGACCTCAAGCCGGCGGCCATCGAGCACGTCGATCGCATCCTGTTTGACCAGACCCGCGGCCAGCTCGCCTTCCGGGCCGCGCGGTCGCTGCTGCGGCTGGACGAAGAGCCCGCCGAGGCCTTCCTGATTGTTGAATTTTTCGACGACGTGGATGATCGCCTGGCCGAGTTAGAGCGCCGCCGCCTGGGCCTGCGGACGTTGATCCTGCCTGACAGCGCCCGGCAGGCGCTGGTCTGGGGCCTGCGTAAGGCGGGTCTGGCCTTGTTGACCGGCCGGCCGGGACCGGCCAAACCGGTGACCGGAATCGAGGATGCCACCGTCCTGCCCGAACAGTTGCCGGACTACGTGGCTGGCTTGCGCTCGATCCTGGACCCGCTCAAGGTGGAGGCCTCCTTCTATGGCCACGCGGCCTCGGGGCTGCTGCACGTCCGGCCGGTCCTGGATCTGCACACCGAGGAAGGTGTCCGCAATCTCCGCTACATCGCCGACGAAGTCTCCGCGCTGGTCAAGCAGTTCGAGGGTTCCCTGGCTGGCGAGCATGGCGTGGGCATTGCCCGCACCGAGTACCTCGCCGAGCACCTGGGGCCGGAACTCGTGGCGGCCCATAAGGAATTGAAGGCGGCGTTTGATCCCAGGGGTGTAATGAATCCGGGGAAGATCATCGCGGCCTCATCGTCTTCCGCATGCTCACCTGCCCGAGTACAGGCGGATGGGCAGGGCGCCTCTACGAAGGGCAGCATGCCCTTCCGCATCGACACCAATCTTCGCCAGGGGGCCGATTATCGCATCGAGCTACCCTTCATGCCGGTCTTGGGCTTCGTGGACAAGGATGGCTCCTTCGTCGGCAATCTCGAACAGTGCAACGGCAACGGCATGTGCCTGAAACGCGCTCCGGCCATGTGCCCCACCTACATTGCCACCGGCGAGGAGATCATGTCCACGCGCGGGCGGGCGAACACCATCCGGGCCGTGTTGGAAGGGCGAATCGGTGCTGACGGCGATCCGCTGCTTTCAGAGGACCTGGAAGCGGCCTTGGGGCCATGCCTGTCGTGCAAGGCGTGCAAGACGGAATGCCCGTCCAACGTGGACCTCGCTCAACTCAAGGCCGAGCTGCTGCACGAACGCCATCGCCGGGCGGGCGTGCCGCTGGTGGACCGCATGATCGCTTCGGCCGACCTGCTGGGCCGTATCGGCTGCGCGACGGCGCCGGTGTCGAATTGGATGCTGCGGTCGCGGACGGTGCGGAGCTTGATGGAGAAAATGTTCGGCATCGCCGCTCAGCGCAAGTTGCCCGCCTATGCCTCCACCCGCTTCGATAGGTGGTTTGCGCGACGGTGTGGCACTGGCGTCTCGCCGGTGCGAGGCGGGCAAGATGCCCGCCCTCCAGGGTTGCAAGGCGGGCAGGATGCCCGCCCCCCGAGCGGTGCGCCCCGCGGGCGCGTGGTGCTCTGGGACGACACCTGGATCCGCTATCACGAGCCCCACATCGGCATGGCGGCGGTGAAGGTGCTTGAGGCGGCCGGTTTTGAGGTCGTGCTGGCCCGCGGGCGCATGTGTTGCGGCCGGCCGGCGTTCAGCCGGGGGTTGCTGGACGCGGCCGTGAAGATGGGCCGGCACAATGTGGCCCTGCTTGAGCGCGAGTACGCCGGCCTGCCGGTCATTTTCCTGGAGCCTTCCTGCCTGGCCATGTTCCTCGACGAATACCGGCAGTTCAAGATCCCCGGCGCCTCGCAGCTTGCGGAACGTTGCTTCAGCTTCGAGGGCTTCCTGGATCGCCTGTGTGAGGACGGGGGAGGAGCAGACATCCTCTCCATCTGTGCTCACCGCGGAGCCGGCGTCTCGCCCGCCTTGCCTTCGGTCGAATCGGCCTCGCGCGAAGGCGGTCCCTTGCCCGGCGGCGAAGAGAAGCGGTTTTCTTCCCCCCAGACCCAGCCTGCGAGGCTGCGCGTCGCCATTCACGCCCACTGTCATGCCCGCGCCCTGACCGATGTCGGCGTGCTTCCGCGTCTGGCCCGGCGTTTGCCGGGGGCCGAGGTGCAGTTGCTGGACACTGGTTGCTGTGGCATGGCCGGCGCGTATGGCATGATGAAAAGCAAGTACGAGCTGTCGCTGGCCGTCGCCCGCCCGCTGATCGACAAGATCAAAGCCCTGCCGGAGGGGGCTTGCGTGGTGGCCTCGGGCACAAGCTGCCGTCATCAGATCACCGATCTGGCCGGTGTCCGCCCCCTGCATATGGCGGAACTGCTGGCCCTGCATTTATGATATCGGGGTCCTGAGCGCGAGCGAGGGATCGGACACGGTGGTTGCGCTGCACGATGCATCGGCGCGGGTGGCCCACCTTCTGCGAAGGTGGGTTCACGATTTTCTTGACGGCCTGAGACGATCCGTTCGCTGTGTTCTCCGCAACTGGAGATCCAGAAATCGTGGGCCCAGGTCCACAGGACTTGGGCTACCCAGTGCGAGACTGTTCGCCCGCCGCGGCCTGCCGCAACGACAGAATCAGGAAGAATCAGAAATCGTAAACCCAGGTCCACAGGACCTGGGCCACCCAGGCTCGTGATTGTTTTGGCGACCTGAGACGATTGGTTCACTGCGTTCACTGCAACTGGAGATTCAGAAATCGTGAGCCCAGGTTCGCAGAACCTGGGCCACCCTATGGAGGCAAGAGATGACCATGTTCGCGGCGGTGGTGGCGGTAGCGCTGTCAGTTGGAACGGCTGCAAACGATCTCAAGTTTCAATCGGCCAAACCCATCTGGCCGGCCGGCCGCGAAAAGGAGATGAACCTCTT
Source organism: Phycisphaerae bacterium (assembly GCA_012719955.1). Taxonomy (GTDB): domain Bacteria; phylum Planctomycetota; class Phycisphaerae; order UBA1845; family PWPN01; genus JAAXZI01. Next base: position 4,765 of record JAAXZI010000237.1, on the reverse strand, counting down.
CGTCGGCTTCCGCGCGGTGATCGAGCCCCGGCCGGCGGAGTCCCTGACGCTTCGCATCACCGGCTCGACCTCCTACCGCGTTCTGCTCAATGGCCGGGTTATCGCGATGGGCCCGGCCCGTGGCCCGCACGGGTACTACCGGCTCGATGAACTGCCGCTGTCCGACTGCCGGCCGGGTAGAAACGTGATTGCCATTGAGGCCGCCGGCTACAACGTAAACAACTACGCCTGGCCGGATCAACCCTCGTTTGTGCAGGCCGAGGTCGTGTCGTTTGACCGGGTGCTGGCTTCCACCGCCGGCCAGGGAGTGCCCTTCGCCGCGCACATCCTTGACTACCGCGTTCAGAAGGTGCAGCGATACAGCTTCCAGCGGCCCTTCTCCGAAGTCTACCGCCTGGCCCCCGGCTACAACGATTGGCTGACCAACCCGGACGCGACGATCAAAGAGACGCCCTGTGCCGAGCAGCCGCCGGTCAAGCTGCTGCCGCGCCGCGTTGCTTTCCCCAGGCTCGATCTCCGCGCCCCGGTCCGGCAGTTGGCCGCCGGGCGGCTCGAACCCGGCCGCAAGGTCGAGCGCCCCTGGAAAGACCGCTCCCTGACCGGCGTTGGTCCCAAGTTCAAGGGTTACCCCGAAAAAGACCTTGAGACCATCCCCTCTCTGGAACTCCAGACGGTGGGGACCGTACCCGGCGAGCAGGCGGAGCGTTTCGTCAACGGCGAATCCCGCTTTGCCCTGGGAACGAATTCTTACACCATTCTCGATCTGGGGACGAACCTGACCGGCACGATCGCGGCCCGGATAGACTGCAAAACCCGGACCCGCCTGTTCCTGACCTTCGATGAGATCCTCAGCAAAGACGACGTGGACTTCAAGCGGCTTGCGTGTGTGAATATCATCGCCCTGGAGCTGTCGCCCGGCCAGTATACCTTTGAATCCTACGAGCCCTACACGCTGCGCTACCTCAAACTGATGGTGCTCGACGGCGACTGCGAGGTGTCGCAGGTGGCGATGCGCGAGCTCAGTTCCTCCGACGTGGATTCCGCTCATTTCGCCGCCAGCGACGTCCGGCTCAACAAGCTCTTCGATGCCGGGCGCGAGACCTTTCGCCAGAACGCGCTGGATATTTTCATGGATTGCCCCTCTCGCGAGCGGGCCGGTTGGCTGTGCGACAGTTTCTTCACTTCGCGCGTGGCCCTGGATCTCTCCGGTCATGCGTTGATCGAAAAGAACTTCTGCGAAAACTTCCTGTTGCCCGCCCGATTCGAGTTCCTGCCCGAGGGCATGCTGCCGATGTGCTATCCGGCCGACCACAACGATGGCGTGTTCATCCTCAACTGGGCCATGTGGTTTGTCGTTGAACTTGAAGAGTACCTCGCCCGCACCGGCGATAAGGAACTGGTCGGCGCGCTCGAGCCGCGGGTGACCAAACTGTTCGATTACATCGGCACGTTCCGTAACTCCGACGGCCTGCTGGAGAAGCTGCCGAGCTGGGTATTCGTGGAGTGGTCGGCGGCCAACAGCTTTGTCCAGGACGTGAATTACCCCTCGAACATGCTCTACGCCGGCGCGCTGGCCGCGGCCGGGCGGATGTACAACAAGCCCGAATGGCTCAAGCAGGCTGACGCCGTCCGCGACACCATTCGCAAGCAGGCCTTCGACGGAAAGTTCTTCATCGACAACGCCCTGCGCAAGGATGGCAGGCTTGAAGTCACGAAAAACCACACTGAGACCTGCCAGTACTACGCCTTCTTCTTCGACGTGGCCAAGTCCGATACGCACGCCGAACTGTGGAAGACGTTGACCGAGCAATTCGGGCCGCAGCGGGCGAAAACCAAGGCCTTCCCCGACGTGCCGCCGTCCAACTCCTTCATTGGCAACATGTTGCGGATGGAGATCCTCTCTCGCGCCGGCCGGTCTCAGCAGATCCTGGATGAGTCCATCGATTACCTGATGTACATGGCCGACCGCACCGGCACGCTGTGGGAGAACGCCACGCCGGCCGCAAGCTGCAATCACGGCTTCGCCTCGCACATCGTGCACACGCTCTACCGCGACATCCTGGGCGTGCGTTCGCTGGACCGGGTCAACAAGGTCGTGCGCCTGAAACTCGCCGACGTGAACCTGCAATGGTGCGAAGGCCGCCTGCCGACCGCCGACGGCTTCGTCACGCTGCGCTGGTGGAAAGACGGCGATGCCATCGCGTATCGCCTGGATCTGCCGGCCGGCTACCGCGTGGAGGAGGACCACTCCCCAGACTTGAAGGTCAAACGGCTACCCTGATAGAGCCTGCCGAGCCTGGAGCGCAAGGCCCCGCGGCCATCCGCCTGCGCGCGGCTTGATCGCGCCCCGATCATCGACTCGGCAACGCGGACATAAGCCGAACAAACGGCTTTTCCTGCGAGCGCCTCACGGGCAGGTCGGCTGTCTCCGGATGTGAACCCACGATGTGCGGCTGGCTCAGGCCACCTCGGCCGGTGTGTGCGCGATGTGCTCGACACGGCTGCGGATCTCTACGCCCAACGCTTCGAGAATCTTGGCCGCCCGCTCCAACGTAATGCCGTGGTACTCGTTCCGCTCGTCGCGCGACACCTGTGTCTCATGCACACCCAGCCGCTCGGCCAATTGCCGCTGCGTCAACCCCTGCGCAATCCGCAACGATACCAGCAATTGCCCCAGGCCGCGAAAGTTCTCAATCTCATCGAACTCGCCACGCTTCAGTCGCTCGTAGCTGGCGACTTCTTCTTCAAGCTGCTGGTGGAACGACCGCGTCGGGTCCAGAGCTCGCTTGATCTCTTCCGGCCTTAAGCCCATGGCCTTCAACTCAGCTTCCTGCTGGGCGAGCCGATCCTTTTCCTGACGGATGCGTTCAACCGCCTCACGATACTCTTTCTCGCTGCGGATCATGGCTTGCCTCCGATCTTCACGATGCCGCGCGGCTTGCCGTCGCGACGCGACCGGCGAAACGCCGATGGAAACTCCAACTCATTGCCGTGCTCGTCCCGGATTCCCGACAGTTGCCCGAAGTGCGGGTAGAGTTCCACGCGGTATTGATGCCACATCGGCAACTGCTTCTTCGGGTAGCCGCGATAGGGGCGCCTGCTGGCAGGATCCCATGTCCACACCTTGTACGGATCCAGCAGGTTCAATTCTCGCTCCAGTTCGCCGCTGGCCAGACGCCTCAGTTCGCAGACGAAGTAGCCATCCATGTCGTTTGGGTGATCCTTGTCCTCGACGAACGAGCCGTCCACGAAGATGTCGGAGATACCCACCTGCCAGAGTTGACGGACCAGCAGTTCCGGTTTGTCCACCAGCTTGGCATGCCACCGGGCGTCCCAGTTTGGGTAGTTTGCCCGGTCCTGCGGGCCGGCCACTAGAACAGAGCGACGAAGCTCGTCGAGCGTCACCTCGTAGTCGCCCGGCGGCAACAGCCCGTCCTTCGTGAATTCCGGTATCGTGCCCATCCGTTCACCTGTTATAGACATTTTCGTCATGCAAGGCGCAAAAGTCAAGTTGTTCCTATGGCAGCACGAGGTGGGTTCGATCGCAGCCTGAATATTCCTCGCACGGCCGGGGAAGGTCCATTTGTCATAGCACCATCGAAAAAAGCTGTCAGTTCTGTCTGTTTCAGAGGGGCTCCTCGGCTGTTCAAGCCGATTGGCCAGCCTGCATCCCCCAGCGCCGGCCGGCCAATCCCGAACACGGTGGACCGCAGCAACTGCTCGTAAACGTAATCGTCTTCTTTCGAGAGGCTTAAGCGGCGAACGTGGATTTCTTCCAGAACAGTTCCCTTAGCCGGAGCGGTAGCCCTCGTGCCTGCGCGCGGCTTGGACGCGCCGGATCGCGTTGCTTATTGTGTGGACCTATGGAGACCGGATGGGGCCTTGCTTATTCCTGAGGCTCTTCGCGCTTCTGCCCGAAGGTTCGCCCGTACGCCTGTCCCAGCCGCGGCTTGAGCCGCCCCAGGAGGATGACCGCCACGGCGAATGCCAGCGTGGCTACCGTCCCGCGGAAGAGCTGCTTGCGCAGCAGGGTGGCGGCGGCGAAATCCACCCGCGTGATCGCATCCTGCAGCGCCAGCGAACGGCCGGCCATGAACAGGTGGAACGTGGGCACAAACGCGACGATCAACGCCAGCTTGACCTGAAGCCAACGCATGCGCAGCAGCACCCCCCGGTGGACGATGGTCAACGCCACGCCGGTGAGTAATGCCCCCGCCAGGGCTGGAACGATCACGCACCTATACGCCTGGCGAATAATCGTCAACTGGGCCGTCCATTCCGCGGCGGTCGTCGGCGTCGGCTGAAGAAAACCCAGCACCAGCAGGCTGACCAGCCCGCCCAGGAATACGGCCACGAAAAGGACCTTCGGGATCAGCAGCCAGGGACGCGCGCCCCGGCCAAACCGCCGGCCATGAATGTTCTGATAGTCGCGGGTTCCGGCCATGCCTCACATTCTGCGGCAGGGGAGTGCGGGGTGCAACTGCTTGTCGGACACTCACCCCCAGAACGAAAGGAACCCCGTAACAGACCCCGCGTGCCGGCGACCATCGAGGCCAACGCTAAGTTGGCGGGCAAATACAAGATATGTATCAGCAATAAGTTATGCGTCGAATACGACGAAACCCTGCATATCCTTCTTTTCCGGTATCCCCCGTATTCCCCGTTCAGCACTCAGCCCTCAGCACTCAGTACTCAGTACTCAGTACTCGGTACTCAGTACTCAGTACTCGTCCCTCGCCCCTCCCCCCTCGTCCCCCTTATAATC
>JAAXZI010000236.1 GCA_012719955.1 Phycisphaerae bacterium | reverse complement strand
GCGCGGCCCGTGGGGCGCGATCCCGCCGGACAGGCGCGGGCCGAAGAAAAGTCCCGGATGTGGGCGCGATGAGGGTGCGCGCCACGCGGCGTGCGCCGGCGGGGGGAAATACCGGAAACTGACATTCCATCTCAATCTTTGCGGCTCCTGATGACAAAAGCCGTTCTCATCGCCACTTAGGCCGGCAGGGGGCCTCTTTAGCCTGATGCGGCAGGGGGGTTCCCGGGGCTGGAGGAGTGCGGGGAGCTCTTGCATTGTGAAAACAATCACTTAATATACTACTATAGAAGTATCCGCCTCGTATCGGCACTATCAGGAAAGGGCAGGCGTGATGGCAACGACCCGGCGGGCATTTCTGAAACTGGCGGGAGTGATCAGCGCCGCCGGCGCGGCGGGCGGTCGACCCGCGTGTGCGGCATCCGGGGGAAGCGCCGCCCACGAGTGGTGGGGCATGCTCACGGATCTGAGCGTGTGCATCGGCTGCCGCAAGTGCGAGTTCGCCTGCAAAGAGGCGAACGGCCTGCCCAACGATTCTCTCGAAAGCTACGAGGATACCTCTGTCTTTCAGCGGGAGCGCCGGCCCGACGCCGGCAACCTCACCGTGGTCAACCGGTACAAGGGCCGCGAGCCGGAGGGGCAGCCGGTTTACGTGAAGAAGCAGTGCCTGCATTGCAACCAGCCGGCGTGCGCCTCCGTCTGCCCGGTCGCGGCGATCCGCAAGAGCGAGCAGGGACCGGTGATCTACGAGGCGTCGTTGTGCATGGGATGCCGCTACTGCATCATGGCCTGCCCGTTTTCGATTCCGGCTTACACGTATGACGTTCCGCTCACGCCGGTGGTGCGGAAGTGCACCATGTGCTTTGAGAAGGTCTCGAAAGAGGGGGGCGTTCCGGCCTGTGCGAAGATCTGCCCGGTGGAGGCCATCACCTTCAACCGGCGGGGCAAGCTGTTGGCCCTGGCCCGGGAGAAGATCCGCAGCCGGCCGGACGTGTACGTGGACCACATTTACGGCGAGCACGAAGTGGGCGGCACGGGTTGGCTGTACATAGCGCCCACCGCGTTCGACCAGCTTGGCTTCCGCACCGACCTGGGGACCCGGCCGGCTCCCGAGTTGACGGAGGGCTTCCTGTCCATCATCCCGCTGGTCGTGAGCATCTGGCCGGTGGCGCTGGCGGGATTGTATGCCTTGACCAAACCGCGCGGCCCCTCGGCCGGCGGCGAAGAGAATCCTCAGACCCCCACTGCTGCGAAGGGAGCGTAGGCGTGGCAGAGACGGTTCTACCTCTCACCAAGCGTCAGGCCTGGCTGTTGGACCTGCTGTTCATGGGCATGTCCGTGCGCGACTATGTCCGGTCGCTGGTGACGCCGTTTAACCTGGTGGCGGCCCTGGTGTTGAGCGTGGGGTTGCCGGTGACGGTCCTGCGGTTCACGCACGGTCTGTCGGCCACGACGAATCTCACCGACGATTATCCCTGGGGCTTGTGGATCGGTTTTGACATGCTCTGCGGCGTGGCCCTGGCGGCAGGCGGCTTCGTGTTGGCCGGCACGGTGCACATTCTTCATCTGGAGCGATACGAACGCTTCGTTCGCCCCGCGATCCTCACCGCCTTTCTGGGTTACATCCTGGCGGTGCTGGGTCTGATGATGGACCTGGGCCGGCCGTACAATATCTGGCATCCCATGGTCTTCTGGCAGCCGCACTCGGTCATGTTCGAGGTGGGCTGGTGCGTCATGCTCTATAACACCGTGCTTTTCCTCGAATTCCTGCCGATGGTCTGCGAGCGGCTGCGCTTCGAGCGCGCCCTGAAGATATTGCGCCGCATCATGCTCGTTGTGATCGTGGCGGGCATCGTGCTCTCCACCATGCACCAGAGTTCGTTGGGCGGGCTGTTCCTGATGGCCGCGTCCAAGCTCCACCCGCTGTGGTATACGCCGTATCTTCCGCTGTTTTTCTTCGTGTCCGCGGTGGTGGCCGGGCTTTCGATGGTGATCGTGGAGAGTATGCTCTCGCACCGGGCCTTTCATCACCTGGTGGCAGACCAGGATCCGGCTGAACTCGACCGCCTGGTCATCGGCCTGGGCAAGGCGGCGTCCGTGGTACTGCTGGTCTACTTCCTGCTGAAGTGGATCGGGGTGGCCAAGGGCGGCCATTGGGGTCTGTTGCTGACCCCTTACGGCGGCCTGTTTCTGGTGGAGGTGATGGGCTTCGTGCTCCTGCCCTGCGTGCTGTATGTCGTCGCGGCCAGAAGGCAAAGCGCCACGCTGACGCGCATTACCAGCGTGTGGACCGTCCTGGGGATCGTGCTGAACCGGTTGAACGTCTCGATCATCGCGTTTCGCTGGACCGACGAGGTTCGTTACGTTCCCCACTGGATCGAAATCACGGTCACGATTACGCTGATTGTCGTGGGCGTGCTGGCCTTCCGATGGATTGTGAACCGTATGCCGGTATTATGCGAGCACGCGGATCACGCCACGGCATAGCGGTAGCCGGCGTCAAGGATTGCGCCTTTGATAGAGGAACTCGAGATGCCAAGATGGGCCGCTCTGACCATTGTGCTGCTGGTGGGGGCCGGGCTCTCGCCGGCGCGTGCCGGCGGATCCGCCGCGATGATGGGCCGGGCCGCTTGTCGAGCCTGCCATGCGGAGGAGAATGCCAACGGGGTGGCCGCAAGCCAGCCGCAGCTTGCCAGCAGGCCCGCCGATCAAGATACCGCACAGCAGGGTCCGGGCCTGATCCTGCTGGACATGCTCAAAGGCCAGCCCCGGGACAAGGACTTTTTCGGGCCGGTTCCGTTCAACCACGCGGGCCATGCCCGCATGGCCGACAACTGCACGGTCTGCCATCATCATACCCCCGAAGGCCAGGCCCACCCGGAATGCCGTAGCTGCCACGAGCCCCAGTTGGTTCGCGAGGATATCGCCAAGCCCAGCCTGAAAGGCGCCTATCATCGCCAGTGCATGGGCTGTCATCGGGAGTGGGCCCAGGGGGATCACTGCCAGTCTTGCCACCGGCCGATCGGCGAGGCGAATGCCTCCGGGGAACTCTCCGCCGCGGCGCTTTACATGGGCAAGCCGCATCCAGTGATCGCCAAGCCGGACGTCGAGATCTACCAGACAGAACACCGGCCCGGCGTGAAGTCCAGGGTGGTCTTCAGCCACAAGCACCATATCGAGCGCTACGGCAATTCCTGTGTGGATTGCCATCGGAGCGACAACTGCATGCGCTGCCACGAGGCCGGCAAGCAGCACGTGCAGAGGGTCCGAACGCCGGAGGAACATCATCAATCCTGCGTGGGCTGCCACCGGGTGGACGACGAGGCACGCTGCGGAGACTGTCACCGGAAGCCGGATGAGCCGGCGCCTAAGCCGTTCGACCATGCCGATACCGGCTGGCCGTTGGCCTCGTACCATCAGGCCGTCAATTGCCGCGGCTGCCACAAGCAGACGCCGTTCACTTCGCTGGATAAGCGCTGCAGCGCCTGCCATTCGGCCCCCGCCGCGGAGACCCAGGCCGCGCGAACACGGTCCGGCGCTTCCGGCCCGCGTGCCCATCAGCCGTTCCTCGGCTATGTCCGCTCCGAGCGCGCCAGTGGTGAGGTGTGCGTGGCCTGCCACCAGGACTTGGCGGAGGACGCGCCTGGCCAGATGCATCCCCAGCCGGTCTTGAAGCGCGGCGTGCCGGAGAAGCTGGTGCAGGCCGGTGCTCGGGGCCGGGCCGGCCAGAAGATGGATTGCCTGGCGTGTCACTCGACCGCGACGGCCCGGTTTGAGCCGATTGTGGTGGGGGATTCAGGTTCGGATGGACTGTGCCTGACCTGCCATCGGCGTCAGGCCAGTATCTTCAGAACGCTGCATGATATCCGCAGTGAGCCGAGCGGGCGGGGCCGACGGGCGGGCACCCAACCCGCAACCAGCATGCCGGAGACACGCCCCGCCGGCGGAACGTGCCGCACCTGTCACCCGGCCCACCGTCCCGCGCGGACCCCGGTCGTCACTGCGGGCGATCCGGCCGGTCAATGCACGGCCTGTCATCAGCCGCGCGGATGGGCCCAGGCCAAGCCGGCCAGCACTTTCCCCCACCCGCGAACCGCTTGCAGCGACTGCCATAACCCGCACGAATCACGACACAAGCAGTTCCTGATCGCCCCCGTGGCCGAGCTTTGCGCAATGTGCCACGCGGAGGAGGCCCGCATGGCCGGCGGGCCGCATGATCCTTCACGGCGCCCGGAGACCTGGCCCGACAAGACGGCGGCAGCCAAAGGGCTCTGCCTGGCCTGCCACCTGCCGCACAGTAACGACACGAAAACGCTGCTTCGCTTCCCGCCCCCGCAAGCCGATGCCGGCCATGACGGGGCCTGTCTGGCCTGCCACCCCAAGGAGGCGTGGGGTTCCAAGGGCGATCGGGCCATCCTGCACCCGCACGATATCAGCCCGGACCAGAAAAAGGTGAGCCACAAAAAGGTTCCCACCGACGAAGCCGGCCACCATCGGATGACCTGCCGCACCTGCCACGACCCCCACGGCGGGGCGAAGCCGGGCTATCTCATCAACGGACAGCCGGACGAGCCCGCCGGCGTATGCCTGAGCTGCCACGAGCAGAAGAAGTACATGGAGCAGACCGGCCACGCCACGGAACGCCTTGCCAAACTCGGCTTTGATGCCGGGCAATGTCGGCCGTGCCACGCCATGCACGCCAGCCCCGACAAGACGTGGGGGCAGATGCTTTCGCCGCGCTTCCTCGACCAGCACCAGGTCGGAGCCACCAGTTCGGTCAGCGACGGCATCGTCTGCCTGGCCTGCCACCACTCCGAAGGCCCGGCCCCGGTGCGCGCCGTGACGACGCATCCTCCCATCTTCGTGCCCAACATGGTCGCGCCCGAGGCCCCCGGCTACCTGCCGCTGTTCGATTCGGCCGGCCTGGTCAGCCGGAACGGGCAGATCACCTGCCGCACCTGCCACCTGTCGCATGGCCGGCTGGATCTGCTGCAACTGGCGGCCAAGAATGGAAAGTTGTCCGACGCGGAGCGGCGGGCCATGCGGCTGAACCTGCGGGCGTTCATCGCGCCCAATATCTGCACGCAGTGCCACGGCCAGGAGGCCCAGCTCAGGTTCATGCTCTTCCACGATCCGGCCCGCAGGGCGAAGCTGCCGGCCCGATAACTCAGGCAAGACCATACCAGCCCGTGGCTGACCGACGGATAGCGGCCTCCATGTATTCAAAGACCTTTTCGCGTTACCATAGGGGCATGATTCACGAAATTCCCTGCAAGCGGATGTTGATCCTGACCGAGGGCAAACTCGGTGTGTTTTCGTCCAAGACGGGCGTGTCCGTGCTGCGTTACCGGCGGGACCACTGCGTCGGCGTACTCGATTCGGCTTACGCGGAGCAGCAGATCGAGGATGCTCTGCCGGGTACGGGCATCACCGGCGTACCCATCTTCGCCAGCGTTAAAGATGCCCTGGTCGTGAAGCCGGATTCCGTGCTGATCGGCATCGCGCCGACGGGAGGGGCTCTGCCCGATGTGATGCGGCGGCACGTGGTGGACGCGCTCAAGAACGGCCTGTCCATCATCAGCGGGCTGCACGTCATGCTCCGCAAAGATCCCGAGCTGGTGGAGCTGGCCAGTCAGCACAACGCGAGACTCTACGACGTGCGCGACGTGGGCAACATCCAGCGGGTGGCTCGTGGCCTCGCCCGGGCGACGCGGGCCAAGCGCGTGCTCACGGTGGGCACGGATTGCAACGTGGGCAAGATGGTTACCTCGCTGGAGCTGCGCCGGGCGGCGGTCCAGGCCGGGCTGGACGCGGCCTTCGTGGCTACCGGCCAGACCGGCATCATGATCGAGGGCTGGGGCTTGGCCCTGGATCATGCCATTTCCGACTTCACCGCCGGGGCGGCCGAAATGCTCGTAGAGCACGTGGCCGACCGGCAGATCTGCTTCATCGAAGGGCAGGGCTCCATCGCCCATCCCGGCTACTCGGGCGTGACCTTGTCGCTCCTGCACGGTACCTGTCCGGATGCCATGGTCATGGTGACCCGCCCGGACCGCACGCTGCACAACAACTGGCCCGACTGCCCGATCGCGCCGATCCGCCAGCAGATCGCCCTGTACGAGCAGATGCTGGCCCCGCTCCATCCGGGCAAAGTGGTGGCGATCGCGGTGAATACGGCGGGCATGACCCCGGAGGAGGCCGAGGCGGCCATCCGGGCCATTGCGGCGGAGTCCGGCCTGCCGGCCGCCGACCCGGTGCGCACCGGCTGCGCTGAGCTGCTGGCGGCGGTCCGCCGGCAGGTGGGGCTGTGAGCCTCCGCAAGACGCCGGTCGCCTGATCCTGTGGGCTCCCCTGATCCGGCCGCCGTGAGCCGGTTGATTTTGAATGTTTCGCAGCCTTTACTCCGTAAAGCCGGACGAATGATCCCCAAAGGGAGCTGCGAAATGGCGGTATACAAGAACTGGGCGGCGATCTGTCACCTGGAGCCTAAGAACATTCCCTTAATGCAGGCGCTGGCCCTGGCGGACCCCAGTGATGGCCTGGAGGCGCGTCTGATTAATGCGTTTCCGGAGTTCTTCTGCGAGGAGCCGGTTCGGGACCCGGTGCCGCTGTCGGTGATCAAGCGGGCGGCGGCCGAACTCTCCGCGTTGCCCTCATGCCCGCGCGACGAGAACGCCTGCTGGCAGGCCGCCTGCAGCGAGTTCGATATTCCCATCGTGGGCGCCTGGCGGGCGGACGGGGACTATATCCTGGAGGACCCGGTGATCACCGCGGAGGAGTTGCAGGATATCCTCAAGCAGTTGGGTGGGAAGCCATGCCGGGCCGGCTGCGTGGTCGAGTGGCGGGGCAGACGCTGCCTCATGGTCGGGGTCTCCACCAGGCCGGGGCTGGATGGGGACGCGACGCCCAAGGCCCTCTATCTGGTACCCGCGGAATGCGTCTCAATCGACTGTTGACCCCAGGACGGTGCGATCGCGCCGGCGCCCGGTTGAAAAATGAGGGACGGGCCGGCCGGGAATCGGGTATTTGCCGGGCTCCGGCCATTGCAGAGGACCTTGCCGACTCCTATACTTAAGCGCAAATACCGTACTACGCGCTACCTTGAGATAGAGGCATCACCCCAGACGAGTCGGAGGTTTTTATGGCCGAGCCATTTGACGGGAAATCGATTCTTATTGTTGACGACGATACGGATATTCTCGGCGCCATCGAAGCTGTGTTCAAAGAGACGGGGGCCCAGATCATGACCGCGACCGACGGTAACACGGCCGTCACCATGGCTCTGGAGAAAAACCCTGACCTGCTCATTCTGGACGCGATGCTGCCGCAGCGCAGCGGGTTCCTGGTGCTCGAGAAGCTCAAGGCCAAGAAGCCGCGGGGCAGCAAGCCCTATGTCATCATGATCACGGGCAACACCGGCAAGCGGCATCAGCAGTGGGCCGAGAGTCTGGGCGCCGACGGCTATATCAACAAGCCTTTCCGCATGGAGCGGCTGGTTCAGTCGGCCGAGGCCCTGCTGGCCAAGGGCTGAAAAAGACGTCCTCAGATTGCATCACTCCCGACCGGCCTGGGTGTCTTCCCCGGCCGGTCGTTTTGCGCGCCGGCCGGGGATGGTATACTCTCAGCCCGCGGACACGGAGCCGGATGGAGTGAAGGAGCGATGGAGAGGAAGGCAGCCCATCGCTGTACCTCCTTCTCTCAGACTCTCCATCTCTCATACTGTGCACTGCGTGTCGTCCGTGTCTTGGTGAACGGTCAGCTCTATCAGCGGGAGGTTGGTCATGAATCGTCGGGAATTCCTCAAGGCCGGGGCGGCGGGTACGGTGGCAACGGCATTCGGTGGCTACTTTGTGCAGGGCGTCCAGGACCAGAAAACCTACCGCGTAGGGCTCATCGGCACCGGCTGGTACGGCAAGTCCGATCTCTTCCGGCTCATCCAGGTTGCGCCTGTGGAAGTCATCTCGCTCTGCGATCCGGACAAGAAGCAATTGGCCGAGGCCGCTGACATGGTGGCCGCGCGCCAGGCTTCCAAAAAGAAGCCGCGCACCTATGGCGATTACCGGGAGATGCTCAAGGAGAAGGATCTCGACATCGTCCTGGTGGGCACACCCGACCACTGGCACGCCCTGCCGGCCATCGCGGCGATGGAGGCCGGGGCGGACGTGTACGTCCAGAAGCCCATCAGCGTGGACGTGGCCGAAGGGGCGGCCATGGTCGCCGCCGCCCGCCGGTTGAAACGCGTGGTCCAGGTGGGCACGCAGCGCAAGAGCACGCCGCACCTGATCGACGCCAGGAAGAACGTGGTGGAGGCCGGCCTGCTGGGCAAGATCGGCCACGTGGAGATGTGCTGCTACTACCACATGCGGGCCAACGGCAACCCGCCGGTACAGCCCGTCCCCGATTTCCTGGATTATGAGATGTGGACCGGCCCGGCGCCGCTGCGGCCGTATGACGGCATCCCGCACGTGCGCTGGTGGCGGACCTTCATGGAGTACGGCAACGGCATCATCGGCGACATGTGCGTGCATATGTACGACACCGCCCGCTGGATGTTGGGGCTGGGCTGGCCGAAGCGCATCACCTCCTCGGGCGGCATTTACGTCCAGAAGGAGGGCAAGTCCAACATTTCCGACACGCAGACGGCCATCTTCGAACACGACGGCCTGAACTGCGTCTGGACCCACCGCACCTGGGGCGATCCGCCGGACCCGAAGTACCCCTGGGCGCTGGTGCTCTACGGCGACAAGGGCGTGCTCAAGTGCAGCACCATGAGCTATGACTTCTATCCGGCCGGCAAGAAGGAGCCCGCGATTCACAAGGACTGCGTCTACGAGAAGGAGCAGTACCCCGAGGACGTGACCGAGCCGAAGATCGAGCTTAACGCCGCGCCGGCCACCCGGCTGCACATGAAGGACTTCCTGGCCGCGATCGCTTCGCGCGGCAAGCCGGTGGCGGACATCGAGGAAGGGCACATTTCGACCGCGTCGTGCATCCTGGCGAACATTTCGGCCAAGCTGGGCCGGTCGCTGGAATGGGACCCGATCAAGGGGCAGGTGGTCGGTGATGAAGAAGCCAACCGCCTGCTCAAGCGGCCCTATCGCAAGCCCTGGGTGCATCCGGCGGATGCCGCGACCGCTTGAGACTGCAGTCCAAGCAGAGGCGTTTCTGTAATTGAGCGTGAGCTCACGATCCTTCGGACGAAAGTGTCTCCATTTCGTCCAGAAAAACATCGAAGATGATGTCAGTGTCGAGCAGGAGGTGCATTCAGCGGTATTTCTCCTCCAGATACCGGACGTAGTCCTCCTCAGAAACATCGGCCCCTTTCAAAAGACCGAGCATCCGGGGGAGCGTGGATTCTCTCTTCTCACTCTCCTCCGGATCTGCCAACTCGACGACAATGAATATGCTCCGAATGCTTTCCGCAGAGGGCAGCGGCGTCTTGGGCACGACGTTCCCCTCCGATATTCGTGCCGGAATGACCTTGACCATAGACACCTCTGCGGTTGATTAATCAGGACCGATGTATTCTGGCCATTCTTATACCCGCAGCAGCAGCACCGCACCCTGGCCGTTACGGCCGCTGGACCGGAAGCTCAACGATCACGGCGATTCCCGGCGCCTGCTCCTCGCTCCGGATGCCGATTCGGCCGCCATGCGCTTCGATGATGCCCTTGCAGACGGCCATGCCCACGCCCGTGCTTTGCGCTTGACCCTCGCCGATGCGGGCTTCACGTTCCAAAGGTGAGAAGGCCCAGGCGATGGCCTGCGCGTCCATGCTCTTGCCCGTGTCGCGCACCTCCAGGACGATGGAATCGGGCCGGGGATTGCAGGTGTGGACCGTGATCGACCCATTGTGCGGACTGCGTCGAACGGCGTTGTGCATCAGGCTCCAGAACGCCTGTTCGAGCCGGTTGTAGTCGGCGGTGATCTGGTCACAGGCCGCCTCCAGGCTCAAGGCCAGAGACAGTTCCGCGGCCTGGAGTTGCTTTCGCCATAAATCCACCGTTTGCCGCACCAGGGTATGGAGCGACAGGGGTTCGCTCCGCAGGCTCAGGCATCCGGATTGCATGGCCGCATAGTCCACCAGGTCGCCGATCAGGCGCCTCTCGATTTCGATATTGCTCCGGATTATTTCCAGATCTTCACGCATGCGCGGCGGCGTGTAGGGATCCTGCGACAACAGATCGACGAGTACCGCGACAGGGGTCAGCGGTGTGCGCAATTCGTGGCTGATGGAGCCCAGCAGGACGTCTTTGGCCTTGATGGCGTTTTCCAACTGCACCAACTTGTCCTCGAGCTTGCGGATCAGCGCGCTGTTGTATTCGCGAAGATAGCTCGATTCTTCCATCGGCGGGGGAGGGGGTTTGAGTAATTGGTGATCCTGGTGCTGCTGCACGATATCGGCGATCCGCCGCATGAAGGCGTCCGGCTCCTGAGGTTTGATCAGGTACAGATCAGCGCCCAGGCTCGAGGCAAGCTGCCGGTCCTTGGGGTCCGTGTAGGTGGCCGTGTAGAAAACGAAGGGAATGGACCGAAGCTGGGGATCCTGTTTCCAGTGCCGGCAGAGCGTGAAGCCGTCCATGCCCGGCATCAGAATGTCGGTGATGATCAGGTCCGGGGGGTTGGCCCGTGCCGCGGCCAGGGCCTCCACGCCGTTGCCGGCGCGTTCCACCTCGTACGAGTTCCCGCGAAGCATCGCTTCCAGGTAGTACAGGTTTTCAGGCTTGTCGTCGACGATCAGGGCTCTGGGCATGGCTGTCCTCCACGGGCGCGAAGCGGTTCGGGTCGGCTTTGAAATGGCGGCGGAGGCGATCCACAAACGTGTCCGGATCGATGGGTTTTTCAATGTAATCGGTTGCCCCGGCTTCCAACGCCTTCTCCCGATCGCCTACCATCGCATAGCTGGTCACGGCGATGATCGGCACGGCGTTCAAGCTCTCGCACTTGCGCAGTTCCCGCGCGACGGCATAACCATCCATGAGCGGCAATTGAATGTCCAGCAGGATGGCCAGGGGGGCGCTGGTGCAGGCCATCTCGATACCCTGTCTGCCATCCCGGGCGGCTGCCACAGTAAATCCGTTTTGCTCCAGAAGATAGCGCATGAGGTAGAGGTTCTGGGCGTTGTCTTCGATGATTAAGATCGGTCGGTTCATGGGCCCTCCTGCTGACCCCAGCCCCCAGGTCGGCACCTACGGCTGTGGGAGCCGGACGGTGAAGACGCTGCCCTCGCCCACTTTGCTGGACAATTCAATCCGTCCTTTCATTATATCCACCAGACGTTTGCAGATGGCCAGCCCGAGCCCCGTGCCCTCATGTTTGCGGGCCAGACCGGTGTCCAACTGCCGGAAGGGGCGGAAGAGCGTTGCCTGGTCTTGCTCGGAGATGCCGCAGCCGGTGTCCCGGACGCTGATGACCACCCATCCCGGCTCGCGGGCGCACCGGAGCGTGACCTGACCCTGCTCGGTGAATTTAATCGCATTGCTCAACAGGTTCAGGAGGACCTGCTCGAAGCGCCGCTGATCACCGTCGAGCTTTTGTATGTCGGGGGCGATGTCGGTGACAAGCTGAAGGCGTTTCTCGCGGGCCAGAGGCATCACAGTCTCGATGACTTGGTTAATGGTTCGTGGCAGATCGAACGGCACGCGTTCGACCGTCAACTGCCCGGCTTCGATTTTGGAAATGTCCAGAACATCATTGATTAGAGCCAGCAGGTGGCGGGCGGCGTTGCGGACCATGCCCAACTGGTTACGTTGCTCACTGTTGAGCGGTCCAGGCAGCTCCTGCAGGAGAATGCCGGTAAAACCGATGATCGAGTTGAGGGGCGTACGCAACTCATGCGACATGGTGGCCATGAAAGCGGATTTAAGCCGGTCGGCTGACTCGGCGGCCTCTTTGGCCACTTCGAGCTGGGCCTGCGTCTGCTTGAGCGCCGTAATGTCGTTGCCGACCGACAGGCAACCCGTCAGACGCCCCTCCCGGTCATGAATGGGGCGGTTCGTCCAGGAGATCCAGACCCGCGTGCCGTCCCGGCGGAGGTTCTCATTTTCGTTGCTCGTGTGCTGGTCCGGGTGAGTGGCGGTCTCTTCCATCAGTCGCTCCAGGTCGCGGCCGCCCGTCTCGATACGAGGGACTATGGTTCCAACGACGTTACGGCCGAGCAATTCGCTCTCCGTGTAGCCCAGAAAACGCTGGCCGAACTCGTTAAGAAAAGTGATACATCCGTTCCTGTCCATCTTCAGGATGATGCTGTTGGCGTTTTCCACCAGCTCACGGTACTTGCGCTCGCTGTCCTGCAGTGAAATCTGGGCCTGCTCGCGCCGGGCCACTTCCCGCTGAAGCTCCGCCGTCCGCTGCTGGACGCGCTGCTCCAGTTCCGCCGCATACCGTTGCACCTGCTCGTACAATCGAGCGTTATCCGCCCGCGTCCGCAAAGTCAGAATGCCGTGTGCGAGGTTCGCACCCAGTTCAACCAGGAGATCCATTTCTGAAGGCTTGAAGGCGTCCGGCTCCCGGGTAAAGAAGCCGATGGCTCCGTACATCGTGCCGTGGGCCTGGAGCGGAACCGCCGCGGAGGAGCGGAAGCCGCTTTCTATGACCAGATCGCGCCAGACGTGGTATCCGGGGTCCTGCAGGAGATCGGCGGCGATCACTGGTCGGCCGGTGCGGATGGTCGTTCCGATCGTGCCCCAGCCGTATTCGTTATCGCCCCAGCTCACCCGAACCCGGCTCAGAAAGCGTTCGGCCGGACCCGCATAGGCGATTGGCCTCACGCTTTTGGCCTCGTCGTGCTCGGCGTAGACCACGCAAGCCAATTCATACCCGGCGGTCTCAACCGCCACCTGGCAGACCTCCTGGAGCAATTGATGCTCGTCTTTGGCATGGACGACGGCGGCATTGCAGCGCGTCAACACCTGCAGGTTCCGATACATCCGGCTCAGGGCATGTTCGCGCATCTTGCGCTCGGCGATGGCCGTGGCCAGCGTGCTGGCGGCCAGCGCCAGTACGCTGGCGAATCCCTGGGCCAGCAACAGACTGGAATGGACCGATGGGAGTTGGAAAGGTCCCTGCCTGTGCACGGCGCCGTACACAGCGATCCCGGCCACCAGAGCCACGCTCAGTTGGGTCAGCGATGGTCCACTCCAGATGGCCGGAACCAGCACCAGGGGAAGGATCAGATAAGCGATTGCCGTACCATGGGGAGTGTTCCCGGTAAGCAGGAAAAACGCGGTGATGCCCACCGTGACGAGAAACAGCGACTCTATCAGCAGCCGACGGCTGGACGGGAAGGCGGGCATCCCGTGGATCGCCAGAATGAGCGGCGTGATGATCAGTATGCCGGCCAGATCGCCCAGCCACCAGGTCAGCCAGACGGGCCCGGCAAGCTGCCCGGGGAACAGCCCCACAACGGTCATCGTCGTTACGCCCATTACCGCGGCCACCGTGCAGCTCACAGCCGCGGTCAACGCCAGAATGAGTGGGTCATGGCTGCGCCGCAGCGTTGGCGCGTCTCCGATATAGCGGATGAACAGGAAGCGCCCGATGAGAGCTTCGAGGGTGTTGCCAAAGCTGATGAGCACAGAGGCGAGTAGCGCCTGGTGGGGAGTCCCAATCCCAGCCTGCAGGAGGACAGTGATGTTGGTCAGAAAACTGCCCAGCGTCACTGCCGGCCACAAGCGCCTTCCCCACAGCAACAGCGCCGACAGGGCAATTCCCGAAGGTGCCCAAATCGCCGTTGCGTTGGTCTGCGGCAAAGCGAAACTCATCCCCGGCAGGGCGGCCAAGTAGTACACCCCGGCGACAAGCACGATCGCGGGCCACTGCCTCTGTAAAAACCAGTTCTGTAGTAGGCGTTTCATTTCATTGATTTATAGACCCGGGGACGGTCAAGGCTTCAGTGGAACAGGAACGTTCGCGTTCTGAGCAGCTCCCATGTTTAGCCCGTCTCTTGTGGGCTGGCCGGCGGATCGTTACGTTTCGAAGTGCCCGCCGGAATTATATGGTCTGACTTGGGATAACACGGTCCCTTTCCGCTTTGCCCTCGCCGGATGGTCCCTTAAAATGAGCGAATGAGCAGCTCAAAAGTCGCTATTGTTCGGACGTCCCCGCGGACGGTGCTGGAAGATTACCACCGGGTCATGAACCTCGCGGGATATCGCGAAGTCATTGATCCGCAGGCAGATACGGCTCTGAAGGTCAATATCTCCTGGCACTTCTTCTACCCCAGCAGCAGCACCACGCCCTGGCAGCTCGAGGGCGTCATCCGGGCCATGAAGAAGGACGGGTACGATCCGAACCTCATCCATGCCTGCCACAACCGGACGGTGGTCATCGACGCCCACCTGGGCGAGCGCGAAAACAAGCAGCTCAACGTCGTCGAGGCCCACGGGCTGCGCAACGTACACCTCTACGAAGGCGAGGAGTGGGTTAACATTCGCGATGCGGTCGGCGATCTCACGAAGGAGTTTCTTTGCCTCAACGAGGTGTACCCCAACGGGTTCTCCATCCCCAAACGGTTCATCGGCGAGAACATCATTCACCTGCCGACGGTCAAGACCCACGTGTTCACCACCACCACGGGGGCGATGAAGAACGCCTTCGGCGGGCTGCTCAACGAACACCGGCACTGGACCCATCCGGTGATCCACGAGACGCTGGTGGACCTGCTCATGATTCAGAAGCGGATCCACCGTGGGCTGTTTGCAGTCATGGACGGCACGTTCGCCGGCGACGGGCCGGGCCCGCGCTGCATGGTGCCGCATGTGAAAAACGTACTGCTCGCGTCGGCCGACCAGGTGGCCATCGACGCGATGGCCGCCAAACTGATGGGTTTCGATCCGCTCAAGGATTGCAAATTCATCCGGCTGGCCCACGAGCGCGGCCTGGGCTGCGGCGACCCCCGGCAGATCGAAGTGGTCGGCGACCTGGATGCGGCCGCCGAGAACTGGCACTTCGACGGGCCGTTCAAGAAGATGACCTTTGCCAGCCGGATGCAGCACAAGATCTACTGGGGCCGGCTCAAGTCCGTCCTGGAGTGGTCGCTCAAGACCTGGCTGGCCCCGTGGGCGTACATTGCCAGCGTGCTCTATCACGACATGTACTGGTACCCCCGCAACGGTAACGGGCGGGTGCACGAGGCTTTACGCAGCGAATGGGGCCGGCTGTTCCACAACTGGGAGAAGCTCACCCCCGACGAGCGTGGCTTCCCCGATGTAGGACCGGCTCCGGGCCAGTTTGTGCGCAACACCAAACAGTTGCTACGGATGGGGGTCGGCATCCTGGGCACCTGCATCAAAGAGGCTCCCGAGGCCCGCCGGCTGCGCGGTCGGAAGACGGTTCCGGCGCCGGTCTGTGCCGGGAAGCGAGATTAGGGGCGGGTCCTGATCTTAATCCTGCTCTTGCTCATAGTTCTAATCATTATCTTGCTGTTTCTCTGGTCAGCGTTCAGCAGTCAGCGATCAGCTTATGCCGATGAGATTACGAGAAAGATAAAGATTAGGATTAGGAAGAAGAGTAAGAGCAAGAGAAAGAGAAGGATTCGGATAGGAAACCCCCGGCACTGTTGCCTTTGGGGGAGACGGCGGGTTTACTTTAGGCCATGGCGCAAACGCGAGTGGTCATGTTGCCGGGCATGGGGACGGACGAGCGGATCTTTGGTCCGCAGCGCGCCGCCGGGTTGGAGTTTGAGACGCCTGCCCTGCCCGATCCTTATCCGAGTGATACCATTGCCACTTACGCACGACGGATTCGCGACCAGCTCCGCCTGGACGGCCCCTGCGTGGTGGGAGGCGTATCTTTCGGCGGCATGATCGCTTACGAGCTGGCCCGAATCACCCAGGCTCGCCGCGTGGTGTTGGTCGCAAGCTGTACCAGCTCGCGGGCCATTCCCTGGCACTTCCGGCCGGTGGAACTGATTTGCCGGATAATCCCCGACTTCATCATCAGTCAACGGGCCGTGATCAGCGGCTGGTTGTTGACGCACCTTGAGGGGCTCACGCCGGAGCAGTTGCAACTCATCCGGGAGATGGCCCGGGATACGGGGGTGACGGCCCTCCGGCGGATCGGGCGGATGATCCTGACTTGGGATGCCCCGGCCAACTGTCCATGTCCGGTCCACCACATTCACGGGGCGCGCGACTCGCTCATCCCGCTTCGCAAGGTCAATCCGGAGGTGGTTGTCCCCAATGGTGGGCACCTCATCAATATGACCCATCCGAACGAGGTGAACGCCTTCCTGGCTCGTTACCTGAGCTGCTGACCGCTACTTCTCATCGCGCCCACGGCAAGGGAGCGATTGTTACGGATCTCAAACGAATCCTGTGTGTTGGGTGCCCAACGTCTTCCAGAGGTGCGGCGCGAAGACTCAAGCAATCAGCAACATGAAGACCGGCAACCAGGCCGCGCCCCAAGATGGCCACGGAAACCGTATGATCCCCAATGTGTTCATGGGTCCATTGAGCCGCCCAGTCGCCGGCTTCAGCGCGGGGAGGGGGTCGTAACCTTCTTGCCTTCCAATTTCGCCTGGGCCGCCGCCATTTCCTCGGCCGTGGGCGCCTGGCCGGACCTCATCATGTCCACGAAGCAGTCAAAGAGGTACGTCGCATCGTGGGGGCCGGGACTGGCCTCGGGGTGATATTGCACCGAGAAAATGGCCAGGTCGGGGTGCGAAAAGCCTTCCAGCGTCCCGTCATTGAGGTTTTCGTGAGTGGGGACGCCGCCGGCCTGGATCAGCGACGGAGTGTCCACCGCAAAACCGTGGTTCTGGCTGGTGATCTCCACCCGCCGGGTGGCGAGGTTCATCACCGGCTGATTGGCCCCGCGATGACCGAATTTGAGCTTGTAGGTCTTCGCGCCCAGGGCCAGCGAGAGCAACTGGTGCCCCAGGCAGATGCCGAAGATGGGCACTTGGCCCTTGAGCTTGCGCAGCGCCTCCACGGCGTAACGGACCGGCTCCGGATCGCCGGGGCCGTTGCTGACAAAAACGCCGGCGGGCTTGTGTTCCAGGATGGCCTCGGCGGGGCTGGTGGGGGGCACGACGGTGATCTTGCAGCCGGTCTCGACGAGGTTGCGCAGGATATTCCGCTTCATGCCGCAATCGATGGCCACCACGCGCAAGTCACAGTTGCCGCCACGGTGCTGCATGGCGAAGGGGCTGGCGAAACCCTCCTGCCACTCGAACGGTTCCCGGGGGGCGACGAACTGGACCATGTCCTGCCCAACCAGCCCCGGCCAGCGGCGGGCGCGCATCACCAATTCATGGTCGTCCAACACTTCTGTTGAGATGGCCCCGCGCAGGGCGCCCTGCGTGCGGAGCTTGCGGGTGATGGCCCGGGTGTCCACGCCCTGGATCCCGACCACGCCGTTACGGCTGAGGTATTCTGCGAGCGTGCCGGAGGCCCGGAAGTTGCTCGCCCGCGCCGCAAGCTCTTTGATGACAAACCCTTCGACCTGCGGCCGGATCGACTCGATATCCTCCTCGCTCACCCCGTAGTTGCCGATCTGGGGGTAGGTCATGGTCACGATCTGGCCGTGGTAGGAGGGGTCGGTAAGGATCTCCTGGTAGCCGGCCATGGAGGTGTTGAAGCAGACCTCTCCCTCATGGGTGCCGTCGGCGCCAAAGGCTTCGCCGGTGTAGACGGTTCCATCTTCAAGGGCCAGTTTGCACAGACGGCGGGGCATTATGGGACTCCCATAAGCTGTCGGCGGTTAGCTTTTAGCGGTCAGCAGCCAGCGTTCAGCTTTCAGCTCTTGGTTATGAGTTACAGGCCGTAAAAGGATAGCGGATCCGTGGGACTTCGGAAAGGTGGTTTTGAGTAGATCTCGTCAGGCCCGGCGGTTCGGTGTCTCGTACCGGTCTTAGAACACCAAGACCTGCCGGAGCTGAAGGGGATATCATCCAGGCAATCTACGCGCAAATACCCCCGAGGGCGGGCCGGGATTGCCGGGTAATCTCAGCCTGAACCCTGAACCCTGAAAACTGAACCCTACCCCCTCAACTGCCCATATCCGCTCACCACCCACTTGTACGTGGTCAGGTCCGCCGCGCCCATGGGCCCGCGGGCGTGGAGCTTGTCGGTGCTGATGCCGATCTCGGCCCCCAGGCCGTATTCGCCGCCATCGCTGAAGCGGGTGGAGACGTTGACCATCACGTTGGCCGAATCGACGCCGGCCACGAAGGCCTCCGCGGCGCGCACGTCGTGCGTCAGAATGGCGTCGGTGTGGTGCGAGCTATAGGCGTTGATGTGGTCGATGGCTTCCTGCAGCGAGTTCACCACCTTGCAGGAGATAATCAGGTCGAGGTACTCGGCCCGGTAGTCCTCCTCGGTGACCGGCTTGGCCTCGGGCAGCAGGCGGCGGGTCTGCTCGCAACCGCGGATTTCGACGCCGGCCTCGATCAGCCGCTTGCCCACCAGCGGGATCAGCCGCTCGGCGCAGCCGGCGTGAAACAGCAGCGACTCGGCCGCGTTGCACACGCCGGGGCGCTGGCACTTGGCGTTCAGCACCACCGGCTCGGCCAGTTCGGGCGGGCAGTCCTCGTGCAGATAGACGTGGCAGTTGCCGGTGTAGTGCTTGATGACCGGGATGCGCGACTGCTCCACGACGGCCCGGATGAGCGACTCGCCGCCGCGCGGAATCACCAGGTCGATCTCCTCCTCCCGGTGGAGCAGTAGGGGCACCAGCTCGCGCTCCGTGGTGGCCACGACCTGCACTGCTTCGGGCGGCAGACCGGCCTTCTCCAGGGCGGCCGCGATCGCCGCGCCGATGGCCCGGTTGGAGTGCAGCGATTCCTTGCCGCCGCGAAGAATGGAGGCGTTGCCGCTCTTGAGGCACAGGGCAGCGGCGTCCGAGGTCACGTTCGGCCGTGATTCATAGATGATCGCCACCACGCCGATGGGCACCCGGCGCTTCTCGACGCGGATCCCGTTGGGCCGTACGCGGGCCTCGATCGTCTCGCCGACCGGGTCGGGCTGGTTGGCCACCTCGGCCACCGCTTTGGCCATCTTCTCGATGCGGGCCGGGTCCAGGCGCAGCCGGTCGATCATGGCGGGGGAAAGTCCCATCTCGCCCGCGGCGGCGACGTCCCGGGCGTTCTCGGCCACGAGCGTTTCGGTGCGGGCGCGCAGCTCTTCGGCGATGGCGCGGATGGCTTCGTTTCGTTGCCGGCCGGAGCTGATGGCCAGGGTTCGACCGGCCCGGCGGGCAGCCTGGGCCAGGGATTGCGCGTAAGCTTGGAGTTCTGGTTTCGTCATGATCCCATTATACACCAGGAACGCGGAAGAGGGACTCCCGACGGCCCACGGGGCAGGGTCCAGCAAAGCACTATGGTGAAGCGGTCGCGCGCGTCGGGAGGGCGGGCATCCTGCCCGCCTCAGAGGCATGCAAGATGCCCGCCCTCCGGGGGCCCTGCGTCACCCCGCCACAAAGAATTGTCACACTCACGGGGTTACAACGGCCAGGCTTCAGAATACCGGGAGCTCCCGCGCCTTGGACACGCCGCCGGGGGAGCGCGCCGGAGTGACGAGATCGCGGACCCGTCTTTCAAAGGGTGTGCCGCGGCTCGTGCGCACTCAGCCTGTCTCACAATTTACTGCAGAAAAAATAGGGCCTCCCGTATGTTAGAGTGTCCAAAAGCCCAACAGGAGGCCCCGTCATGTGCCGTTTTGCCAGGGATGGCCGGCACCTGGCGAACCTGGTCGTGGAAGCCG
>JAAXZI010000235.1 GCA_012719955.1 Phycisphaerae bacterium | reverse complement strand
GGCCTGTAAGATGCGCCCCCCCGGGGCCCCGCGTCACCCCACCACAAAGAATTACCACACCCCTGCAGCGCAAAGTGGGCCATTTTCTGTAGCGACCAGGCTCTGCACCGACTGTCTTACGGGCAAAAACGGGTGGCCCCCAGCTTTCGCCGGGTACCCGGCCCGGCTGCTACGACCTTGGGCTGCAGTGTACCCCCTCCGGGATCGCGCCCGGGCCATGGCACAGCTCAGGCGTGGCGGCGCCGGGTCGTCCGATACGGGGTTTAACCCAATGAGGTCCCGGTGGGCAGGAGGGATTGGCCGGCGCATGTTTCGGCGGGGACGGCAACCCAGGATTTGCGGGTGATGAGATTGGTGGCCTGTTCGGGAGTGGCCGGGGTGGAGAAGTAGTAGCCCTGGCCGAAGTCGCAGCCCAGGGACTGCAACTGGACCACCTGGCCGAGGTTCTCCACGCCCTCGGCGACCACCTGCATGCCGAGGTTGTGGGCCAGGGTGACAATGGCCTGGACGATGGCGGTATATTCGATGTTCAGCCCCGCATCGGTGATGCCCATGTTTCTGACGAACACGCGGTCGATCTTGAGATAGTCGATGGGGAACTTGTGCAGGCAGCCCAGGGAGGAGTGGCCCTGGCCGAAGTCGTCCATGGCAAGCTTGATGCCGATCCGCCGGAGTCTGGCCAGCATGGGCGTGATGGTTTCGGCGTCTTCCATGATGACACTCTCGGTGACTTCCAGCTTGAGGGCACTGGGCGGGACGCCGGTCTCAGCCAGCATGCGCTCAATTTGCGCGGGAAGGTCGGCCTCCAGGAGCTGGCGTTTGGAGACGTTGACGCTCATGACCAGCGGGGGGCAGTTGGGTATCTCCCGACGGAACCAGTGCCACTGATAGCACGCCTCGCGCAGTATCATGCGGCCGAGGGGCAGGATCAGCCCGGTCTCCTCGGCGATAGGGATGAACTTCTCGGGGGAAATCTCGCCGCGCCGGGGATGTGTCCATCGCGCCAGGGCTTCGAAGCCCTCCAGGTCGCCGGTTTCCAGCGAGACGATGGGCTGGTAGGCAACGTGAATTTCGTCCTGTTCGATGGCCTGGCGCAGATCGCTTTCCAGCTCCAGGCGGGCGAGGACCTGGTCGTGCATCTGCCGGTCAAAGACCACGTACCGGGCCTTCCCGTTGGACTTGGCCTGGTACATGGCGGTGTCGGCATCGCGGATGATGTCCGCCGGGGAGTCATAGCCCATCTCGCTGGTGACGATGCCGATGCTGACGGTCACATGGGCCTGGTGACCGTTGAGATTGAAAGGTTCGGACAGCTCTTTCTGGAGTCGTTCGGCGATGGCGGTGGCGTCGCCGGTTCCACGGATGTTATCCAGCAGGAGGACAAATTCGTCTCCGCCGAGCCGGGCCACTTTGCTGCCGGGGCCGGGCGAGTCGCCGTCCGTGTGACGGAGGCACGCCTGGAGCCGGCCGCTGATTGCCACCAGAAGCTCATCGCCGGCCTGGTGCCCGAGGCTGTCATTGATGATCTTGAAGCGGTCGAAGTCGAGGAACATGACCGCGAAGCGGTAGTCGGGGTGCCGGCGGCTCTGCTCGATGGCGGCGCTGAGATGCTCGGTGAGCAGAGCCCGGTTGGGCAGGCCGGTCAGCTTGTCATGCATGGCGGCGTGCCGGAGGCGTTCGTCGGTGTCTTTGCGTCGGGTGATATCGCGGATGAACGCGCAGGAGCACTGGGCCCCGTTGTAGTCCAGCAGGTTGGCGGTAATCTCGACCGGGAAGATACGGCCATCCCGGGCCCGATACCTGGACTCAAAGGTGAGGCGCTGCAGCTTGAGCAGACGCTGGCGGTGTTTGGTCCAGTTCTCCGGTTGGATATCCAGGTCGAAGTCAAAGACCTTCATTTGCAGCAGTTCGCCGCGAGGGTAGCCCAGCGATGCGCAGGCGGCTTCGTTGGCATAGATGACCTCGCCCTGAGGCCCGACCCACAATATGGGATCGGCGGCATGATCCACCGAGAACTGAGTGATTCGCAGCTTGCTTTCGGATCGGCACATGCTTTCCAGCATGACGTTGAGGTCGGTGGCCAGTGCGGCCAGCTCATCGGTGCCTTCGAGTCGCACGCGCATGGACGGATCGCCGCAGAGCCCGATGAAGTTGACCTGGTGGGCCAGGTTGGAGAGGCGGTTCAGGACCAGGCTGCTGAGCAGGATGTAGGTGAGCAGGCCATAGACCAGCCCGATAACAAAAATGGCCATCACCCCGCAGATCCGCATCGGGTGGTTGAGAAGCTGGACGAGCTCCGGGGGGCAATTCTGATCGATCAGCATCCAGGGTCCACTCAAGTAGAAGCAGACGGCGAGCAGTGCGGTTGTAAGAGCAATAATCAGCAGGACTTTCGTGCCCAAGCGAAGACCGGAACAGCCGGGGGCCGCACGTCCGTGGAGCGCGGCAGCGGGAGGTTCAGGTTGATCTTGATGGCGAGGGATGGGCGTTCCCCTGATCAACGGGCATACATATTTCAGTTCTCAGTTCTCTGTCTGTATTTCGGACCCATGCGGATGCCGCTTGAGTCGGTAATCGGAGTGTTGAATCTCTTGTTGACAAGCCTCATACTGCCCGGGTGTCGATGGCGCGGGAGCCTGGCCAAGCGGAAGATGCCGGGTCAACGGGCCGTACAGGCAAAGCGGCGGCGGCCGAGGTCCGCCGGATTCCAGGAGAACTGTTCATGTCCCAGAAGCGTTCCACTCGCAGGCAATTCTTGAAGAGCACGGCCGTCACGGGGACCGCGATCGGCTTTCCATATCTGGTGTCGTCGTCCGCACTGGGTCAGGCGGGCAGCGTCGCGCCCAGCGAGCGGATCGTGATGGGGGTGATCGGCACCGGCGGGCAGGGCCTGGGCAACATGAACCGGCTGATGGGCTTCAAAGAAGTCCAGATGGTGGCGGTGTGCGACGTGGACGGCGGGCGTCGCGAGGCCGCCCGGGAGCAGGTGAACAAGAAATATGGCAACACGGATTGCAAGGCTTACGCGGATTTCCGCGTATTATTGGACCGCAAAGATATCGATGCGGTGATTGTGGCCACGCCCGACCACTGGCACGCGCTGATCAGCGTTGCCGCGGCGAATGCCGGAAAGGATATTTACTGCGAAAAGCCGCTGGCCAATTCGGTAGGGGAGGGACGCGCGATCGTCGAGGCGGTCAAGCGTAACCAGCGCATTCTCCAGACCGGCACGCAGGAGCGATCAGGGCCGGCGCGGCAGGCTTGTGAGCTGGTTCGCAACGGGCGGATCGGCAAGATCCACACCATCGAAATCAATCTGCCCTGCGACGACCCGCATCACCGGGAGATCATGGGCGTCAACGACCTGCCCCAGCCGGAGGCGCCGGTGCCGGAGGACCTGGATTATGATTTCTGGCTGGGACACACGCCGAAGGTGCCATACCGGCCGTGGCCCAAGAGCCCCGGGCAGACGCGCTGCCACTTCTACTGGCGGTTCATACTGACTTACGGCGGCGGCGAGATGACCGATCGTGGCGCCCACGTCATCGATATCGCCCAGCTTGGCAACGATACCGACAACACCGGGCCGGTGGAGTTCCGCGCGAAAGGCAAGCGTTCGGAGAAGGGGCTGTACAACGCGTTCATGGAGTACGAATTCGAGAACGTCTACGCCAACGGCGTGCGGATGATTGGCCGCAGCGGGGGTGATCGCGGGCTGAAGTTCATCGGCGACGAGGGCTGGCTGTTCATCAAGATCCACGGCGGTCAGGCGACGGCCAGCAAGCCCTCCATCCTCGAGCCGCTGAAGAACCCGAGGGTCGATCTGGGCCGGACGACCAGCCATCACCACAATTTCGTCGAGGCGGTCAAGACGCGCAAGCAGCCGTTCGCAACCGCGGAGATCGGCCACCGGACGGGGAGCATCTGCCATCTGAATAACATCGCCATGATCACCGGCCGGCCGTTCAAGTGGGACCCGGTCAAGGAGCGGATCGAAGGTGACGAGGAGGCCGCGGCGATGCTGACGCCGAAGATGCGGCCGCCGTGGCATCTGTAATAGCGATCCGGCCTGGCGAGTCTCCCGGGGGGAAAAGAGCAGTAGTTGCTCCCTGTCGGCGTTGCCGGGAGGGCGGGCATCCTGCAGCAGGCGTCATCGGGGGGCGGGCATCCTGCCCGCCTCATGGGCCGACGCGCGAGACTTCCGGACTGGAAACAGCATTAAATGACCGTGCGCGATCCCGCGCCGGAACCCGTGAAAGGGATTGCGCGGGCTGAGCGCCCGGTTCGCTCGGCTGCCGTCAGGACCGCCCCAGCGGGGCGAAAGTGGTTAGCCAGGGGTGCAAGCCCCTAGGAGGCTGTCGCCCCTTACGGGGCTGTTTCTGACGCACGGCGGCACCATACCAGGGGCTCACGCCCCTGGCTAACGACTGCCGCCCCTTTCGGGGCGATGGGCCCCGCGTGCTCTGGTCGTCTCACCGTTGCACACGGCTACATAGTTCCAACAGGCGGGCTTGATCCTGCGCGGGATGTAGCCCTGTACGACATGGCGATGCCACTGGCCGGACCGTCCCTGTGACGGCCCTGTCCGGTCATGGACTGGCCACGTCCAACAGCAGTACGTTGAAGCCGGTTATCAACGGGCGGGTGTGCAGCACGTCGCGCAGCAGCAGCACGTTGGAACCCCGAATAACGACGGTGTCGAGCTCGCTGAAGGCGATGGATGCGTTGTTGCCCAGGACGGTCACCCGGCCGGTCACAACGAGATTTCGGACGCGCACGCCGTTGGCGCGGATGATGAGATCGCCGTCGAGGATCGAAACGAGCCGGTCGTCGGTGGAAACCTCGCCATACAGCACGGTGCCATGCTCGTTGATATCCAGTGAGCCGACATGAACGCCTTCTTCCAGCCGCAGCACGTCGGGGCCGGAACGGGGGTAGTGAAGTTCGCTGACGAGTTGAGGGCCCAGATCGGGATTGTAGAGGGCCACCACGTCCACCAGTCCGGGCTGGACGATGCTCACGTTCAGGCTGCCGGTTGGGAATTGCACGACGGCCGTACCGACAGGCAGGTCATCCAGCATGGCCAGGCCGGAGGCGTCAGTGCGGGTGCCGCGCGGACCGACCGTGATGCCGATCTGAGCGCGGCCGGCGGGGACCGCGAGGGCGCCGGTGCTGGGGCGATTGACGACCGGGTTAATGACCATAACCAGGCCGCCGCTGGCGAAGCCGACCGGCCGGCCGGGCTCAACGTCAGGTTCGTCACCGACTCCGCCGGCGATGACGGCATTGACCCGCGGAGTGTCGGAGGGGTGGGCGGGAAGGCAGCCGAGAGAGGCGGTCAGGACCAGTAACGCCACTCGCTTGGCCGGCAGCATGTATGAAGCTCCGTGGAAATTTTGGTTATTGAATTGTTCCCCGGCAAAGAGTGATGGGCAACAATGTCCACGCACGTGACCACATGAACCCGTGGCTCCGTGCAGAAATTCCGGCGTGCCCCGGTTAAGTTGAGGCAACAGGCACCCTGGCAGAAACACGCAGTGACATGAGCTCATCGCCGCCGGCCCTTCCGCCTGCTCATTTGACCCAGCCCGTTTGGTATCGCTACATTGCCTTGCCATTGGCTTGCAGGAGACGTGTGGTGCGCGTGACAACCCGGCAGGCAACGCTGATGCTTGTTTTTGCGGCTCTGTGGGCCGGCCGCGCCGTTGCGCAGCCGGCTGGCACGCAACCGGCCCATGCTCCCGCCACCACGCCGGCCGTCACCACCGATCGCCCGATCATCGCCCGCATCGCTCTTCGCATCCCCGATCGTGCTGAACGCGCGGAATACTGGGTGCGGACGCCGCCCGACTATACCGTTGACGGGAGTCCGGCCCTGCTCATCGCCCTTCATGGCACCGACGACACCGCCCGCCAGATGATCGATTTCTGGAGCGGGTTGCGCACGCCGGTGCCTGTCCTGCTGATCGCGCCGCAGGGAGTTGGCAAGGGCTGGAGCGAAGCCGATCTGCCCACCATCCGGGCCATGTGGGCGGACCTGCAAAAGCGTTTTGGATTTGATGAACAGCGCGTGCTGCTGGCGGGTTTCTCCGCCGGCGGGGCCATGGTCTTCGAGCTGCTGTATAAAGAGCGGCTCCCGGTGACCGCAGCGGCGGCTCTGGCCAATTACGTTCCGCCGCGGGTGACGGCCGAAGAGGTCGCCGCCCGCCGGCAGGTGCCGGTGTTCTACGCCGTGGGCATGGCCGACCTGAACCACGAGCGAATGCGGGCCGGCCTGGAGTTTCTGCGTTCGGCCGGAGCCAACGTGAAAATCCACCGCCCGCGCATCGGCCACACCCTCGACGCCACCGTCGCCCAGGAGGCTCTGGATTACTGTTTCGAGCAGTTCCGCAAGCGCCTCGACACGGCCATTGATCAGGCGGCCAAAGATACGGATCTGCCCGCGGCTATTGCCCGGCTGGAAGCGATTACTACCCAGGCCCGCTGGCACGAGCCCGCCGCCGTCGAACGTGCCGCCCAGGTGCTGGAACGCCGGGAGCGGCCGGGCCGAGACGACCTCAAGGCGGCCGAAGACCTCGTGTGGGCGGGACGAAAAGCCGAGGCCGCTGAATTGTTCAAGCGAATCGAGTTGGCCTATGGTCAGGGAAGGTTGAGCCGCCAGGCCCGGCTGCAGCGCGAACAGCTCGAATCCGAGCCCGCCGTGCGCGATGAACTGGCCCGCCGGGAGGCCCGTCGCCGTGCTGACGAGGCCCAGGCTCTCTATGCCGCCGCCCAGCGGCTCGTGATCCAGAACCGTCGCCAGGAGGCGGCGGCCAAGTGTCAGGATATTATCAGTCGATACAGCGAAACGCCGGCCGCCACAAGGGCCCAGCGGCTGCTGAAGATGCTCGAAGCTCGGAGAACGCCATGAACCCCGCTCCCCTGGAGATCGAAACCTTCCTCGACGCCTCGTTTGGCGAGAACGCGTACGTGCTCAGCACGACGGACGACAACGGCCTGCGCATCGGCTGGATCATCGACCCAAGCTTTCCGCCGCAGTGCCACCGCGTGCTGGAATATGTGCGCGATCAGAACATCCGGCTGGAGCGCGTGGTGCTGACGCACGGCCATCTCGACCACATCGCCGGCGTGGATGCCGTCCGCCAGGCCCATCCCCATGTACGCGTGGCCATCGGTCAGGCCGAGCAGGGCGCTTTTGCGGACCCGGAGATCAACCTTTCCAGCGCGGTCGGCCTGCCCCTGAACCTGCAGACGCGGGCGGACGAGGACCTGCCGGTGGGGGCCGAGCTCAAACTGGGTTCCCTGAGCTGGCGGGTGCTGGACGTCTCGGGGCACTCACCGGCCGGACGCGCCCTTTATTGCCCCCAGGCAGGTGTGGTCTTCACCGGGGACGCACTTTTCGCCGGCAGCATCGGTCGGACCGACTTCCCGGGCTCGGATCATCGCCTCCTGTTGAACAATATTCGCACCAGTCTCTACAGCCTTCCGGACGAGACCGTGGTCTACTCCGGGCACGGCCCGGCGACCACTATTGGCCACGAACGCAAGTTCAACCCCTTTGTGTCCGATTGATCCGATAACGAGTCGCAATGGTCCGGGAATTTGCTGGCAAGTGTAAGAAATTGCGACTATATTACTATAGAAAGATAGAGAGCGGATGCCGGCATCGCGCCGTCGTCAGACCGGTTTATTATCAGGCTTCATACCTTTTTTGATCTTCCTGACGACAGTGGGATGCCGCATGAGCGTCTTGCCCGGCCCGCGGGATATCTCGGCAAGCGGAGCACTCCAGTGCCAAGCCTGCCGGCAGCCTGAGGGCGTCGGGTAGTGGCATCGGACTCGAACCGGCATTGACTGCGGGGGAGAGATGTCGCCGGAGATGCGTCATGGCCGCTCAGGAGAAGGTCAAAACCCGTTGTCCGGTTTGTCAAAGCGCGTACCGTGTGCCCAGCGTCACGGTCGGTCATCGTGCGCGCTGCCCCAAATGTGGCGCCGTGTTCCGGGTAGGTTCGCCGACGGCGGATCGGTCTGGCGAGTCCCCGTCATCGACCCCAGCCACACGCCCTGACAGTCCCCATCGCCAGCGAGCCGAACGGCCGTCACGACATCCTGGCGCGCCTTCTTCCCGGGGCCCTGCCGGTGACAGCCCGCGCCATGTCTCCGAGGAGGACATCCTCCGGTGGCTCACCGAGTCCAACGATGACGATCTCCCGCCGGAACCGCGTCGTTGGGTGTCGCCACCCCAGCCGGCGGAAAAGGCCTCCACCGCCAAGTAGAACGGAGTGACGGCCGGCACGCCGGCCGCAACCGCCGGAATGCGGACCGTGTTGGGTAACCTGATCCCTGCCTCGTGTCCGTCTGCCGTAAGCTTTCGCAGCCGTGGGCAAGGGGTGTGGCAGTTCTTTGTGG
>JAAXZI010000234.1 GCA_012719955.1 Phycisphaerae bacterium | reverse complement strand
GGGCATAGACGTGGACGACGGGATCGACCTGGTCATACATCTCCTTCTGGACCAGCGCGGCATGATAGTGTCCGGGGTCCAGGGTCATGATTCGTACGGTGGGTTTGGCGGTTTGGGCCATGCCGGCACTCTGGAAGCAGACCGCGACCGCGGCGGCAGTGAACAGTCTCGCGTACATAGTCGCCTTCATGATTGTCTCTTGTTGTCTGTCATTGATCCTTCATCCCCGGGACACCGCCTGTCAGGCAGCGGTGCCCGGGGACAAAGGACCGGAAATCATTGGCCTGTTGCTGAGTCTTCGGCATCCCACGGCCGGCGGGGGTGCCGGCCGCTGGCGGCTCCGAGGCAGGTGACTCAGGCCAGTCCACGCTGCTTCATCACCTCGTCGGTGCTGTACCCCTTGCGCTGCGGCCGGGCAAGCATCGCGTTGGCCTCGTCGTCGTTGATGAAACGCTCCTTCTCCGGGTCCCATTTGAGCTTCCGGCCCAGTCGCATGGCAATCTCCGACAGGAGGCACTCGGAGCAGGCCCGGTGGCCGACCTCGGCCGGTGCGACGGGGTCCTTGCGCGTCTGGATGCTGGTCAGCCAGTCCAGGTGGTGATCATTCTTCGGGCTGTGGTGCAGATGGACGTCGCTGTCCTTGAGCTGGTACTCGAGCAGCTTGGGATCGCTGGCGTCGAGGGCCTTGAGGACCGGCTGGCCGGCGTTGGGGTCGCTGCTGGTGACGCGCGTGGCCCCGCGGGAGACCCAGATCCACTGGCCGTTTTCGCCGACGAACTTGAGCCCGTTGGGCAGCTTGTTGCTGACGTGAACGACCGTGCCGCTGGCAAAGGTGGCGGTGATGTTGTACGGCCCGTGCACGTCCCAGAGGCCGCCCTTGAGGAACTCGGCCTTGCCTTCGATCTCGACCGGGCCGCTGTCCTCGGTGCCCAGGGCCCAGTTGAGGATGTCATAGTGATGGGCGCCCCAGCCGGTGATCATGCCGGCGCCGAACTGCTGGCAGCGGAGCCAGCCCGGCCGGCCGTAGCGCTTCCTGATGTCGTCGTTCTGCGGGTGAACGCGGTCCTCGGTGTAGTAGACCCAGGGCGTGGACCCGAGCCACATGTCATAATTGAGGTTCTTGGGGATGGGCATTTCCTCGGTCCGGCCGCCCGGCGGGTCGATCGGCAGGCCGATATAGACCTCCTTGACCTTGCCGATCACGCCGTTGCGGACCAGCTCGCAGGCCCGGACGAACTGCTGGCTGGAGCGCTGCTGGCGGCCCTGCTGGAAGATCCGCTTGGTGTGCCGAATCGCATCGGCCATCTGCCGGCCTTCCTTGATGGTCAGGGAGGCGGGTTTCTGGAGGAAGACGTCCTTGCCGGCAAACGCGGCCTCGATGGCCGGCAGCGCGTGCCAGTGGTCGGGCGTGCTGATGGCCACGGCGTCGATGCTCTTGTCCTGGAGCATTTCGCGGTAGTTTTCGTAGGTCTTGATGGCTACCTTCTTGTTGAGCTTTTTTTCGTAGGCCGCTTCAAGCGTCTGTTTGGCATCCGCGACCCGGACGGAATCAAGATCGCAGACGGCCACATAGCGGGCGATCTTGTCGTGCCGGAGGATGCCGGGGAATTCCATATCGCGGGCGATCCGGCCGCAGCCGATCTGGGCGACCTGGATGATCTTGCTGGGCGCGGACGCGCCGAAAACGCTTGACGGAACGATGGTGGGGAAACCGATGGCGGCCACGCCGGCGGCGGCGCCCTTGACGAACTGGCGGCGGGACGGCCTGCTGGTATCTGAGCTCTGCTTGGAAGTCATTTCACAGTCTCCTTACGTTTCTAATAATGACGAATGTCGAAGTCCGAATGACGAATCAATGACGAATCTCAAATGACGAATGACGAAAGCAAGCGGCGCCGGGTGACGCCGTTCGGGTTTTATCACGCGTCATTCTTTCTTCATTCCGGCTTCGTCATTCGACATTTTGCCTTTAACCTCTTTGCCTGGCCCGGTGGCCTGATCGCCTGGATACGGTTTCTCGCCCATAGCCCACAGAATGCCGCCGAGAATGTGCTTGGTCAGCAGCGGGTCTTTGTATTGCGGGATGTTGTGGCCGAGCGCGGTGTAGAACTGCCGGCCGCCGTCGTAGGTGTGATACCAGGCAATGGGCATGGCCTTGCCGAACCGCTTGCCGGGGTACTCGTCTTTCTTGGGGTCGTCCAGCTCGGCCGGATCGACGACCAGCAGCGGCTTGATGTCCTTGTTGAAGTTGTCGTGGTAGTAGCACTCGTCCGGTCCCCAGGTGAAGCTGGCCGGCAGGTCGCGCGTGGCCGGGTGCTTCGGATCGACGACCCGGACCGTAAAGGGCTGCTGCTTAGGGTGACGCCGGAATTTAGCACCCAAGACCGCCTGGTAGTAGCCCCACTTGCGCTCGGAGCCGGAGGCGGAGTGGATTCCGACGAACCCGCCGCCGGCCTTGATGTAGCGTTTGAAGGCCTCGCGCTGGGCGTCGTTCGCGAAGGCCTCGTTGTTGCTGTTGGAAAAGACCAGGGCCTTGTATTGCTTGAGATTCTCGTCGGTGAAGACCTCGGGGTCGTTGGATACATCCACCGCGAAGCCGTTCTCCTTGCCGAGCTTCTGGATGGCTTCCACGCTGGCCTTGATGTTGTTGTGGACATAGCCCTTGCCATCAGGCGTGTAATTGCGAGTGTAAACCAGGATCTTCTTCTCGGCGGCCAGGCAAAGGCCCGCCGTGTTCACGGCCAGCAGAAAGATGAGCCAGTACGAATTACGCATGATCAAGATTCCCTTTCTTTATACCGGCCATGCGAGGCCGGCGTCTCCATATCAGCATTCTGCTTGTGTGGCACCGGCGTCTCGCCGGTGCAGGCGGGCAAGATGCCCGCCCTCCAAGTGCGGGCTGGCAAAACGCCCGCCCACCTGATGGCGCGGGGCCTGAGGCCCCGGCCGGTGACTACTCCGCTCTCGATCCTGGCCCGTTCGGGCCGCCTGCGGGCTGAGCGACGGGGAACGCTCCACCCGCCGGCTCGGCTTGCCAGGATTTCCTGACGAACAGGACGACCATCAACGCTCCCAGCGGATGCAGGCAGCCGGCGATGGTGAACACCAGGGTGTAGCCCACACTTTCGATCACCGTGCCCACGAAGTACTGCGAGAACGCCCCGCCCAGCACGCCCATCATGGCGGCGAATCCGTAGGTGGAGGCAACCATCCGCTTGGGGAAGACATCCGTCGGCAGCGTCAACAGGCTGGCCGACCAGCTCTGATGGCCAAGGGCTCCGATGCTGATGCACACGATGGCGATCTGCCAGCTCTCCACGTACACGGAGAGGATGGTCAGGGGCATCATGGCCGCGCTGCAGCAGACCGCGAGCTTGCGTGCCGTGAGCACCGGCCAACCCCGGCCAATAAAGAAGGAGGAAAGCCACCCGCCGGCGATGCTGCCGAAGTCGGCGGCCAGGAACGGCAGCCAGGTGAACATCGCCACGCTCTTCAGATCGAAGCCGCGGGCCTCCTTGAAATACATCGGGATCCAGAAGGTGAAGAACAGCCACACCGGATCGGAGAGCAGCCGGGCGGCCATGAGCGCCCAGAGTTCGCGTTTGGCGAGGGCCTCCCGCCAGATTCCGCGACTCGACTCCTCGGCGTGGGCCGCGACAGGCCTGGCCGCCGGCGCCAGCTCTGCTTGCCGGGATGCGGGATCCAGGCCGCACCTCGTGCAGGGCTGCGACGGTCCCTCCTGCAGGCTCTGGCCGCACTGCGGGCAGAAGGAACCCTGAGCAGGGGAATCCTCAGAGGCGGCCTCCTGCTGTCCGGCGCGGATGTAGGCCAGTTCCTCAGGCGTGATAAAGGGGTGTTTTTCCGGGCGCTTGCCCAGGATCAGCCAGGGAATCAGCCAGATAAATCCGATGGCGCCGGTCACGATGAAGGCGACCTGCCAGTTGAAGTAGTAAATGATCGCGCCCACCAGCGGGGGGGCCAGCATGGCGCCTACGCCGGTGCCGACGTTGAGGATTCCCGTGGCCAGGGCACGTTCCTTGGCCGGGAACCATTCGCCCACCATTTTGATGGCTGCCGGGAAATTACCCGCCTCACCCACGCCCAGCAGGAAGCGCATGGTGGCAAAAGACCGGACCCCGGTGGCGAAGGCATGGCCGATGCTGGCCACCGACCACCAGATGAAGGCCAGCATCAGGCCCAGGCGGCTGCCCAGTCTGTCGATCACCCGCCCGGCCAGGGGGTGAAAGACGCCATAGGCGATCAGGAAGGCGGAGACGATCCGGCCGTAATCTTCCGGCGTAATCCCCAGATCGTCGCGGAGGGCGACCTGGGCGACGGCCAGGGCCTGCCGGTCGAGATAGTTGATGACCGTCACCAGGGTAAGCAGCCCGACGATGGTCCAGCGCAGGTTGTGGCGTACGGTGTTCCAGCCACGTCCAATCAGGCTTTGTGTCGGGTTTCCAGATGGGGGGGAGGCATATTTGAGCGCCGGCGGCTCCCAATCGGCTTCGGGTGGTGTTTTGTGCATGACAACCTTGTATTTCGCGTGCGCTGAAACGTGACATGTCACCGGCAAGCCGCCGGCGTCACGTGGGTTTCATGACGCACAGTCAGATGCCGCCGGGCGTCGGCCGCCCGACAAGACCTTAAGCCCCACACAACTACATGCTCTCCCTTACCCCGCAATCGGAATGTGGAGCAAAGTAGCCGATCAGAATGACGGAAGCAATGAGACTCTGCGTGTCGGAATTGAGATTTATTGCGGGTGTCCGGCAGGGGCGTGCCAGGGGGGTTCGGGGTCGGCGGAGCCGCCGGGCTGGGTCGTTGGTTCGAAGGCGGCCTGGGGTGGATCGGCGGAGTGACGGAAGGCGTCGCGGAGCCGGTCGGCGTGGCCGTGCAGAGGATGCGCGCTGAGTTCGGGCACGTTAAAGACCTTCAGCGAAAAGTCGTAGTATTCCGGATCCTGCTGAGGCAGGATGAAGGGCTTGTGGGCCCGACCGTTTTTGTCGACATAGCTCACCCAGGGATGGGTGAGCAGGCCGTCACGGCGCTTGCTGCTGAAGACCACCCAACGGCCGTTGCTGGACCAGGTGTGATAGCTGTCGGAGCGGTCGCTATTGAGTTCCATTTTGTGCGTCGCGCGGGTTTCCAGGTCGAGCAGGTAGAGGTCGCTTTCGGGACGGTAGATGGAGAAATTTCCGTAATCGCACCGGCAGAACATGAGGAATCGCCCGTCCGGCGAGATGCGCGGGTGGGTGATGCTGCCGCCGAGGGCATCGGCGCTCAGCAGCGTTTCCGGCTCGCCCCAGTCGCCGGATTGTGGATCGTAGGGGATGCGCAGCAGGTCGTAGCGCACCTCGCGGTACCGCTCGATGGGCAACTGCGGGGCACTGCAGAAGTAAAGGAATTTCCCGTCCGGCGACCAGGCGGGGTAGGTTTCCAGGCGGTCCGGGCGGGAGATGGCCGGCGCGGTGGTGACCATGTGGGAGTCCAGCACATAGAGGCCCAGGTCCGAGACCAGGTCGAACACGTCCCGCGTTTCACCTACGGCGTGGAAGAATTGGGTGACCCGCATCGCGGCGAAGGCGATGACCCGGCCGTTGGGATGCCAGGCGTGGTAGGAGGAGGGCAGCGGGTTGGACTTCGTGGCCGTGCTGACGGCCGTGTTGCCGCGCTCGGTGGACAGGAGCATGCGCGGGCCGATGGCCTCGCTGCGCACCAGGAGGGCCATTCGATCGGGATGCTCCCGCGAGAAGCTGTGACAGTTGATGCAGTCGTACTGGACGGAACGGTTCGCGAGGAGGCACGTCTCGTTGAAGCTGGTCAGGTCGCGCTGCTGGATGCTGATATTTCCCCAGCAGCGAAAGACCGGGTCGATCCGGCGATAGACCAGATAGCCGTCGATAGGCTCGTTGGCGACGGTGTGGACCAGGGGCTTGAAGCCGATCCATTGTCTGCCGTCCTCTCGGGTAAACACCTCTACGCGGATCGACGCGCCGGTGTTTGCCTCTAACAGCGCCCGCCAGTCCTGCAGGGGAATCGTGATCCGCGGCCGGCGGCTGTTCACGGTAATCCCCGGGCCGCGCAGGCCAAAAATAAAGACGCGGAACTCCGTGCCGGGCTCCTGGATGACAAAGTTGAGCGGAGCGATGTTGGGCGGGATCACCAGGTTGGCGTAGTCCGGGCTGATGGCCGGAAAGCGGTCCGTGCGGACATGGTTCGACGGACGTCCGAGGCCGTCGTCTGCGAGGCGAAACAGCGCAATGAGGGCCATGAGGGCCG
Source organism: Phycisphaerae bacterium (assembly GCA_012719955.1). Classification (GTDB taxonomy): domain Bacteria; phylum Planctomycetota; class Phycisphaerae; order UBA1845; family PWPN01; genus JAAXZI01. The sequence goes on along the minus strand of JAAXZI010000234.1, from coordinate 38,789 downwards.
GGATGATGAACGTGGCCACGCGAATGAACCAACGCAGCTTCATTGGTCCCTCCCCTGGTCGGCCGGTGGCGGCGGGGCATTCCGGCCGAAAAAGGTATGCCCGAAGAGCGCGTAGAACCAGTAGGTGTCGCCGTAGCGCGCCATCAGCGCGTCTCGTATTCTCAGGTTGTCGCGCCCGCCGGGGTCGCCGAGCAGATCGAGATCCCGCGTGAAGGCCTCAAAGCGCCGGATGGTCTCCGGGCGGATGGTGAATCCCCGGAGATCCGGCATCTGCCGGGTCAACTTCGCGAGGAGAAGTATCGATTCTTCGGCATGACGAGGCACATGCGTATAACCGAAATCGGCCAGATAGCGCATGTTTTCGGCCACCTTGTCATCGCGCAGGGTAAGCAGATAGTGGGCGGTGAGATAGTCGAAGGCCAGCCGGTTGTGCGGGTTGGCCACCAGCAGATAGCGCAGCATCTGTTCGTCGGGATGCATGCCCTCCAGGTGGCCGACGTGGTCTTGGCGATACATCCGCGACCGGATTCGCTGGAGGTCCGGCCGGCCGGATAGCGCGGGGTCTTTGTTCAGCTCCGCGCGGATCGTTTCGGCCCAAGCGCGCCAGCCGGGAACGCGGGCCAGGCGGTTCAGGCAGACGTGGGCGGCCTGCGGACGCCCCGTGAGCACGTTGACCCGGGTCAGTCGTTTGAGCAACCATGGACGCGGACCGACGTTGGCGAAGCTTTCGCAGACCACGCGCTCGGCTTCGTTCACATGGCCCAGTTCAAGCAGGATGTCGAAGTTGTAGGAATGAGCCACGTATGCCCCCTCGTCGTCAGGCAGCAGGCGTACGACAGAAGCGCCCATCCGCTGCGGATACTCGAACATGCAGTCGAGCAACCGGCCCTGCTGGGCGAGAGCGAAGTTGACATTGTGAATGGCGACATTGAGGCTGGGCAGCAGCGGGGCGGGGGTCTGGGCTTCGGCCGGGAAGCGACTGGCGAAGCCCAGGGTGGCCAGTCGTTGTTCCACGTCGGGATCGAGCATGGCCCGCGACCAGCGCAGCGGCTCGGCGGCGGCGAGAGCCGCGTCCCACTGGCGATTGCGAACGTGATAATCCAGCCGCAAGACAGCGGCGCGGTCCGGCTCCACCGTGATCCAGACGACCGCCGCGCCGGCCAGCAGGGGCAAAGCGGAGGCCAGGAAAGCGCGAAAACGCGCGAGAAATGCCGGAGCAGGCGTCGGCGAAGTCTCCTTGGACCCGCGCGGCTGGGCAGATCCGTGGGGGGACTTTTTCCTGGCGATCGACGGCCGGTCGGATCGCCGACGGCCGGCGTTCGGAAACAGCCGCGCCTTCATGCGGTGGATCAATCCTGCCGGTAAGCCGGAGGCGAGGATCAGGCCCAGCGGTAGGGACGCGTAGAGGGCGATGGAGGCGATGAGTGGGGGGCGGTCGTGCTCCAGGGCCGTCTGGCGGGTCCAAGTGTCGTGGACGCCGATCCGGTATACATGCGTTCCCGCCAAATAGGGTATGGCAGCCCCGAGCAACAGGATGCTCATCCCCGCGGCGATGGACCAGGCGGGTGAGATCACGCCCGGCGGCGGCCAAGTTGGAGCGGTGGCCGGCCCGGTCTCCGACAAAGGAGGGGACTCCGGCCAGTCGATTCGGGAGGTGTCGGGTTTGGGAAACGCCGACAGGATTTCCATCATTCCACAAAGACAGGCCAACAGAATGCTGACCGGCCCGGCAAGGACATAGACGACGATGCACATGCCCACGGCCGTGAGGACGCGAGCACTTTGGCGAAAGGGGAGCCGGGCGTACATCAGGGCCGGCAGCAGGGCGACCACCAGCGAGAGAATGGCCCCGAGTGACAGCGTGTAACGGTTCAGCAGCACCAACAGGCAGGCCAGGGGCACGAAAGCCCAGTCACGCATGAATCGGGACGCGCCGGCGGCGGCCAGCAGGCGCTCCGTGAGCACCCACGCCAGGCCGATGCCGACGGTGAGGACCGCCGCACCGAGCCAGGGGAAGGCGAAAGTCTGGGCCAGGCCAGCGGCGGCATACTCGATCAGCCCCCCAGGCCAGGCGCCAAGAGACTCGGTGAACTCCGTCCATCCGGCGAAGAAGGCAGGGGATTGGCTGTGCAGCAGGAGACGGGGATCAACCACCCAGAACACGTGGAGATAGAGCAAGCCGAGCACGACCGCCTGGCGAATCAGTCGGCGCAAAGACCCCCCGCCGGTGGCATTCGAAGCTGCGCTCATCCGGAGTCTCCTGGACACAGGGTACCCGCTGTCCGGCCAGGGTCAAGGATGGATGTGTGCCGCGGCTCTTGGCCGTGCGGGGCGACGTTGACCTGCGTGTGCCACGGCTCTTGAGCCGCGCGGGGACAATTCCAACATTTATCACCGCTCAAGAGCAGCGGCGTACATTGCGAAGTTCGCCCCTGCTCAAGAGCGGTGAGACACACTATGCGGGGGCGCCGCAAGACGCCTCACCGGCGCACGCCCGGCCATAGCGTATGTTTTCGTCGTCTCAGGAACGGCTCTTGCGCCAGCCGTAGAGCAGGCTACCCAGCCCGAGCAGAATCAGGGTCGCGGGCTCGGGAACGTTGGCGTAGCCCGGCGTATCCTGCCCGTTAACGGGATCAAACTGGCCGATGGTCCATGCGCCCGACCCGTTCGGGTTGCGATAGACATGGCCGGGGACGAACGCCCCATCGGGCCCCACTACCGTGTCACCATAGTACCATTCGGTGTCGGATGGGGGGTTCAACTCCAACGCCAGCGCTACCATGTCGATGATCTTGGTCCAGGGCGTAAAGTCGAGTACTCCATCGTCATTCGTGTCCAGATCGTCGTTCAGGGTGCCGCTGAAGCCCGACACGAGCAGGTGGGTGACATTATCACCGTTCTCGAAGTTAAGTTTGGTGTCGACGAAATCGGCGGTCTGCCCCAGGGTGCCGTTTGCATCCTTGGCCACCAACAGGTAGCCGTCGGCGGGAATGGACAGGTAGTTTAGACTGGTTATGGATTCGATAACGCCGCTTCTCGTTCCGCTGCTGCCATCGCCGATGACCAGGTAGGTGAGCCCGCTGAGCAGTTCACCGGGCGTGCCGGCCAGCTCGAAGTATTCGTCGGTGTCAGTGCTTGGCTGGTCAATACGAATCTCGTTGATGGTGACGGCGGCCAGGGGGCTGACGGCCAGACCAAGAATCAGCGCGGTGGTCAACATTCTCATGGTTTTCTCCTCCAATTCTGGAACCTATTTCGAAGAAGGGACCCACTCCGGCACCGACCGGATGGCCACCTCTTCACGCGCGCACCTGCCACGAACCGCTCGCGGCGCTGCTTTGTATCTGGAACAGTCCCTCATCCCACGGCAGGAAAGCGAGAGGCGCTTCCTCCACCTCCTCCAAGCGGCGGGCAGTATAGCGCCGCCGCGGAGGCGCGCCAAGAGCCCGACCAGAAACTGAAATGCCGGCCATGGGTCACAGAAGACGCCATGGCCGGCAGAATAGCATTCCCGTGTTCAGAGCGGCGGGCAGGTGCGGATACCGATGGCCTGCCGGTAGTGGTTATTTGAGGCACTCGGCGAAGGCTTCGGCAATGACGCTGACGCCTTCGGTGACGGCTTCTTCGGTGATGCACAGCGGCGGGCAGATCTTGATGGTGCCGCCCTTGACGCCCACCGGGGCAAAGAGCATCAAACCGCGGCCGACCGCATGCCAGACCACGTCGTGAGCCAGTTCGGGGTCGGGCGTCTGGCTTTCGTCCTTGATCACGTGCACGCCTGCCACGAGGCCCTTGCCGTGGATCGCGCCGATCCGGCTGTCGAACGGCTTGAGCTGCTTCCACAGCTCGCGGTGAAGAACCTCGCCCACACGGGCGGAGTTTTCCACGAGCTTCTCTTTGAGAATGACGTCAATGTTGGCCAGCGCGGCCGCCATGCAAATGGGGTTGCCGGTATGCGTGCTGGTCATGGAGCCGGGGGGATAGAGATCCATGACATCCGGCCGGCCGACAACCGCCGACACGGGCAGCGAGCTGCTGATGCCTTTGCCGAGGCACATGAGGTCGGGCACGGTGCCGTAATGCTCAAAGCCCCACATCGTCCCGCAGCGTCCAAAGCCGGCCTGCACCTCGTCAAAGGTGAGCAGGATCTGGTGCTGGTCGCACCACTTGCGCATCTGCTGGAAGTACGCCGGCGGGCCGAAGCTGGCGCCGCCACCCTGGTAGGTTTCGGCGATGACGCCGGCCACCCGGTCGGCGGAGAGGCCGGCCTGCTCAAGCTGGCGCAGGAAGCCTTCAAAGCTGATGTCCGTACAGCGGAAGCCGTCGGGGAAAGGCACCTGGATCATGCTGGGGTCGAGATGGCCGATCCACTCCTTGAGGGCGGGGATGCCGCCGATCATCTGGGCGCCCAGCGTCCGGCCGTGAAAAGCGTTGGTGAAGCTGACAATGACATCCTTACGGGTGTCGATCTTGCGTCCGTGGGTGCGCATCAGTTTGACCGCGCACTCGGTGGCCTCGCTTCCGGTGGAAAGGAGGAAGGCCTTCTTGAGCGGTTCGGGGGCCAGTTCGCAGAGCCGGCGGGCCAGCGTGATTCGCAGTTCGCCGGGGAAGCAGTAGTTGTGCAGCAGGCCGCGCTTGACCTGCTTGACGATGGCGTCGGCGATGGCGGGGTGGCTGTGGCCGGCGTTGGCGACCAGTACGCCGCTGGAGAAGTCGAGCCACTTGTTGCCGGCGGCGTCGTAGACGTTGAAGCCCTCGGCCCGGTCCCAGGCGATGGGCGGCTGGCCCTGCATGGAGCGGGGCTCGTATTTCTGGCTGTCGGCCAGCATCGCGTGGCTGCCGGGCGCCGGCAGCGGGGGGGTGATCCGGCGATACTTGGTTTCGATCGGTTTGGAGGGGATCACTGGTGTCTGGTTGTTCGGGGAATTAGTCATGGGATGTCTCTTCACTGTTTTGAGGAACCTTTGGTACAGGATGCCATGTTACCGGTCTCACCGACCGCTGTCGAGCGGAAGGCTTCCAATTGCCAGGTGGATGTTCCATCTGCGCGTCAACAGCCGGACGAGATCGAGCCGTCGTCTCGCGGGGTGCGCTGACGGAAGAAGCGAATTGACCGGTCCGGCGCAGGCGGTTAGGCTAAACTCTTGAGCGAGCGAACCCTCTGGGGCCGATGGGCCTGCGAATTGACCGCGTGGCGCATGAGTGTGGATCCCAATTTTTCACCAACGGCTAACGGTGATCTCGGCCAGACCCGGGATGAAGCTCCTCCGCAGGTTCAGCCGGGGGGGGAGCGGCCGGCGCCCGGTCCAGTTCCACAGTTCGGCAAGCCCTCCCGTGAGAACGGCCAGGACGAAGCCCAACCGCTCCAGAGGCCCGGGGTCCCCCGATGGCAAACGACACTGGGACCGCTTATCACACTTGAGCCGCTGGAGGGGCGGGTGTTCGGGCGGTTGTATGCGGCCGGCACGGCGGCGGCGGCTATCGCTATTCTGGTGACCGCTTTCCGGCTGCAACCCGATCCCCGTGAGTTGGGCACGCATCGCCAACTGGGCCTGCCTCCCTGCGGGTTTTACGTGATGACCGGCCTGCCGTGCCCCACCTGCGGAATGACGACGGCCTTTGCGCTGGCGGTACGCGGGCGGGTGGTACACGCGATTCAAGCCCAGGCGGCAGGATTTGTGCTGGCACTGGCCACGATGGTTGTGGCCGGGCTGGGCTTGTTTACAATGGTCACCGGCCGGCGGGTGGCCCTTAACTGGTACCGCCTGAACCCCGTCCGGCTGATCTGGTTGATGAGTTTCGGCTTCCTGCTGGCGTGGGGGCTGAAAATAGGGCTGGAACTCATGAACCGGGGCGGCAAGGCGGGCGGTTGAGGCCGGGCGGCTCCCCGCTTCCGCGAAGTGGGAGCAGGCTGGCCGGCAAGGGGCGGGACGGGAAGCGCGAGGGTCGGCGGGAAGCCGGCCGGAAGAGGACGCAGGACACGGCGGAATGGGAGACACGGGCATGAGCAACGGTACTGGCGGGTTCTGGAGTCGCTGGAGACGGGCGGCACGTTGGTCGGCGCCCTGGATTGGACTCGGACTGCTGGGCGTATGGTGTTCCGGCTGTCAATTGATCCAGGCGGCCGCATACTTTGCTCAACCGGAAACGGAGAAAATTGCTCCGGAGTTCAGCCGGTTGCCCGGCAAGCAGGTGGTTATCTATGTATGGGCTGAGCCGGAGATCCTATGGAATTACGGCAAGCTGCGGCTCGACGTGTCGGCTCATCTCGGGTCGTACCTGACCCGGCACGTGAAGGACGTGAAGGTGGTGGACGTGCTCCAGGTGGAGCGTTACATCGAGCAGCAGCGGATCGCCGATCTGGATCCGGTGCAAGTCGGCCGGCATTTCAAGGCGGACGTGGTGATCTATCTGTCCGTGCACAAGTTCTCCACGCGCGATCCGGACATGGCCCACTTCTATCGGGGGCGCATCAGTTCGTCAGTGCATGTTTATGATCTGACGGCAGGCGAAGAGCCTGAGCGGATCGTCTTGCAGGACGTGTCTGTTGCAGTTCCCGAGCATGGGCCGGTCGGGCTGGAGAACACGACGGCGGCCCAGATCCGGCAGATGGCATACGACGCATTTACTGTCGAGGTGGGCAGGAAGTTCCATGAGTGGGAGCGTCCCATTGGTTAGTACCCTTTGCGGACTCCCCGCGGAAGGTGATGCTTCATGATCAGGCGGATCTGTGCGCTGACGGCAATGATGTTGGGGTTGAGTTGTCTGGCCGGCTGCAGCGAGATCGCCGCAGCGATGTATTTTCTGCGGCCGCCCAAGAAAGTGCCGGCGGAGTACGCGCTGAAGTCGGAATCGCTCCTGGTGCTGGTGGACGACGATCAGGGGCTGATTCAGCCGCCGACGGCGCGAATGCTCCTGGTCGACGCGCTGGCCCGGGAGCTCAAGGCGCACAACCTCGCCCAGAAGGTAACCACCAACGAAGAGCTGGCCCGCCTCCGGCAGGCGGAACCCAGATTCGATCAGCGCGGCGCACGGGAGATCGGGCAACTGGCCGAGGCGGATACGGTGTTGCTCCTGAGCACACAGACGTTCTCGATGGAGGACGATCTTGAGATGGCCTCCGTGCCGGCCAAGTTCGCGGTCACCGTCCGGGTGATCAATGCGAAGGCGGAGACGGCCGACCAGGTCCGCCTGTGGCCGCCGGAAACGACCGAGCGCGAAGGTCGGCTGGTGGAAGCCCAGGTGGATCCGCACACGCTGCGGGGTGCGAAGTCTTCAGCGGATGCGCACGTGCAGCTTGCCAACGCTCTGGCCGTCAAGGTGGCGGAGCTGTTCTACGAGCGTCGAGTCGACGACTGACGACCGGGCGGCCGGAGAACCGGAAGAAGCGGCGGAGGCATGATGGGGCAATACGGGGCCAGACACCCGGATCCTGTGGAATGCCTGCGGCTGCTGGGATTGCCGGAGGCGGCTTCGGCCGCACAGATCAAGCGCGCCTATCACCTGCTGGCGCAGCGGTACCATCCCGACAAGAGCGGGGGAGACGAAGCCTCTCGGAGGCACTTCGTCGCCATTTCCAGGGCCTACCGGTTTCTCATGAAAACCGCGCGTCTGGTGGAAGACGGCAAGCCGGTGGGCCGTTGCCGCATGTGCGGGGAGTTCGGCGAGGCAGTGATCGGCCTCGACGGGGGGACGCGCTGTCCCGCGTGTCTGCTTCGGCCCGGCGGGCGTCTGCTGCTGCCGGTGCCCACGTTTGTGGTGGTCAAATGCGTAAGCGTGTTCACGCTGCTGGGCGTGGGCGCGTATCTGCTGCTGAGGGCGCTCCAGACCGGGAACGCCTGGTATGCGGCCGGTGGGGCCCTGGCCGCCCTGGCGGCGCTGGGCGTGCTGACGCTCATTTGCCTGCGGGTGGTCTACTGCATTCAGCCGCACGAAGAGGCGGCGCGACGAGCCCGGTTGCGGCACAGGCGAGCTTGAGAGCGGGGCCGGGGGAGGTGCGGGCAGGCACGCTTGGGCTGTCTGCGCATGAACGGCACGGCCATACCGCATGTCCATCAACGGCCATTGCGGCCGACCCGGCCCGGTATTCACTCGTTTGCGGATCACGTATAATGTCGCCCCATGAACAGTCAGCCCAAGGTGGCCATCGTTCGTAACCCCTCAAAGGCCGAGGCCGAGGCGGTTCTGGCTTCGCTGGTCGCGAGCATCGGGCGCTTCGCCGATGTGACGGCAACGGGAACCATCGCCGAGACGGAAGAGCTCCTGCGCACTGCCCCGGACCGCATTCTGGTCCTGGGCGGCGACGGGAGCATCCTGGCCGTGGCCCGTGCGATGGAAGGGCGGCAGGTCCCGGTGGTGGGGGTCAACTTCGGCAAGCTCGGATATCTGGCCGAGTACAACGTCGACGAGGTGAATCAGTACCTGGACGCGATCTTGAACGACCCTACGCTCATCAGCCGGCGGATGATGATCCAGGCCTGCGTGCTGAGCCCCGATGGCAAGGTCTTCGAGAGCGTGGCGGTGAACGACTGCGTGATCCACGCGGGGCCGCCGTATCGCATGGTCGAACTGTTGATCCTGGTGGACGGCGAGCAAATCACCACGGTGCTGGGCGACGGGCTGGTGCTCTCCACGCCGACGGGTTCGACGGCGCACAACATGTCCGCGGGCGGGCCGATCGTTCATTCGGAAGTGTCCGCCATCGTGTTGACGCCGCTTTCGCCTCATTCGCTGACTCACCGGCCGCTGGTGGTGTCGGGGCGTTCGACGATCACCGTTGTCGCCCGCCAGGTGAACGAAGGCACCACCGTGGCGGTGGACGGGCAGGTCTCGGTGCCGCTGCACACCGGCGATCAGCTCATCGTTCGCCGGCATCCGCGCGATTTCCTGCTGGTGCGCAATCCCACGCGCACGGGATGGCATACCCTGACGACGAAATTGAAATGGGGCCAGTGATCCAGCACTGCAGCGCAAGGTCGTAGCGGTCGGGTAGGGTACCCGGCGAAAGCTGGGTGCCGGCCGTTTTGCGGGCAAAACGGCTGGTACGGAGCCAGACGGCTACAGAAAATGGCCCTCTTTGGCTGTGGGGTCCAGTCATGCAGCCCTTCTCATGCCGCGATGCCGGACTGCCGGGGGCATGAATTCCGTCCCCGGACAACTCATCGATTGACACCTGCATTGGCCGGTCCTACATCTTTAATGGGATGCACGCCCAGCTCCGCGCTGTCCAGTCAAGGAGATAGCCATGCTGTCGGCCCGCCCGAAACGTCTTATCAACATTCCAGGAGCTGTTGACCTGAAGAACGCGGCATCGATGCCTTGCCGATGCCGGCGAAAACGCTCCGGCCAGGCCGGTATGCTTTCGTTGGCGGCGGTTACATTCGTTCTGCTTTCAACCGGCCCTGCCTCGGCCCAGGTTCTCACCAACAGGCAGCCTCCGGTGCCGGAGTGGAACTTCGCCGACGTCAAGGCGATCGCGGCCGAAATCCAGGCCGCCGCCGAACGCGCCCGGCTGGCTGCCAGTCAGCAGACCCGTCCAAGCCGTCGGGAGCAATCGTTCGCCCTGACTGACTTGACCGCACTGACCGGTGCCGCTCAGCATTTCTCAGTCCAGATCGATCGCTTTCGGCAGGACCCGGAGCCCACCCGCCAGGACTACCTCCGCCTGGTCGCGATGCACAACCAGGCCCGGCAGAATGTCCTGAACGCCGGCTACGACGCAAGCGTCATCCGCGACTTCAACCAGATCGAGGTCCTCCTGGATCGGCTCAGCCTCGTCTACACCCAGCAATGGGACCGCAATCGGGCCAGGGCGGCGGCGGAGACGCTCGACATCGCCTTATCCCGTGCGCTCGATACCGCCCGGCAACGGGCCCAGGATCGTCCGACCGACCAACGCGCCCTGTTTCTCCTCCAGCGGCTTGCCTGGGGGGCTCAGGTCTTTCGCCAGCAACTGGACCGGGAGCCGGACCTGCTGGCAACGTACACAGACTTCCATGCCCTGCTCACCGACTACACCCTGGCGCTGCGGAGCCTCTACCCCCTCGGCTTTGAGCACGACCTCGAAGGCGACCTGAATCGGGCGGGGCAGGCCCTGGTCCAACTCCGACAAGCCTACCAGGTGCCGTGGAATGGTCCCAACGCGCGGACGACCGCCGACCAGGTGCGCATCGCGGCACGGCTGGCCCTGGAGCGCGTGGCCGAGCAAGCCGCACGCGACGGCGGCGCCGAGTCGAGGCTGCTGGATCATTTCAGGCTGCTGGCCGAATTGTCCGACCAGTTGGCCCGGCACCTGGAACTGAGTCCCGAGATGCCGCTTCGGACCTATCCCGATTTTCTGATTCTGGCGGCGGCCTACCGTGAAGCCAGTTTCGACCTGCTGCGGGCGTGGTTTGGCCCGCAGATGCTGGGCGAGATCAACAGCATGGGCCGGGAACTCGCGCAGTTAGGCCGGATGTACTCCTGGGCCGTGGAGCAGGGAGCGCCCCATCTGACCGGTACCGTCATCGGGAGCCCGTAACGTCTTTTCCGGCACCACGATTCCGCGAAATCACCTGGCCGGAAGAGCCGGCCGCCCAGGTGTGGGCCGGTGACGCGCCCGGCTGCTGCGAAAGCATGGTACTCGCCAACCGGCAACGCCACTGCAACACCTGTACCCCTCTGGCATGCAAAGCCCGATCGCCTTAATATGATGTCCTTCCGAGCGGGCCGGACACCCGCGTGGAATGCCGCCAAGAGGGAGACGATTCAATGAGCGAAACCCAACCCGCCCCCAACCCCGAACTGACCGTCCAGCCGGTGGTGATTCGTTCCTGGCCGAAGATCATCATGATGCTGCCCACCCTCGTGATGGCAATCATCTGCGGGATCATCACCGCTATGACGCGAAGCGAAATGCCGGGCGCCGAGGAGGGTTTTGTGGCCATTCACGTGGTCAATCTCCTCTTCCTGCTGGTTTTGTTCGTGAACCTGATTCTCCTGCTCTACGACCTGAGCCTGCGGGGCTTTCTGATCCTGGTCCTGACGCTCATCGTCATCGTTCTCGTGCTGCTCCTGGTGGATATGAAGAAGGGGGGCGTCTGGGAGGCCCTCGAGAAGGCGTTCAGCCTCCGGGTATACGCGAACGCCGCCTTCTATTTTGTCTTCGCCCTGGTGCTGGCCATCAATCTCGTCGTCGCCTGGGTGATCACCCGCTTCCACTACTGGAAGGTGGAGCGTAACGAAATCATCATCCACAATGGGTTCATGCACGAGCAGCAGCGCCATCCGACCAGTTCCGCCCGCTTCCGGCTCCAAATTGACGACGTGATCGAGTACGGCCTGTTCGGCGCCGGAACGCTGGTGTTTACCTTTGCCGATGACCACTCTGAGCACGTCCTGTCCACCGTCCTGCGGGTTCGCAGCAAGGCCCGGCAGCTCGATCTGCTCCTGGGGCGCATCGCGGTGACGGACCAATAAAGAGTCCGTCCCCGGACATGTGTGCCACGGCTCTTGAGCCGCGCTGGAACGGCCCTGAAATTCCGCACTGCTCAAGAGCAGTGGCACACACGGTGTCGCCGGCCGTCTGATGCCCACGGCTCTCGAACCGTGGGGCATCGGACGCTGGGCTTTCTCCTGCACTTCGACTCAGACTGTATCCGGACTCTCCAGCAATTCCTGCATTTTTTCAGTTGACGGCTCCGCCGTCGTATTGGTAGATTACTTAGGCAAGATGGCGAAGCTGGGTAACTTTGCCGCTTATTGGAACCTGCGGCATGGCCATCTGCGCCAGAGGGATTGACGAGGGAACCGAGCTATCCCGGAACGTCGTGAGGGACTGCGAGGGAAAGGAACGACAGCATGAAGACTGTTTTCACGACCGGAGAAGTCGCCGAGATTTGCAAGGTCAGTCAACAGACCGTCATACGCTGCTTCGACAGTGGCAAGCTCAAAGGTTTTCGCGTACCCGGCTCGAAGTTTCGGCGGATTCCGCGCGATTCGCTGCTGGCCTTTATGAGAGAGAACTCCATTCCGCTGGAGAATCTCGAATCCGGCAAGAAGCGCATCCTGGTAGTGGATGACGATGAAGCCATCCTGGACATGCTGCTCGAATTGCTGGAGCGCGACGGCCGGTTCGAGGTTCGTGTCGCCCGCGGCGGTTACGAGGCCGGCATGATGACCCAGGAGTTCCAGCCCGACTGCCTCGTGCTGGATTACAAGTTGCCCGACATTGACGGCAACCGGGTGTGCCGGACGCTTCGGGCCAACCCGAACTTCGCCAACATCCGCATCATCATTATCAGCGGCGTGGCCGATCCGGACGAGATCGCCGAACTGCGCAAGGCAGGGGCGGACGATTTCATGCGCAAGCCCTTCCAGATTGACGACTTGATCGCCCGTATCCTGCAACTGGTGCAGCCGACATGACCGCGATACAGACGAGGGGAAAGCGTGTGCCGCCCGAGCCCACCCAGGCTGAACTGGTGTTGGCCCAGGTAGAGTCTTTGCCGACACTGCCGGCGGTGGCCGTCCGGCTGCTGGAGCTCACCACTGATGATCGCTCCAAGGCCCGCGACATCATCCAGGCCGTGGAGTCGGACCTGAGCCTCTCCGCGCGCCTGCTTGCGCTGGTCCGCCGGGCAGGCATCGGGGGCGGCGTCAACACGGTTGATCGGGCCGTTGTGCTGCTGGGCCTGAACGCGGTGCGCAACCTCGTTCTGTCCGCGCAGATTTTCGAGATGTTCTCGCACCGCAAGGAGCGTGCCGGCGCCCGCTTCAACCGCGTCGAGTTCTGGAAGCACAGTCTCGCCGTCGGGTGCGCCGCCAAGCTTCTCGCCGAAGAACTGGCCGGCTGTGACCCCGGCGGCTCGCGGACGCAGGGGGGAGCGAGTGCGACGCCTGTCCGGCGGCCCCAACCGGAAGAAGCCTTTATCTGCGGCCTGCTGCACGACATCGGCAAGGCCGTGCTGGATGCCTGTTTCCCCAGGAGCTACGACCGGGTTGTCACCCGGACCGACGAGCGATTCGGCTGCATTGCCGATGCCGAACGCGATATCTTCGGCCTGGATCACGCCCTGGCCGGCAGCCGGCTGGCCCAGCACTGGAAGCTGCCGGCCATGATCGCGGAATCGATCTGGTTGCATCATGGCTCGCCGGCCCTGACACCCAGTCGGCTCGCCTTCCCCGATCATGTCCGCCTGGTCCAGGTCGCCGATCGCCTCGTCCGGTATATGCGCATCGGTTACTCCGGCAACTACACCAGCGACGGGCCTATCGAACAGGCCGTGGCCGCCATTGGCCTCTCACCCGAGGCCCTGGAGCGGGTCCAGACCGCGCTGCCCGATCTGGTGGAGGCACGGGCCGAGTTTATCGGACTCGGCCGGCTTACCTCGCGCGAGGTCTATGAGGCGTCCCTGGCCCGGGCCAATGCCGAACTGGCCCGCCTCAACGAATCTCTGGCCGACGCAAACCGCCGGCTTCTGCAGCGTTCTCGATGCCTTGAAAGCATCAGCGCCCTCAAGACGGCCGTCGGGGATGATCCCACCCACGAACAGGTGTCGCGGGCCGCTGCCCAAGCCCTGCTCGGCATTCTGAACACCGACCGGGTGGTCGTGGTGGCCTATTCGCGGTGCCGGGAACTGGTTACGATTGCAGGCGCGCGAATGGATGCCGACGACGACGTCGATTTCTCTTCGATGCCTGGCGAGGGAATTTCTTCCGACGATTCCCGCACCGATGGGGAAGACGCGGGTGGCGTCTGCGTTCATGATGCCATGCCCGCCTGGGACGCGGGCAATCTCGGCTTCGTTGCCGAGGGCGGTCGAGGCTGGTTGCCGGCCAACCTGTTGCCTTCGTCGTTGCTGGACCGCATTACAGCCGCCTTGCAGGCTCCGGCGACCTGGTGCTTCCCTATCCGCAACCAGCATGGCTTCGCAGGGGCGCTGCTTGTGGCGGGGGAGAAGCCCGGCGATTCCGACGAAGTCGTGCCGGTCATGGCCGATTGGATCGGCACCTGGTTAGGCAGCGCTGAATCCACGCTTGCCGCCCGTCGGCTCAGCGAAGAACTGGCCGAAATGAGTCAGCAGCTGCTCGAATCGCAGGCCGATCTGGCCCGGGCACGTTCTCTGGTCATGATCGGTGACATGGCCGCTGGGGCCGCCCACGAACTCAATAACCCCCTGGCGGTCATTTCCGGCCGGGCCCAACTGCTCAACCGGGAAGGCGTTGACGAGGAGGTCCGCAAAGCCGCCGCCCTCATCGCCGAACACGCCCACCGCGCCAGCGGCATGGTTAATGAGCTGATGGAATTCGCCAAGCCGCCCGCGCCTAAGCCCGGGATATGGGACTTATCCACGCTGTTGAACGAGGTTCGCCAGGCATGGATCGATAAAAAGGCCCTTTCTGACGTGGAATTCCGCATTGAGATCCCCCCCGGCCTGCCGAAAGTGCAGGCTGATCACGACCAGATCCGGGTCGTCTTCGATGAAATCATCCGTAATGCCGTTGAGGCCATGCATAATTCGGATGTGCCCTCGCTGGTCATCAACTGTTGCCCGGATGTGTCCGATGAGAAGGTTGTGATCAGAATACAGGACAACGGGTGCGGCATGACGCCGGAGGTGCTTGAACGGGCAATGGCCCCGTTCTTCTCGCACCGGCCGGCTGGCCGGGGACGCGGCTTGGGCTTATCCAGGGCCGCCCGGCTGGCCGAGATCAACGGCGGCCGTCTCCGGCTCTTCAGCCGTCACGGCGAGGGGACCCAGGCCATCCTGGAGCTTCCCGCGGCGGTCGGGCACGGCTCCTAAGCCGTGGTGGGAGGAGTGAAGGTCGCGCCGCCTGCAATCTCTGATCAGCGTAAAATCGGGGTTCACCAGGGCTGAATTGCGGTGGACTGTCGGATGCCAAAGGTGGGCACGAACTGCCCGCCTGCGTACGCCGGTTCCGCGTGCAACCCGCTCTGGGCTCACGCACGCGTGGACTCTTCCGGGCCAGGCGGGAGGCGTAGGCCTGTGCTCTCTCTCTCCTCCTCGCTCTCGCGGCCGAAAGCTCCCGCTGGCCTTTTTTGAGCCGCGTGCCGGAACCTCGAGTGGATCAACCATACGCTTGCAGCTGTGGAGATAGCATGCGGCAGCGACCTCTCGAGATTCTGCTGGCGGAAGATGACGCCGACCTGGCTGACCTGGTAGGCCGATATCTTCAGGAAAGCCTTCGGGCCAGCGTAACCCACGCGGAATCAGCGGCCGACGCTCTGCGCGAGGAGTTGACCACCCGGCACGACCTGCTGCTGGTGTCGCTGTCCCTCCCTGACGACGGGCTCGAACTGATCCACAGATTCCATGAGAACAACAACGCGCCGGCCATCGCCATGGCTCAATCGCCTACCGTCGAGGAGGCCATTGCGGCCGTCCGGGCCGGGGTGACAGACATCCTCACCAAACCGTTTGATCTGGAATACCTCTCCGCTTCGGTTCAGAAGGCGACAGACTCTTACCGTAGTCGGAGGCGTGAACGCATCCGCTATAAACGCCTCCGGAAGCTGGTGGCCCGCATCGTCTGTGAACGCCGCGACCTTGCCAAGCGCATCGACCTGCTCTGCCGCGACTTCGTCCAGGCCCACCGTCGCCTGGCCGAAAAGGTGGTTCAATCGGGCATCCTGACCGAGAGACGCGATTAACCGCCGGGCTGCGAAGGTTCTTTCCCGCGAGAGACCCGCACGGCAACGCACCGTCAAACGGATTCCAAATGAATCTTGTGCATTGAGCGCCCCGCCTCTTCCGGCGGTGGGGGCACGAAGATTCAAACGCTCAGCAGCAGGGCGACCAATAACCAGGCAGGAACCTGCGCAAGTTTGCAACCCAAACCGTATCACGCCTCGAGGGTCTTATCCTGGTGCATCCAGCGCGTCAGGATGGGCGACAGCGCGAAACAGATGATCGCCGAAATGCCGGCCGCAATCGCGATCTTGCCGAATACGCTGCCATAGAGATGGACCGTGTCGATAGGTGGGGGGATGATGGTCCCACCGTCCTCGCCCTCGTGCTTGACGCCGGTGAACTGCGAGATGATCGCCGCCAGGTACTGCGAGAACGCGGTGGCCAGGAACCAGGTGCCCATCACCGTGCTCACCAGGTGGCCGGGGGAGAGCTTGGTGATCATTGACAGGCCCACCGGGGAGATGCAGAGCTCGCCGGTGGTTTGAAAGAGATATCCGAGGTACAGCCACGTGAGGGCCACCATGCCGCGATCATTGGAGGTCATCGCGCCGTACCAAAAGAATCCAAATCCCAGCCCAAGCTGAAGCAGTCCCACTGCGAACTTGACCGGCGTGCTGGGCTCCCAGCCGCGCTTGCCCAGGAACGTCCACAACGCGGTAAACACCAGGCCGAACAGAAGGATGTAAATCGGGTTGGCGGACTGGAACGTGCTGGCCGGAATTTCATCGACCCGCTTGGCCAGGCCCATGCCCACGTTGTCTTCCGCCACTTTCCAAGCAATGGTGAAGTCGGGCTTGCCCTTGTTCTTGTCGCGCAGCTCGTCAAGGACATTCAGGGTGAAGAGTTGATCGCCGTTGTGGTAGCCGCACTGTTCCTGGGTCGGCTGGATCTGGATGGTCTGCCCGACCATGTCCGCCGTGACATAGCCTTTTTCGAAGACCCGGTCCACGTTGCGATCGGTGAAGTTGTTGACCGAACTGCCGGCCTGCTCGAAGAACGCCCAGAAGAGCATGGAGAAGAAGGTCAGGGTCAAAATAACGAACATCCGCTGTCGCCGAATCTGGTCCAGCCGGAAGGTCTCGTACCCCAGATAGACGACGGCGCCCAGCCCCGCCAGCATGAGAACCAGTCCGGCCGGCCGGCTCATCTCCTGTAAGAAGACGGCCGCGATCTGCATCAGGGCGCCCTCGCCGGCGGCCAGCTTGTCGATGTATGCGTTGGGAATCAGCGTCATGGGCCGGTGGTCGTGCGTAAAGAACGCGAATCCCGAAACCAGCAGCACGAATAACACCAGGGCCGCCAGCGTCCCCAAGTAGACCGCCGACTCCGCACTGATGGGGCCCAGCACGGGACGGCGCAGCCGCTCGGCGTCCGGCGGAGCGCCGGCCTCCTTGGGCAACCCGCCACGTCCCAGGGCCACCCAGGCTACGACAGCGGCGATCAGCAGAGCAACCCCGACAAAGATGTTCACCCCCGTCGAGAACGGGTTGTCGGGATGGTGCCGGAAGAGGGCCACCGCGGCGGCGATCGCTCCGGCCACGATGACCAGGCGGGCCAGGTAGACGCTCAGCAGCGACTCCTCAAGTTTGCCGCGGGCAAGTTCCCGGAACGTCACCCATCCCGCCAGCACCAGGGCCCCCAGAAGGACATAATTGGAGTAATGCAGCAATTCCGAAATCGCAGTGTGCTTCGCGACCAGTTCCGGCACGAGGAAGATGTTGAATGCCGTTCCCAGGGCCAGCAGAAACAGGAGGACCTGTGATATCAGCGATGGGGCCACGAAAACCGCCACACCGACGAGCATCCCGATGGTGGCCAGACCGAAGCCATAGTGCCACCCGAAGGTCTCGCCGACATAACCGCACAGGAGCGGCGACATGGCCGCGCCCAGATTGATGCCCATATAGAAGATCGTGAAGCCGCCATCGCGCCGGGGGCTGCCGGGTGGATAGAGCGAGCCGACGATGGTGGAAATATTGGGCTTGAAGAAGCCGTTCCCGCAGATCAGCAGGGCCAGGGCGCCGAAAAAGCCCACCTGGCTCTCCACCGTCATCATGAGGTGTCCGGCGGCCATCAGCAGTCCGCCAAGCACCACCGCGCGCCGCGCCCCCAGCAACCGGTCGGCCAGCAGCCCGCCGAAGAAGGGCGTCATGTAGACCAGCGCGGTATAGGAGCCGTAGACGGCATATGCGTCGCTGTCTCCATAGCCCAGGAAACCCTTGAGCATGTAAAAGACCAGCAGCGCGCGCATGCCGTAGTAGGAGAATCGCTCCCACATTTCGGCGAAGAAAAGCGTGAACAGGCCGGCCGGATGACCGAATAAGGTCCGCTGGGGCATCGGCTCGTCAAACTCGCCCAGGCCCGCCGGGCGTGTGTTGCTGGTGGTCATTGTCTGATGTTCGTCGTTCGTGTTTTGATTGTTGTCAACGCCGGACTCAGAACCCCGGGATCAGGATGTCTCTGAACCCTGAGCTCTGAACCCCGCACACTCAAACCACTTCCCACTCATGCAGCCACCGGTACCCCGCGTAACTCCCGTTGAGCTGCCGGCCGTAACTGTCCAGGCACTCATGATAGGCCTTACGGTCGGCTTCGGTAAGCGGTTCGGCTCGCGAGTAGGAGGCCTTCACGTTCTGCTCGAGCTGCTCGGGCGATTGCACGCCCGGAATGACCGCTGATATCCGCTGCTCCTGGAGCATTACCTTCAGCAGCGAAGTGGCCCGGGGGTCCACCTTGCCTCGCCAGGTGACCGCCTGCTCCTTGTCGCCAAAGGTGGCCCCGGCCGCAAAGGGCTTGATCCCGATGACGCCGACGTCCTTCTCCTTGGCCAGCGCCAGCAGGCTGTCCCCGCCGTAGGGCTTCGTCAAGAACAGATAGGGGAACAGAATAACTGAAAATTGTGGATATTCAGTGAGCACCCGGCGGAAAACGGTCGACTTGTGCCCGGAGATGCCCAGGAAGCGCACTTTGCCCTGCTTTTTGACCTTCTCAAAGACCTCGACGACGATGTCGAGCGTGCGGGGGCTCACGTCCCACATGGTGTCCTGCTTCGTTTGTCCGTCGCCCCAGCTTGCCCCCACCGGGCGCCAGATATCCAGGCAGTCGGTGCCGTAACCCTTCAGGCGGGCATCGATGTTGCGATAGCAGAGGTCCGCGTTGAATTCCTTCTCGTAATCGGGTGTGAGCTTCTCCGGCCAGGAGGCGAAGCCGATGATCCACTTGTCGCGATCCTTGCCCAGGGCCTTGCCGTAGAGGTCGCACTCTTCGGCGATGTTGTTATCCACGTAGTTCATGCCCAGCTCAGCGGCTTTCTTGAGGACCGCCCGGCGATTCTCGACATCCTCGGTGGTATGCCCGCCCAGACCGATCTCGGAGATCATCAGGCCGGTCTTGCCCAGCCGGCGGTAGCCCATCTTCGGGTTGTAGTTGCGGATCTTGGATGTGTCCGCGGGCGAGGTTGGCCGTGCCTCGACCGCTGCCGTTATGGCGCCGCCGGCGACGGCAGAGGTGGTCTTCAGAAATTCGCGGCGCGACGAAGCGCTCTCGGTCATCTTCTGGCTCCTTGGCGAAACTGGCACGGCGAACCGCGTGGTCGAAGCATGGTACACGCAAACTCGGCAGAGGAAAATAGAGCGAATCCGGCCCGAGGCGAAAAGGTAAAGAGCCAGGCGCGTAAAACAGGGAAAAGGCTCCACCCGGCGAATCCGCCTCTTTCGCCGTATAGCGTACGGGGCGTTCTTGCGGTTTAATACGGCCATGAACCGGTATGCTCTCATGATCGTTGCGCTGGCTGGCGCGGTGGCCCAGGCTCAACCGGCCGCGGCCCCGGCCCATCTGCGGAATGCGCTCGCCAGCCACCCCGATTACATTGTCTATGTCCCCGGCGCCCCGCACGGCCCCGACGGCAGCAACCAGCATTTCCTGGTCACGCCCACGAAGGCCGGTACGTTCCTGGCCTTTTGGACCATGAGCACGCGGGAGAATAATCCCGACCAGCACGTGGCCATGAGCCGGAGCGAGGATCGCGGACGAACCTGGTCCCGGCCGGTGACCGTCGCCGGCGGCCCGGCCGATGCGCATGGCCGGATGGCATCCTGGCAGTTCCCCGTGGTCGTGCCGGAAACCGGACGCATCTACCTCTTCTGGAACCAGAACGTCGGCATCACCGATGCCCGCGAAGACACTACCGGGGCCCTGGCCTACAAGTGGTCCGACGACGATGGTCGGACCTGGTCCGACGTGCACACTTTGCAGATCCGCAAATCGGCCATTTCCAACCCCGAGCCGGGCTCCCCGGAAAACTGGGTCGTCTATCAGGCTCCCATCATCACCTCCCGGGGCGAGGTCATCGTCGGGTTCACCCGCTGGACCAGCAAGACGATCCAGCCCGAGGGCGGCCTGTTCGACCGTGATTCGGAGATCTGGTTTCTTCGTTTTGACAACCTCCTCACCGAACGCGACGGCAGCAAGCTGACCGTCACGACCCTCCCGGAGGGCCAGCACGGGCTGCGCGTGCCCCGGCCGGACAAGCCGGCCATCAGCGTGGCCCAGGAACCGACCATTCAGGAATTGAGCGATGGCCGGTTCGTCACCATCATGCGGACGCGGACCGGCTACATCTACTACGCGCTCTCCAACGATCGCGGCCAAATGTGGGATCGTCCCCGGCCATTGCGCTACCGGCCTGGCGGAGAAAAGGTCAAGCAGCCCCTGGCGCCCTGCCCGCTGTATAAGCTGCGCGACGGGCGCTTCGTGCTGATCTTCCACAACAACGACGGGAGCGCTTTCGGCGGAACCAGCCCCTCCGACAGCCGGAAGAACCGCCGGCCGGTGTTCGTGGCGGTAGGGCGGGAGATCGCCGACCCGGACCATCCCCTCGTATTCACCCGTCCGCGGCTCCTGGCTGACAATGGGGGCATCCCCGACGGCCCTGTCGCCCAGACCCAGATCGGTACCTATCCGAGTCTCTTCGAGTACGAGGGCAAGGTCTATTTCTGGTATCCCGACCGCAAGCACTACCTGCTGGGCAAGGAGCTTACCGAGGAGTTGCTTGACGATCGCGAAGTCCGCGACTGGAAAGCGCCGCCACGGGCCTCCCTGCGCGGCTGCCGGATTCAGGTAGGCCGCGATGGCCCGGCGGCACCGTCCGTAGAGACACCGGCGTTCCTGGTTCGGGCTATCGACGACCTCCGCCGCCTCGTGCGTTCCCGCACCGATCAGGACTTCGACATCGCGGTCGGGCAGTGGGACGATGGAAACAGCGAGTCGTTTACGCTCACCGCCCGCCTGGAGCCGGACGGCAGTCGCGAGCGCGTGGTCGTCAGGATCGAAGGAGCGCCCGCCGGCCTCAAATACGGCCTTGCCGAGCTCATCCACCATCTCCGCATGGCCCCAGCCGATGTCACCCTGGAGGTCCCGCTGGAGATCAGGAAGACCCCGAAATTCTCCGCCCGCGGCATGTACGCCCATCTGCACTGGGCCTACAACCGCCCGTACGCCCTGCGCTCCTGGACGCTGGAGGACTGGCAGCGCTACATCGATCTGCTTGCCTGCCTGGGCTTCAACACCATCCAGATCTGGCCCATGATGGAATTGCTGCCGCACCCCTTGAGCCCCGAGGACCAGGCTTACCTGAAGCGGTACGCGGAGATTGTGGACTACGCCCACCAGCAGCGGGGCATGAAAGTCATCCTCGGAAGCTGCCCCAACAACATCACCGAAGATGCCCGCGGCGTGCCCATCGAGAAACGCGAATACTTCGACTTTGAAAAGCGGCTCGACCCCGGCGACCGCGCGGCTCTGGCCCGGATCCTGGAATACCGCAGCGATCTCTACAAGACGGTTCCCCACGCGGACGGCTATTGGGTCATTGACAGCGACCCCGGCGGGTGGAAGGGCAGCCCGTCCCGGGAATTTGTCGAGATCCTCAAAGGCCACCGCGAACTGATCGACCGGTACGGCCGCCGGCCCACCGAACAGCCGCTCATTTACTGGATGTGGTATGGTTGGGGCACCGGGTCGGTGGAGAAAAATTGGCGCGACACCATCGGTCAGATCAACACGGAGCTGCACGGCCCCTGGCAATTGCTCGTGTGCCTGCCTGGGCATCTGGAGGCCTGCAAAGAGCTGGCCCTGCTCGATAAGGCGGTCTACTTCCCGTACAACCTGTTGGAGACCGAGCCCGCCGGCCCGCTCACCGAGCTTCGCTTCATCGGCATCGCCGAGGCCGCCCAAATCGCCGCCTCCCACGGCATCACCGCCATCCAGGGCAACACCCAAACCCCGCTGGCCCAATTGCCCAATATCGCCGCCCTGGCCGGCGCGGCCTGGGGTGTCAATCCGGCCACCGAGGCCGACGAAGTACTCGACCGGCTGGCCCGTGGGCTGCTCAGTCGGGAACCCGAAACGCTCAAGAAGGCCTGGCTGGCGTTGTCGGAGGATCGCCCCGAGCCTTGCTTCAATCTGGCTGTTCGCTTACGCGAATTGGCCGGCGATCCCTCGGCGAAGGGGCCGCTGGCGGTTCTCATCGGCGATTGGCAGCCGCGGATCCTGGAAGACCTCGCGGCCATGCTGGAGATCCACGCTCACGCGGTCCGCTTTGCCCGACAGGTCGAGGCGAACGCCGGCGACGCTGAGCTTGTCACAGCGCTCACTGACTACTTCATGAGCGCGGCCAGCTACCTGGAACGCACCGGTTACCGTGGCGACCGCATCGTGACCCACGAGAGCTACCGTGGAGTAGTGACGGCCGCCCTGAAGCGGCTGAACGGGCAACTGGGCGATGAGGCGGTGCAAGCTCGCATCCTCGGCCCGGCCCTCGCCGCCGCGAAGAAAACGCGCTCGCCGGAAGTCTGCGATCTCATTGCTGAGTCGGTGCTGGAAAAACGCAAGTAGACGCGGAGCTCACGCTCTCATCCCAAACGGGAGTCCGCAGATCCACTTTCGCACCTTCCCACTTTCCCACGTTCACACTTTCCCCCCGCAGCCTGGAGTTGCCAAATCCACCCGCAGCGGTCATGCTGTGGTGGTTTTGAACCACCAGGAGTAATCGAGACAGACATGGCTACCGAATCTTCCGTCATTCACGAATACCGAACCCGGCTCCAGGAGCGAATGGAGTGGATCGAGCAAACCCAGGCGCCCGCCATCGAGAAGGGGGCCGAGATCCTCGCCCAGGCAACCCGTGAAGATCGCCTGATCCACCTGATCGGCACCGGCGTGCACTCGCGTCTGGCCGCCGAGGACGGCTTTTTCCGGGCCGGCGGGCTGGCCAATATCAATCCGATCTTCGCGTTGCCGATGGAAAGCGGCGTCCGCTATGTCACCGCCCAGGAGCAGCGCGCCGAGCCGGTGGCGGCCCTGCTGGACATGTATCCGCTCCAGGCGGGCGATCCGTTGATCGTCGCCAATCTCTACGGCATGAACGGTTTCACGATTGAGACGCTGCTCCAGGCGGCCCAACGCGGTCTGCGCGTGATCCTGCTGACCTCCACAGCCTGCGCCCGCGAGATCCCGCTGGACCACCCCAGCCGGCACCCGACGAAACTCAACGCCGCCGATGCGCCGCACGAAGTGCTCATCGACGTGCCCATGCCCATGGGCGACGCGCTGCTGCGCTTTGAAGGCTGTCCGTTCCCGGTAGCGCCCAGCAGCGGCGTGCTGTTGAGCTTCACCCTGCACGCCTTGCTGGCCACAGCCACCCAGAAGCTGCTTGCCGCTGGCTTCGACGCACCCGTGATCCGCAGCATCAACACCCCCGACTACGGCGTGAGTAATGCCCGTCTGTGGGCCCGATACGGTGGTCGCGTGAAGCACTTGTAAGCCGAAAGGACAGATATCTGGCCGCCTTTATCATGCTGCGGGAGCCGCTAAATGTATCCTGATCTGAGTCAGCTTCTGGACCTGCTTCACATCGACGCTGAGCGCCTCGAAGCCGGCCGGCGCCGTCAGGCCGCCATCTGGCGCCGCCAGCGACCGGATCGCCCGCCCATCCTCCTGGGGCGCATCGAGTCGCTTCAGGTCACCAAACGTGTCGGTCCCCAGCATCTGCGCAACTGCGAGCACCAGCTTCGCGGCGGCCCGCCGGTGCCCGAGTACCACCAGTTCGATCACTACCCCATGGGCGAGCAGTTTCACGACCCGCGCAAGATGCTCATCGAATCGCTATGGGACATGATCGGCTGGTCGCGCACGCCCGGCGATGCCCAGCTCTCTTTCCGGCCCAATTTCGGCGTCGGCACGCTGGCAAGCATCTTCGGCTGCAAGGTCCACGCCCCGGAAAACGACATGCCGTGGGTGGAGGAGAAACCTCCGCGCGAACGGCTGCTCGACGTGGACCTCGATGCCTTGGACAGGATCGGCCTGATCCCCCGGGTCATCGAATTCATCCACCTGGCCCGGGAGACACTTAAGGATTTTCCCCAGGTGCACGTGTTCATGCCCGACCTGCAGGGGCCGATGAACACCGCCTTCCTGCTTCGCGGCCAGGACATTTTCTTCGACATGGCCGACGATCCGGATTACTACCACCGGCTGATGGAGGTGGTCAGCGAGGTCTACATCCGGCTCAGCAGGCGGCTCAAAGCGGAGCTCGGCGAACCGCTCGACGGCGGCTGGCACGGCGCCCTCTACATGGAGGGCGGCGGGGCCCGCGTGGTGGACGACGTCAGCATCATGCTCTCGCCGGCGCAGTACGAGGAGTTCTCTCTGCCTTATGTTCGCAAGTGCCTCGCCCCCTTCGGCGGCGGCTGGGTCCACAGTTGCGGAGACATCTCCCACCAGATGCAGTTTTATCTCGACGCCCCCGAGATCCGCGGGGTCAATCTGGGCGAGCCGCATTACTACGACTTCGCCACCCTGCTGCCGCGTTTTGCCGCCGCTGACAAATTCTGTTACGGTGGCCCGGTCCGCGAGCCGGATGAGGCCGTGCCCGCTTACCTGCAGCGTGTGGCCGGCTACCTGAAAGGCGCGGAAATGACACTGATCTTCATGCCCAAGTGCCGCGGCATGGAGATGACCGAAGGCGACTGGCTTCCGCCGGAAGAAATGGTACAACTGTGGGAGCGTTACTGCCGCCAGTAAGCGGCAGCCGAACACATCGTGCTCTTTGCGGTCTCGACACCTCGCACGGCCCTTGGGCCAGGGCAGGGGGCCGCGAAGTGACGGCAGAGGAATGGGAAATAACCACGACCCGGGAATCCTTTCCCGTGAGGTTGCAGTCCATCGTTCGCGAAGAGGAGAACCAGGTATCATGAAGAGAATCATTTCCTGTGGCGGACTCACGCTCGCTCTCCTGATCACCCCCTCGCTGGCCGCCGACCCTGCCCGCTCTTACGACGTCGTCGTCTACGGTGGCACCGCCTCCGGCGTGGTCGCCGCCCTGCAGGCCTCCAAAATGGGTAAGACCACGGCGATCATCGAGCCCACCAAGCACCTGGGCGGCATGACCACCGGCGGCTTGGGCGCTACCGACATCGGCAACAAGGCCGCTATCGGCGGTTTGGCCCGCGAATTCTACAAGCGTCTGGGCAAGCACTACGGCCAGGATGAAGCCTGGAAGTTCGAGCCGCACGTGGCCCAGGCCCTTATCAAAGAAATGGTCCGCGAGTCCAAAGCCGACGTCTTTCTCCACGAGCGGCTCAAGTCCGTGAAAATGGACGGACCACGCATCGTCTCGGTCACCACCACCGGCGGCACGACCCTGGCCGGCAAGATGTTTATCGACGCCAGCTACGAGGGCGACCTCATGGCCATGGCCGGCGTGTCCTACACGGTCGGCCGTGAATCCAACAGCAAGTACGGCGAAACGCTCAACGGCGTCCAGTTCGGCCAGCGGCACCATCAGTTTGACGTGCCGGTGGACCCCTACGTGATCGAGGGCGACCCCTCCAGCGGTCTTTTGGCCCGGATACACGGCGGCGACCCCGGCAAGCACGGCCAGGGCGACCATCGCGTGCAGGCGTACTGCTTCCGCATGTGCCTCACCCAGGACCCGAACAACCGTATCCCGTTCCCCAAGCCGGAGGGGTATGACCCCAAACAGTACGAACTGCTGATCCGCTACCTCCAGAAGGCTGAAGCCGCCGGCGTCAAGGTGCCGCTCATGAACCACGTCATGATGCCCAACGGCAAGACCGACACCAACAACCACGGCGGCTTTTCCACCGACAATATCGGCTACAACTACGAGTACCCCGACGGCGACTGGCCCACCCGCGAACGCATTATCAAAGAGCACGAGGTTTACCAGAAGGGCCTCATGTGGACGCTGGCCAACGATCCCCGTATCCCCGAACGCATCCGCAAGGAAGTCGGCTCCTGGGGCCTGGCCAAGGATGAATTTGTTGACAATGGCAACTGGCCGCATCAGCTCTACATCCGTGAAGCCCGCCGGATGATCGGCGAGCTGGTGACCACCCAGCACCACTGCGAGCACGAGCAGATCGAGGACGACCCGGTGGGCATGGGTGCCTACCAGATGGACTCCCACAACTGCCAGCGGTTTGCCAAGGACGGAAGGGTGCTCAATGAGGGGGACGTGCAGGTGCCGCCCGCCGCCCCCTATGGCATCTCCTTCCGCAGCATCGTCCCGCGGGCGTCCGAATGCCAGAACCTCGCCGTCCCGGTGTGCCTCTCCGCCTCGCACATTGCCTATGGTTCCATCCGCATGGAGCCGGTGTTCATGATCCTCGGCCAATCGTCGGCCACCGCCGCCTGCATGGCTATCGATGACGGCATCTCCATCCAGCAGGTGCCGTACGCGAAACTCCGCGACCGCCTCCTGGCCGACGGGCAGGTCCTCAAATGGACCGGCCCCGTGCGCAAGCCGGGCATCACCCCGGGCCCCGACATGGTGGACGACAGCCAGGCGAAGCTTACCGGGCGCTGGGTGCCAGCCATGGCTGTCGGCGGCTACGTGGGGCGGGGCTACCTGCACGACGCCAACACCGATAAGGGCGCCATGTCCGCCCGGTTCATCCTGAAAATCGAAAAGGCGGGACGCTACCGCGTGCAACTGAAGTCCTTGCCCAACCCCAACCGGGCCACCAATGTCCCGGTGACGATTCGCCATGCCGAGGGCGAGGCCAAGGTCACGGTCAACCAGCGGTCCCCCAAACCGGAGGAGCGCGAATGGGCCCTGCTGGGCGAATACCGCTTCGAGCCCGGCAAAGAGGCCTGGGTCGAGATCTCCAACAAAGACACGGACGGCCATGTCATCGTGGACGCCGTCCGGCTGGTAGCCGTTCCGTGATGTTGAAGCACCCGTCCTTCTCGCGTTCTGTTCGCCGGTCCGCGGACAGAACGCCGGAGGCGTTATGAGAAAATGGTTTCCCGTCGGGCGCCAGGCTTGCTGGCCGGCATCCCGACGGAGGAACATGCCGGGTGGGGGAAGAGAGAATCAGACTCGCGAGTGGAGGAACAGTGAATGCGTCGGTACCTGATCGGATTAAGTGCTTTGTCAATTCTGTGGATGACCCCGGCCCTCGTCCGGGCGGAGATGAGAATCACCCGCCTGCATTGTGAATACCAGACGAACCCACTGGGCATCGATACCCGGCAGCCGCGCCTCGGCTGGGTGCTTGAATCGACGGTCCGGGGCGACCGCCAGACCGCCTGCCAGGTGCTGGTCGCTTCCAGTGAACAGATCCTGGCCCGGGATCGCGGCGACCTGTGGGACACCGGCAAGCTGGACGTCGAGGATTCCCTCCACGTGGTTTACGCCGGCCAGCCGCTCCGCTCCGGCCAGCGCGTCTGGTGGAAAGTCCGCGTCTGGGACGTCAACGGGCGGTCCTCCCCCTGGAGCCGGCCCGCCTGGTGGGAGATGGCCTTGCTGGAGCCCGGCGAGTGGACCGGCAAATGGATCTGCAGCGACAAACCGCTTCCCACCAAAGATGAAGACTTCTACGCTGAAGATCCCGCGCCCATGTTCCGCAAGGAGTTTGCGACCAGCAAAAAGATCGCCCGGGCCCGCGCCTACGTGGCCGGCCTTGGCTATTACGAGTTATACCTGAACGGCAAGCGGGTCGGCGACCATGTGCTGGACCCCGGCTGGACGACCTACTCCAAGCGCGTGCTCTATTCGACCTATGACGTGACCGACTTGCTGCGCGAAGGGAAAAACGCCGCCGGGGCCATCGTGGGCAACGGCTGGTACAACCCGCTGCCGCTGCGCTTCTGGGGCCATATCAATATCCGCAAGGCGCTGACCCTGGGCCGGCCCCGGTTCATCCTTCAACTTAACATCGAGTACACCGACGGCTCGCGCGACTCCATCGTGACCGACGAAACCTGGCAGCTCGGCGACTCGCCCATCCTCAAGAACAACCTCTACCTGGGTGAAGTCTACGACGCCCGCAAGGAACAACCCGGCTGGAACGAGCCCGGCTTCCGGGGGGCGGGCATCCTGCCCGCCTCATCTGAGGAGACGGCGGCGACACAAGGCGGGCAAGATGCCCGCCCTCCGACCGGCTGGCGGCCTGTGGCCCTCTCCACGGAGCCCGTCGGTCCGCTCCAGGCCCAGTTCGCTCCACCCATCAAGATCACGCGAACGCTCAAGCCCGTGGCCCTCAAGGAGCCCAAGCCCGGCGTCCATATTTTCGACATGGGCCAGAACTTCGCCGGATGGGTCCGCCTGAAGGTCAATGCCCCGGCCGGCACCGCCGTCAAGCTCCGCTACGGAGAACTGCTCTATCCTGATGGCACGCTCAACCCCATGACCAGCGTCGCCGGCCAGATCAAGGCCAAAGGCCTCGGCGGCCCCGGCGCGCCCGACCTGGCATATCAGTCTGAGACGTACATCTGCAAGGGCGATGGCGTCGAAACCTATACGCCGCGCTTCACCTTCCACGGCTTCCGCTACGTCGAGCTCACCGGCCTGCCCGACAAGCCCACCATGGATGCCATCGAGGGTCTGCGCCTCAACTCGAATGTCGAGCCCGTCGGCACCTTTGAATGCTCCAACGAGCTTTTCAATCGCATCCACGGCATCATCCCCTGGACGCTGCTGTCCAACCTGTTCAGCGTCCAGTCCGACTGCCCGCATCGCGAGAAGTTCGGCTACGGCGGCGACATCGTGGCCTCCAGCGAGATGGCCCTCTTCAACTTTGACATGGCCCAGTTCTATGCCAAGGCGGTCATCGATCATCAGGACGCCGCCCGCCCCAACGGGGGCCTCACCGAGACGGCCCCCTTCGTGGGCATCGCCGATGCCGGCTTTGGCGAAGGCACCGGCCCGCTGGAGTGGGGCAGCGGTCACCCGGTCCTGCTGCGGCAACTGTATCAGTACTACGGCAATCGCCGGTTGATCGAAGAGCAGTACGACACCGCCAAACGCTGGGTCGATTTCCTGCAATCCCAGGCCAAGGACGGGCTGATTGAAAATGGCCTCAGCGACCATGAGAGCGTCGTGCCCAAGCCTACCGCCGTCACCGGCACCGCCTTCTACTTCTACAATCTGAAGCTCATGTCCGAGCTGGCCGAGATCCTCGGCCGGACCGACGACGCCCGGCACTACGCCCAGGTGGCCGCCCAGGTCCGCGAGGCGTTCAACAAGAGAAATCTCAAGCCGGGCACCGGCGTTTACGGCAAGGAGCTCACCCAGGCCGGCCAGGCCATCGCCTTCTACATGGGCCTGGTCCCGGCCGCCGAGGCCGACGCGGCCATGAAGGCCCTAATCGACAACGTGCTCACGACGCACAAGGGCCATCTCAGCACTGGCATCTTCGGAACCAAGTTCCTGTTGAACGTGCTCAGCGATCGCGGCCGTCCGGACGTGGCCTACACCATTGTTTCCCAAAAGGACTTCCCCGGCTGGGGCCACATGGTTGAGAACGGCGCGACCACGCTCTGGGAACACTGGGCGTTCAGCGACAACACCTTCTCGCATAACCATCCCATGTTCGGCTCGGTGGACGAGTGGTTCTACAAGGTGGTGGCCGGCATCAATCCCGCGCCGGCGGCCCGGGGCTTTGACCGCGTTTACATCCATCCGCGCCCCGGCGGGGACCTTACCTGGGCGAAGGCCGAGTACAACTCCATCCGCGGCAGGATCCGCAGCGAGTGGCAAAAGGAGGGTGATACCTTCTCCCTGCGCGTGACCATTCCTCCAAACGTCCGCGCGGTGGTCTATGTCCCGGCCAGCAAGGGCGCCACGATCCTTGAAAGCGGCCAACCCGCCGACCAGGCTCCGGGCGTGCGCTTCCAGGACTGGAAGGACAATGCCGCGGCATACGAAGTCGGCTCCGGCCAGTATGAGTTCAAGGTCAGACCCTGACCCGGCTGCCGGGACCAGCGGCCGGCAGGCAGGCTGAGCAAATCCCGGAGGAGCCGCCGGACTGCCCGGGAGAAATCATCAACAGGAGAAAACAGAGGAAGCAGAGAGCCCAACAGGTTCTCCGCTTCCTCTGTTACTTTCCTTTCAGCCTTCTTCTCTGTGTCCTCTGCGTCTCTGCGGTTCAATTCTTCGGTTATCGCGGTTCGAGGGTCAGAGAGAAGCGCTCGCCAAACGGTGTCCGGCCGGCCGCCTCGAACGTGAGTGTCACCGTCACCGATGCCTTCAGCCCGCCGGGCGACAGCTCGACACGCTCGAACACCGCCGTCCCAAACCGTGGCGCGTCCGCCATGAGCGGCACGCGCATCTCATGCTCGCCTTTCACGACCAGATACGCGCTGCCACTCGGAGGGCGGGCATCTTGCCCGCCGTTGAAGGGTTCAGGGTTCGGGGTTCGGGGTTCAGGAGGGTAACTGCCCCCGGCCGAAGGCGCCACCCACCTGGCCTCGGCGAGATTCGTCACCTCGATTCGCCCCAGAACCGGCCGGTCCGCCGCAACATGGACCCGCCCGCCTTTCTCGACACTTACCCATTCGCCCTCCGCCGTCAGCACCTGCACCGAATCGAACGCGCCATCCAGATATTTCGGCGGGTTGGCCCCGTTCCAGGGCGTGTTGCCCACCGCCAGCGGCGGGCAGTTGGTCGAATCTGTTCCCGTGCCGGCCGTGCGCAGTCCCGGCGTCCGGCCATCCTCCAGAGCTTTCCAGAACTCCTTCCCGACGGTCGTATAGACGCCGGTGATCCCGTCGGTGTGGGCATCGCGATCGAACTCGATCCAGTAATCAACCGGCTTTTGCGACGGCCCCTCCAGGAACTTGTGTGCATGTTCGCGGATCACCTTGGTCACCGCCCGGTCGGAGCCGTCCGGGTTGATGATCCCGTAGTCGCTATTCTCATGGCAGCGGAACCCGCCCGGATACCACCAGTAGAACACGCCGTCGGCCCCGCTGGCGATCAGCATGCGGTAGAAATCGCGGTAGTACTCCGCCTGGTTCTCCATCTGCTCGGGCTCGGACCGTTCGTGCGAGAGGTCCCACACGCTCATGCCCGCTTCGGCCCAGATAAAGGGTTTGTCCGGCGCGGCCCAGCGGCCGTACTCGGCCTCGAACATCGCCGGCTTGATCTTTTCCCAGTCGCCCAGCCGTCCGTAGGCTTCGGGCGCCAGCATGTCCACCGCGCCGGCCAGGTAGGGGAAGTCATACGCGATCCAGCCGTCCACCTTGAACGTCGGGTTGCCGGCCTCGGCCATGCGGAAGCTCACGAACTGATGCGGGGCGATGCTCCGCACGAGTCGCCGGGCGGCGTTGTAGCGCTGGTAGAGCAGCGTATCGAGAAACCGCCGGTAGGCCGCGACCATCCGCCGCCACTGGCCGTCCGTGTCAATCTGGTGGGGCAGGGGGTTGGTGACCTTGCCGTCCGCGTCGCGCGGCACTTTGAAAGCCCAGTCCTTCTCCGCATTTTCGACGCTGCCGTAGCGTTCGACAATCCACGCTTCCCACTCGCGGTCGTAGGGTCGGCGCTGGTTATGTCCCCGCCACATGGGTTCCCAGGCAAGATCGAACGCGAAGACGGTGTCGTTTTCCGCCAGCCGGTGATACTCGATAAGCTCGCGGATTTTGGGCCACTGAAAGTCCATCGGCGTCCCGGGCCGCAGCGACAGGTTCACCTTGAGGTCGTGCTTTTCCGCCAGACGCAGGAAGTCCAGCAGGTTGCTCTCGGCGATGATCCTGTGGTCGATGAAGATGCTCACCGCGTTCAGGCCAAGGTCTCTGACGTGTTGCAGGTCGCGCTCGATCACCGCCGGGTCATAGGATTGCGCTCCCAGCCAATGCTCAAAATAATGGTAATCCTCCGCTCCAATCCCCGAGGAGGGCATGTAGTTGACCCCGTGGGCCCGCCATCGCCTGCCGTCGAGGAAGAACTCGCCGTTGCGGACTGTCACAAAACGCTTCTGGGGCCTGGGGCGGTATACGTAGGCGTCGTTGCCCAACGACTCACCAGCCCCGCTCAGAGTTACCACCGCGCGAAGCACGTAGTCAGCGAAAGTGCCGGCGGGCGACTCTTCGAAAACCCGTGTCGCCTTCTGGCCCGGTTCCAGAGTCAATCTCTCCTCGTGTATGACAGATCGCGTGCTCTCTTGAAGGGAGCGTGACCCATCTATCCGGTCCAGAATCAGATTCAGGCGGACATCGGACCATGTCTGGCGGCCCAGGTTGACCATCCGGGCCCCCAGGCGGACCGGCTGGCCCTCAAGGTAGGTATAGCGATCCGTTCCGGCGTCGATCAGAAACAGGCCGTCACGAATCCGCCGGGCAATTCGCCCGATGCCCGTCAGTACCTCCTCGTGCAGGTACCACTCCGGATCGCCGATCCCAAACGATGCCCAGATTCCACCCTTGTACCGTCCACCCGCATGGACCAGCATCGTCGCAGGCGTGCCACGCCATCCATTTACACCCCCGGATGTGGCTTCCAGGAGCGGTATCCACCGCCAGTCGCGGCGTTTGTCGAACCCGTTGCCCTGCGGGCGCGGCTGAGGCGAGCGTATCTGCCGGGGAAGCGGCAAACCTTTGCGGGGAAAGGCAAATTCACTGCTGACACCGTCCAGCCGCGCCACCTGCGTACACTCGAACAGCTTGTACCCCGGCGAGAGCGTGTCCAGCACCGGCGGCGCGAAGTCCTCGACCAGCAAGGCGTATTCAGGCGAGGGCTTCGCCGTGCCGAAGGGGCCGATCCAGAACTCGTGCCGGCCGCCGACCTGCCCGGTGTGCGTGAAGGCCAATCCCACGGTCAGCTTGGCGGCGTTCTCCGGCCGGAATCGCGTCTTGGCCCTGGCCGGAACGCTCTCCCAGTAGGTGAACGCCTCCGGCGGCAGAGCGATTCGCGTCCACGTCTCGAAGATCGGCACCACCGCCATCCATCGCGAGCCGTCCTTCTCCACCCATTCCACCACCAGGCGGGTGGTACGCGGGCCGCCGCGGGCCGAGAAGACCGTCAGCGTGTGCCCCTCGGGAAAGGGCCGATCGAGATGGTGATCACCAATCGTGTCCCAGCCATCGAGATTCGGGATGGTGACGTGCAGGGCGTGCCGGCCGGGAGCGGGGCCGTCGGCCGTAATCTCGTACCGGGTGGCGACTTCGGGGTGATTGGTGGATCGCTCCCAGCCGGAGATGCTCTCGGGATCATCAAACGAAAACAGTACGTGCTCCGGCAACTGGCCGGCCGTCGATCGGGCATAGGCCTCGCGGGTGGTCCACTGGCCGGCCACCTCGATGAGGGCCGTCTGCCACATGGGCGTGCGCAGGGCGATCAGGTCCCCGCCGCCCTTGAGGTACTTCTCGACGGGTCCCATGGCCCGTGCCGGCAACACGCCCGCGTTGGGCAGCACCAGCAGATCGATCTGATCGGCACTCAGCCGGGCCGGGTCGCACAACAGGTCGGCATCGATCGAAATGACCGAATACCCGGCGGACTTCAGTTGCTCGCCGAGCTTTTCCAGCAATACCGGCTCGACCCGGGCAGGGGGAAAGTCAAACAGGGCGGCAACCGGCGCATCGTCAGCCACCACAGGTACGGCCACCGCCAGCACTGCCACCATCACGGCCAAGGCGGCCCAACCCGTGTGACGGGAGCTTCTATCTTTCATCGTGGATCCCTTATCTCTTCGCTGTCATCTCTCGTCTTTCATGCGCTCGGTACTCAGCACGAGTTCGAGCCCATCCAGCAGCCCTCGCATGGGCGTCTTCAAGGCGGATCTAGCCGTGGAGTTGTCCAGTGAGGCGTCGCGCGGGCGTCGCGCCCGGCCGGGGATGTCCGCCGCGGTCGCCGCGACGACCCGCTCCGGCGGGTATCCGAGCCGCCCGGCGATCATGCGGGAGAAGTCCAGCCGGCTCAGGCGGTCATTGCCGGCCAGGTGAATGATCCCCTGGAACGTATTGCCCGCCAGTTCCAGCAGCGCCCGACCGGCCGTCACCACGTCGACCGGCGAGCGGATCTCCTCGGCCGGCACGCTTGCCTCACGACCGGATTCGAGGGTGTCCCTCAGCCGGCATAGAAAGGAGTTCCCCTGGCCGTAGAAACGCAGCCCCATCACGATGGCTAGCCGGGCGATGCAGAAATCCTCCAGCCGGTCGGCTACCGCCCGCTCGGCCCGCAGCTTGGTATGGCCGTAGTGGTTGACCGGAGCAGGGGGGTCGGTTTCGGCGTAATGACCTTTGTTCCCGTCAAACACGGTGTCCGTGGAAGTGAAGACCATCCGCACCTTCTGCTGGCGGCACATCTCGGCCAGTGCGATGGTGTAGTTGACATTGACCTCGTCGGCGACGTCGGGGTGTTGCTCGCAGTAGTCGATATCAGGGATGGCGGCTATATGGATGACCGCGTCCGGTTGAATCTCGCGGAAGCGCCGTTCCAACTCGCCCGGTTGGAGCAGTTCCGCCAGCGGACCGTGCTGATGCCAGATCAGTCCCTCGCGCTGGAATGGCGCGGGTTTCTGAGAGAATGCATGCACCTCCCATTCCGGCCCGGCCTGGCAGATCACGCTTCCCGCCACAAATCCCGATGCGCCTGTGACTATTATTCGTTTCATCAGACCATCCTCTTGCCGGCCCATCTGAACGCCGGCCGGCGGGCCGTATTGTCATCGGGGACTGCACCCCTGTCCACGTTACCCCCGAGGTTCACGGCTCAAGAGCCGTGGCATACAGCACACATGCGGGAATATCGCCCATGCTTTTCACGCCGGAACGCTGTCCGTATACTGCTCATCCAACACGAAATCATCTTGCGGAAGGAGGAGGGTCATCGTGCAGAACCGATCTCGTCGACTTGTCGTGTCTGTTCTGTTTTCCACCCTGGCATTCACCGGCCCGGGGTGCCATCAGCCGTCGGAACGACTGGCCCTGCCGGAAGTTCATCGTGTGGCCCGGGTGGCCCGCACGGCCGCCGAGCGCCGGACCGTCATCCGGCCGGGCAAGTTCGGCGCAAACGGCGCTGCTGACGTCCGGCGGGGGTTCTTCGACTTCTGGAACGAGCAGATCATCCGTGAGGATAAGGAAGTCGGCACGGTCTTCATGGGCGACTCGATCACCGAGCTGTGGAACCTGCATGTCTACTTCAGCCCCGCCCTCGGCGAGATCATCGAGAACCGCGGCATCAGCAGCGACCTGGCCTCGGTCATGGTCAAGCGGTTCGAGGCCGACGTGATTCAACTCCGGCCGCGGAACGTGGTGATCCTGGCCGGCACGAACGACGTAGCGGATATGATCCGGGCGGACAAGCCCGACGATGAGATCATCAACGCGGTAACCGCCTCCATCGAAGCCATGATGGATGCGGCCCTGGCCGCGGACATCAAGGTCTTTGTCTGCTCCATCCTGCCCACCAACGAGGATTACCGCCTGCACGGCCAGCGCACTTACCTGCGGGCCCGAATCAACGAGCGGCTCAAGGCCGCCTGCCAGGCCAAGGGATGTATCTACGTGGATTACGCCTCTGCGGTCCAGGACGCCAAGGGCGCCCTGCGGAAGGACCTGGCCCGCGACGGCCTGCACCCGCACTCCGTCGGCTACAAGATCATGGCCCGCGTGCTGCTGGACACGGCCAAAGCTCACGGCATACGGCTATAAGTCCAAAACGTGCTAACTTCAGTGTATTTATACACCCCGCTGCCCCTGCGTGGCGGTCGTTTGCCGCTATCCCGTTCGCGGGTAGCGGCCGGGCTCCGTACCGGCCGTTCTCACACGGTCTGCCCGCCTGCTCCTCGCGTGGCGGCCGGGCTCTGTGCCGGCCGTTTCAGCCCCTGACCGTCGGTATCCGCCACAACGGCCGGCCTCCGCACGGCCATTGCTAAACGCACGTTCGGTCGCTTGGGCAAACCGCAGCCCCAAGCTGGCACCCCGTATCTCCTTGTCCCCTTGTCTCCTTGTCCCCTCTTCGCCTTGTCTCCCTGTCCCCTCGCTGGCGCTCGGGGCTCGGATACGGCGGGCAAGATGCCCGCCCCCCGAGAATTCCGGCGGGCAAGATGCCCGCCCTCCAAAATACCGGCGGGTAAATGCCCACCCCCGGGGGATTCAGATCCACCTTGCCGTCGCCTCGGCGGTCCCCTATAACCCCACGCTTCGGCGTCGGGCCGGGCTTTTTGTTTGAGGAGATACGACCATCATGTTGGCGATCGACGAGAATACCACCGTTCGAGACCTGTTGGCCGCCTATCCGCAAGCCTTTGACGTTTTTCTGCGGCACGGCATGTGCGAGGACTGCCAGGCCGACCCGCCGCCGGTCCCGCTGCACCATTTCGCCCGCAAGCACTGTGGCGGCGACACCCCCGGCCTGTTGAAAGAGCTGAATGCCGTCATAGCCAAGGCTTGATCCACCTGCCGCGCTCAGCAACAAGATTTCAGGCGGCGGCGCTGATGGGTGCACATCGACGCACCCGGCTGATGAGCGAAGGGGATTTCGCAGCCGCCCGAAACGAACCCCACCGAACCGGCCGGCCTAAGGCCAGCACAGGACCTCGACCGGGGCTTCCGCCAGGTTCGGCCCGAACCAGTCGGCACCGGCCAGTTGCTCGGGGGTGAAAGTGGTGGTCAGGGCCAGGCACCGGGCTCCGGCCGCCCGGGCCGCCGCCACGCCGTTGACCGCGTCCTCAACCACCAGGCAGCGCCGCGGATCCAGCCCCAGCTTCCGGGCCGCGGTCAGGAAGATCTCCGGGTCCGGTTTCCTGTGTACCACGTCCTCGCCGGTCACGATGGCGTCAAAGGTGGACATAGGCAGTTTGATCTCGCGCAGGTTGCCTTCGGCTTTGCGGAAGTCCGCGCTGGTCGCCAGGGCGATCTTCTTCCCGGCCTTGCGGCACTTCTCCAAAAACGTGTGTACCCCCGGCAGGGCTTCGAGCTGTCCGCGGATGATGTCGAGGTAGATGTCGTAGGTCCGCTTCTTGGCTTCTTCGATGACCAGCGGAAAGTTGTATTTCTCAGCCACGCCGCCGACATAGCGGTTCTCGCCCGCGCCCACGAAGGGCAGGAAGTCCTCCGGCTGCACGGTAAGCCCGCGCTCCGCGAACATCATGCATGCGGCCTTGCAGATGAACGGCTCCGAATCGAGCAGGACGCCGTCCATATCGAAAATCACGCCCTCGGGCAGCGATGCGGTTGTGGGTGTCATGTGATCAGCTACCTGAAAGAGATAATTCCAGATACCAGTGGGGGAAGATGCGGCACTCAGGGCGGTTTGTCAATGCTCCTGCAAAATCAGCTTGTGAGAGCGTGTTTTTTCAGCGAGTACCTGTTGCTAAACTGAGCCCTTCGAACAGACCGCGCATTGGACAGGCGCGCACTTGAACCACGGGAAGATATTCCCGACCCGCTGTTTTTGTTGTACACTGCCGCCCGGCACAGATGGACATTGGATTTGATCTGCCGGGAGGGCTTTCATGGTTGTGACCGCGGACCCCATTCGAGACATTGCCGACCTCGAAGATCGCCTCAGCGCGCCGACGCCGGGGCTGATCGAATCGCTCCGGCGGGTTGAGGGCGACATTCTAGTGCTGGGCGTGGGCGGCAAGATGGGGCCGACGCTGGCCCGCATGGCCGTTCGGGCCAGCGAGGAAGCCGGCGTGCGCCGCCGGGTGATCGGCGTGGCCCGCTTCTCGGTACCCGGCCTGGAGGCCCGCCTGAAAAGCTGGAAAGTTGAGACCGTTGCCTGCGATCTGCTGGACCGTGAGGCCCTCCAACGACTTCCAGATGCCCCCAACGTGATCTTCATGGCTGGCATGAAGTTCGGCAGCACCGGCCAGGAGGCGCTCACCTGGGCCATGAACAGCTATCTGCCGGGCATGGTCGCCGAGCGTTACCGCCAGAGCCGGATCGTCGTCTTCTCGACCGGCAACGTGTACCCGCTGACGCCGCTCTGGAAGGGCGGTTCTGTTGAGACCGACGCGGTCGACCCGGTGGGCGAGTACGCCATGAGCTGCCTGGGGCGGGAGCGCATCTTCGAGCATTTCAGCCGGATTCACGGCACGCCGGTCACCACCCTGCGGCTCACCTACGCCAACGAAGTACGTTACGGCGTGTTGGTAGACCTGGCCCGGAAAGTCTTCGAGGGGCGGCCCATCGATCTGTCCATGGGTCACGTGAACGTAATCTGGCAGGGCGATGCCAACGCCCAGGCCCTCCAATCGCTGGAACATGCCTCTTCGCCGCCGCTGGTGCTCAACATCACCGGCCCGGAGCAGTTGAGCGTCCGCCGCATCTGCGAGCAGTTCGGCCAGTGGATGGGCAAGCCGCCCGGCTTCACCGGCCAGGAGGCGTCCGACGCGCTGTTGGTCAATGCCCAGCGCTCCCACCGGCTGCTGGGCTATCCGCGCGTGGCCGTCGGACAGATCATGGAATGGGCGGCGGACTGGGTCATGCGCGGCGGCGAGAGCCTCGGCAAGCCGACGCACTTCGAGGTCCGCGACGGGAAGTTTTAGCAAGTAACACAACGGCCGCAGAGATTGCAGAGAATCAGATTAACCGCAGATGAACGCAGATGGATGCGGATCAGTTTCTTAATTTGCGTCCATCCGCGTGTATCTGCGGTTCCAATTCTTTGATCCTCTCTGCGTCCTCTGTGGCAAAATGGGCTGCTGATATGCATACACAACTGGACGAGAAAGTCGCTCGGATCATCCGGCAGGGCACGGTGATTCCCGCGCATCCCCTGGCCCTGACGGCCAGTCGCAAGCTTGATGAACGCCGGCAGCGGGCCTTGACGCGCTACTACATTGC